>JBLHVW010000004.1:0-64430 GCA_047628775.1 Salibacteraceae bacterium | reverse complement strand
CGTTTGTTTTTCCATTGGCTTGAGTCATTGCATCCAAATACATTTCAAAATGACTTTTAGGTTCTCCTAATTCATTGATGTCACTTTCTTCTCCGTGTACGATTTCATTTATGAATCTAGTAAGAGTCGGGTTTTTAGATGGGATCCAAGGAGTTTGAACATTTGTCAATTCTATTTGAAGGCATTTTAAAAGTGACATAAAGTCCCAAACAGCAAATACGTGATTCTCCATAAAAACCCTGATGTCATCTATGGTCTTTAAGTTTTTATAAAGTTTATGATTCTGTAATTGATTTCTTAATTCTGAAATCTCATTTTCTATATGATGAATTCTATTCATTCTTTTGTTTTTACTTAGATATAACGTTTCGCAACACCTATGGACTTTACACCACGATTTGTTTTTTCAAAGATAGTAAGGATTTTTCAGGATTAAGGATGAACAAAAAGTATTGAGCTCGTATGATTTTTACGTGCTGTTGAACTCAACCTTCGGTAGCTAAAGATACGCGAAACCCCCTCTCGTATATGCTCATAAAATTCATATGAGTAAAACTACAAAACAATGTCTAGGTTCAGATTCTGCTAAAACAATAATCGAGCAGGCCAAACGAGAAGTTCCAAATTTCATTGAATAGTATAAAAAGTTCGAGCAAAAAATGGTTATTGGTGGGTACTCTTCAAGTACACTGTTCTGCTACGGTCGAGCGGTGGCCAAGTTAAGTTTGTATTGGAAAAAGTCATTATTGGAGCTGGAGCCAGAAGAAGTAAATGAGTTTCTACATGCTTTAGTAGAAGAAAAACAGGCGAGTTCCACCTATTTTAAACACACCGTTTAAGGCCTTCGTTTTGCTATCGCTTGTACGATATGGATGACAAGCGAATAGAACTTCCAGTAATTCGTAACGCAAAAAAAATAATTGTTGTGTTTTCAAAAGAGGAACTCAAGCGATTGTTCCTGGCTCCTAAAAGTCTAAAATACCGTGTCATTTTGGCTTTAATTTATTCGGCAGGGCTACGGATTAGTGAACTGTGTAATTTAAAGATCACAGACATCGATTCGGATCACATGCAACTGTAGATTCGTAATTCAAAAGGGAATAAAAGTAGGTCCGTGATTTTAAGTGATTACATCTTGATAGGCTTGCGAGAATATGTAATTAGCAGCAAGCCTTCGGTATGTTTATTCAATGGAAAAACAAAAGGAGAGAAAGTATACTTTCGAAGACCAAGCGATAGCGCAGGGACAAACAGGATCAATACAGCAGTCTTTTCGTCGGGCAATGAAAGTGACCAAAATAAATAAAGAAGCATCGGTGCATACACTTCGCCACCGCTATGCGACACATTTACTTGAAGATGGATTAGATATTGTGACCATCAAGGAACTTTTGGGACATTCACATATCGAGGCAACGACGCGCTATTTACACGTTGCAAAGATTGATCGAATAAGGGTGCACAGCCCTTTGGATACGCTTTATAAGAAGCCATTCTGGAGCTCAAGCCCAAAGAGCCGTTTGAGCAGATTTATTTTGAAATTGATTTTTTCCCAGCCAACACCAATGAATAGGAGTGCAACACGTTCGTTTTTGAAAATTTCCTGTTCGCTATTGTTTCTGGGAATGGGGATGCATCACTTACTGGTGCAGCAGCCTTACGATGTAATTGGTTTCAACGAAATAAGCTCCTTATTCGGACTCACACTTATTTTTTCCGGATTTCTGCCGTTCATTACCAGTCAGAAGGTTGCGAATCCGGCATTCTTGTTGCTTGTTCCCTTTTCTATAATCGTGATAAACAGCATCTGCAAATTTATTGAAGCTGGATATGTCGAGGAACAATTGGTTGAATTTGCGACAAAGATTCTTCTTCCTCTGGTTTTGCTAAAGGAGCTCAGAAGACTGACTGAAGAAAAAAACATGCGACGCATCATGAAGATGATAGTGGCGCTGACATTTATTGGTCACGCTATGTTTGCCTTGGGGGTTCACTATGTTCCCGGTTCCTTCATTCTTATGACCAAGAGCACACTCGTACTGTCCGTTCAGCAGTCCTATGTTTTTCTATTCTGGATTGGTGTTTTGGATGTTGTTTTTGCGCTTCTACTGTTCTTTAAGAATGAACGGCTTCAGCAAATAGCACTCGTTTACCTAATCGTATGGGGAGTGCTTACCTCCTTGGCAAGATTTGTATTTCCCCTTGAGATTGGAGCAGAGTTCACTGAGGTGGTTGCTGGTTTTGCCGGAATGGTCTACCGCTTACCTTATGCGTTACTTCCGCTCTGGCTTATGCTTAATTTGATGCGCAAGAATGTTCGGTTCTCTCAGTTGATCAGGGGGCTGATTAGTACTTTACAAAGCGTGATGACGTGACGCTTCTTGGGTTACTCAATTCGATGATATACGTACCTTGACTCAAATCGGTTATATCGAGAATCGCAATCGTTGAGTTCATTGCGTTTGCCTTCGCTTGTTGCCGAATCAAAACTCTTCCATTTAGATCGTAAACAGTGATGAAATGATCTATATCACTCACAGCTGCGAAGTGAACGTTAATCTTATTTCCGGCGGGGTTAGGGTAGAGTCCTATTAGTTCAACATCTTGAAATTCGGCAATTTCGTTAACGTCCTGAACAATTCTCGGACATTCCGGAGCTAAAACCACATCGTATTTTGAAGAAGGTAAACTTGCCGAGGTTGTTTCGTTCAACTGCATGTCGCCTGAATTACTGTATAAGGACTTTACCCATGAATAATTGGTGTTCACCTGATTAATTTGATCTACGAAGAACCAATCGGCTTGAATTCGTTGCTGGTTCAGATCCAGAATAAAGAACCCATGTTTCGTAAGCTCAACAAATTTAATGTGGGGGTTTTCAATCGTCAGGATTCCACCACCATTAAATGGCGCTCCCGGTGAAGTTACACTAGGAGTTACAAATTCAACTCCGAGGTGATCTCCATTATCTTCCAAATTGAACGCCCAGCTTGTGTGAACGTCGCCTGTTATTACTGTGAAATTTTCAATGTTATTCGTGTTAATGTGCTGCAATACATTGTCACGTTCAGCAGGGTAACCATCCCATGCATCCCCATTAATTGGAATTCCAAATACTGTTATAGGAGCAAAGATTACCTGATTACCGAGTACCTTCCATTGTGCTGAGCTTGTAGTTAGCTCGTTTGTTAACCATTGGTACTGATCAGTTCCCAACATTGTTCGATTTGGGTCGCTCTCATTCACTCCTTGTTCATCTCTACCATGTAGACGCGTGTCCACCATAAATAGATCGAGCAGGTTTCCGTACTCAAATTTTCGGTAGATTTCGTAGTTGTTTTCCGCTTTAGGTCGAATAGGCAGCCACTCGAAATAGGCTTTTTGGGCCTCCAGTTTTCGATCGGACCATAATCCTTCTCCTAAATTATGATTTTCAGCACCGTCGGTATATGAGTCATTCGCAGATTCATGGTCGTCCCAAACACAGATCCAAGGGTAGTTTTGATGTAATTTCTGAAGAGATTTATCCATATGATACACCGAATAACGCATGCGATAGTCATCCAAAGCGATCGTTTCATGCGTCGGGTCAAAGATGCGATCCAACCCGGTATCCTGACTATATCCACCTTCTTCGTACTCATAAATGTAATCACCCAACATTAGCACAGCGTCGACATCATTTCGTTGAGAAACTACCTCGTAAACATTGAAATAGCCTGCTTCAAGATTTGCGCAGGAGACAACAGCGAAGCGCAAACTGTCCACTGAACCGAGCGGGGTCGTCTTGGTTCTTCCCCGGACACTTTGGCTTCCTAAACCTGAGAACTCGTAATAGTAGTAGGTGTCAGGGGATAATCCATCAACATCAAATTTCACGGTATAGTCCCGTGTGTTGTCTGTGATCATGCTTCCTTGTGCAACAACCGTTGTCATTGCTGTATCCAGCGCCATTTTATAGCTGACCAACGCAGGAGTACTAAAATCGTCGGGAGTGATGCGCGTCCATATAATAACCCGATCCGAGAGCGGGTCACCTGATGCGACTCCATGATAAAAGTGATCTACACAATCTAGTGGAGTGATGCTTGTTTGCGCCTGAGTGCTCAAAAAGCACAGTACAAATAAGGGTGTCAATAATTGTTTCATTGCTTGCTGATTTTACGAATGTCCTGCAGACCGTTGTGTTGAATCTGTATGAAGTAGATTCCTTTGTTAAGGTGGTTTAGGTTGATAGTGTTTATTGTTTGTTCAAACGAGTATTGCGATACAACTTTTCCAAGTGCATCGATGACTACGATCTGCGCTGGAGTATTAGCATTTACCGTTTCTGGCAGATGTAAGTTGACCAATTCATTGAATGGATTCGGATATACGGACCAAAGGAATGATTCCGATAAGTGTTCTATTCCCACATATCCACAGATTTCTGCATAATTTCCATCCGATCCGCTGTTACTTCCTGTTCCTCCGTTAACATCAACGGAAGGAGCAAGGTTTGGTTGAGCACAATCCGATACATAGGTTTTGATTCTTCCCCCGCCGCCGGCACCTCCTTCACCGGCAATATCACTATTAGAAGTTGACATGCTGTTCGAAGAGCAGAATCCACCTCCTCCGTAATCGCATGTTGCACCATTTCCTACCTGACCGGATCCACCACCGGCCCCGCCTTGTGCCGAAAGTGTTCCTTGGATATCAGCTAATCCAAGGCACTCGATGAATATTCCACCTCCGGAACCTCCACCTGAACCAGCACCGGGACCAGATCCACAAGAGAATGTGCGTTCATCACATCCATTGCAACCGTCGGAGCAGCAGTCATCTGTTGCATCACCAGAACCACCATTACCGCCAAATGTACCATCCTGACCATCAACGGAAATTGTACCATCGATGGTTACATCTCCGGTTGCGTGTAGGAATATGAGCCCACCTCCGGCCCCCCCATTAAAGCCATCCGAACCGAGGTAGAAAGATCTTCCACCGCCGCCTGCTCCTGCTCCTCCGGATCCAAGTTGAATATCTCTTCCCGATAGAGTACCGTATGCACTGCCCTGGTTTCCGCCAGTTCCACCAGTTCCCAGAGTCGCACCATAAGAATCCTCTATATCCAGGTCAGAAACAGTTGCCATATTAGTTCCGTTACCTCCATTTGAACCTGGGGCACCTGTGCCTCCGTATGATCCTCCAGCTCCTCCACCTGCACCACCAGCACCTCCAATCAAGCCGGCTTCATCACCAAAGTTTCCGCAATATTGTTTCGAACCGCTACCATCCTGACCATCCGCTCCGGCGAATCCACCTCCTGAACCTTCACCGTCTTCACCTGCCATACCACCTTCAATGCTGATATGTCCTTCAGTCCCTGAGTCGCCACATGTCGTCAGCGAAGTAGAGTGACCTGTAATACTGCTTACCGATTGACCTTTAAATCCTCCGGCTCCACCGCCAAAACCAGCGTAATTACCATTAATCGTCCCATTGATAATGATTTCGTCAGCGTAGATTTTTAGTTCTCCACATCCGTTCGTAGTATGTGGTGTTACAAACACAGTTACACCTGATTGAATTGTAAATGTGCCGTCAATGACATATGTTCCACTGATCAGAATGTCTGATGAAACAGTCATATCGTTACCTACTTGAACTGAGTCGCATTGAGCTACTGCATTTGCGCAAAAAGCTAAGGAAAGGATGAAATAAATTCTTTTGATCATTTGTTGTTGTATTGGTTGTGTTTTACTGAAATATGCATGTCTGAACTTTCATTTTGAATCGATCAGAAATGCCGTTTACGTTTAACTGTACAAAAATCGAAATACTGTGTTTCTCTGAGGAAAAATGAATTTGGTCATTGGATGAACCTTTGTTAACATATGGTTCATATTCTGCTTTTTTGCGAGCAAAATTTTATGTTAAGTTTCGAGAGCGTTTAATTCAGTTTAATATTTTTTTCTATAAATATGCACTGTTGCGCCTAATCGCTAATTATAACTCTGTGTGCCTCAACAACACCGAAAGGAAGTTTGATGTAGATAAAGCCGACACCTTTGCATTCTCCTTCTAAATGAAGTGTATGAGTGTCTGCATTTTCAATTTTCTTTGAATAACAGATTTTACCGAGGCTATTATAGATCTCGATTGTTGCATCATCAACCGTATTTCCGAACTCAATTGTTACTTCGTCATCAATTACAGTAGGGTAGACTTTTGTCGTTAGATCCGCATGTTCATCAAGAGACCCCGTATCAATAGGTTTCGTAATGACGATTTCATTTCCATTGGATGGATTCCAGAGAACCGCATTTGACGGTAATCCGGTTCCTAGTTCATCGTCCAGAATAGAGAATACTCCGTTGACATTTTCGAACTTCACGCATTGAATAGTTGTTTCAGTTTTTGTCACACGAATGAAGAAGAAATTGTCGAAGGTTCCTGCATTTCGAACGAAAGGTTTTGCACTAGCTCCGGTGTAATAAATATCGCGATGCGGTGCCCCCCATTGTCCTTCTCCTATATATACAATTCCATCCTCGGGAGTAGCGATTTCAAAATCATCTCCTGATTGGTTTCCCTGGCAGGGATAGGTCCACTTGGTACTGTGCGAATCTGACTCCATCACCAATCGAACCTTATGCTGTTCAAATAGGGGGACCCAACAATCCATTTGATCCTGTGCAAGGTCTCCATCCTTACCAATTGCAAGTGTAGGGACGTGATAGGTGGCAAATTTCCAGCACGGATCAGTTGCTGTTCCGGTGTTTAACTGAAGATCATTGGTGAGCCAGTTCAATTGCCCTATATCATTGCAGGCGTTCAATTCTGAATTCAGCATGTACAACCGTAACAAACCACCGTTAATTGTGAGTGAGTAGTATTCATCAAATGGAATGTCAAACATTTCGTGAACATCGAACATATCTTCATGATTCCCACGGGAGAAGGTAACCGGAAACATTCGGCCGTCCTGCGTGATCGTCAATTGCCAGTCGTTGAGCCACGTGGTCCATTCGTTCTGCGTGTTTGAAGTGATTTGATTCATTACGAAATCACCCGTAAATGCGATGAAATCAGGGCGAATCTTTGCTGCCAGTTTATTTCCATCCCTTCTTTTTTCGAGACAATCTCCACTTGGACAGTTTTCTGTATAGATTCCGAGTAGCGAAAATCCATCTCGAGTATCTCCGCCTGAAATAAATGAAACCGGATCATCAGTATCGTCAGATAATGTTCTAAAATAGTAGCGTTGGCTTGTTTGCCCCACATCATCATGAATAACGAAATAATAAATGGTATTTGGGTTCAATCCTGTAAGTCTCGCAAAATGACGCGTTATGTTATGAGCTCCTCCTGTTCTATCTGTTCCATGACTATAGGGGTAGCTATTATAGTTCGTACCGAAATCTGCAAGTCCATAATGTATCGTTCCGCTGTCACCGCTCCATCCAATAACAACAGTTGTTGCAGGGTCATTGCGAAATGCCAGTGTATAGTGCTGATTTTCAGCAAACGATGAATAACAAAGGATAAGAAAAGTAATAGAGCTGAGAATTGTTTTGATCATAGCATTACGTAATTAATTTGCAAATTTCGTTATTCATTGGAACATCTAGATAAAGCAGAAATTAAGTTTTTGTTATGTTGCGATCACTCTTTAAATCAACCAGCGTAATTCAAATAATTAGCGGCAACGTGCATTACCTCACCTTCAAATAATTCAGGGTATATGTCTTTCACTTTTTTGGCAGGAGCTCCTGCGTAAATGCTTCCGGATTCGACTCGGGTGCCTTCTAATAAAACTGCTCCAGCCGCGATGATGCTTCCAGATTGTACATAACGTTCAGGGCTAGAAAGTCGTACGGACTTCTAACTAAAACTTGTTTTCCGAAGATAGGAATAGTTTTTTACCCATAAGTTATCTTCCGAAGCATAAGCCCCGTATGCTTTTTAAGCCTTTGTTATAAGTGTTTTATTAATGTAAACGATCTTCTGAGAGTTATTCATCGTCGTATAAAATTGAATAATTCACTTCTCGAATTAAATTACCTTGTTCATCATAATAAAACCAAATACCAGTTGGACGACATGCATTATCTTCATTCTCAATGATGTCTTCAAGTGAGAAGTACTGACCACTTTCTGAAACTGATCCATTAGAATGGTAATTAATGAATAATCCAACGCAACAATCCGTAATGTATTCACCTTCATAATTAAGGCCGTTTTGATCAAATGTTTTTTTCCAACATGGTGAGCATTCACGAATGTCGGGATTACTCATGTAGATTTGAATTTTAGCAATTGTGGCTGTATCAATTTCTTGGCCTTTATTAGGTCCTTCTGTATAAATGTATCTCTGAATTGGATCATCCATTCGAAGATCGACATGTCTTCTGAATTTATATTCACTGCTATAATAGTGCATTTCTAAAGTGTCAAGTTGGCCTATCGCTTGAAAGGTTAGCAGCATGAATAGTATGGGAATTACTATTTTCATCATTCTTATAACGGCGGGGACTAGGAACAGTATGGCTCCAAGTCGCGCGTGATTTCTCGAAGATAGAAATTGTATTGTTAACACATAAGTAATCTCTCGAAGCGGAAACCCGCATGGAGTGTAGGTTGTGTGCCTGTTGCACAACTAAGTTGTAAATAACCTCTTATAATTCCAAATAAATCAAGTTTCGATATTTTGTATCTTGGGTTATGCAAGAAGAAAAAGTATTGCTTTTGAAGACCAAACGTTAGTGAAGGGACAAATAGGCTAACAAAGTGATGCTAATGGCAGGGACGGCTTACAAATTGAAGAAGTACCTGAAATTTGTTGCTAAACCAGCAAAAAGTAATGTAGAAGAAGTGAAAGCCTCTTTGATGTTGTTTTTTGACCTGTTTAGCGCTCCAAAGATGCTCTGTATGATCATCAAAATTTAGTATGAGAACGAGACAAGAATAAAAGAGCATCCCTAAGAAAGGCCTAATTGAGGTCGCTTTTCGTCAAGATGAAGGGGTTGTGCAAAGGTTACTGCTGCTATATACCGTCTTATAATGCTTATTCTACAACATCATAAAATGCAATACCACCAGAAGATAAAACGGCTAATTGTCCATTATGAAAACATAATTTACCATTAGTACTCAAGGCATTTTTAATAACCCCTAGGTAAGAGCCGTCGAGAGCATTGTAAATATCAATATCGTTGTTAAACAAGTTTCCTACCCATAACTTTCCGTTGCGAAAAGCTATTCCTGAATCTCGACTTGATGCGCCTACATTGTCAAGAAATAGTTGAGAACCTCCATTAATAGCATTCATAGTATGGATTTGTCCAGTTCCGGATGCAATCCAAATATTCTCTCCATCCCATTCTAAGTCCGATGGTCCAAGCCAAGTTGGGCTGGCCCATGTTTGAATAATATCTCCAGTCTGTGGATCAACTTTTACCAGTTTATTCGTATTTCCTGAAACCGAAATCCAAACGTTCATTCCATCCCAAGTAATTCCATAAACGCCAGTACCGAGAACTTCGATGAGATTATTATACGTAAACTGTTCAATAATGGTATAGGTTGTTGGATCATAAAATGTCAATTCGTGCTGATCTCCATTATGTTCTCCAGACATTATCCAGAAATTAGTTCCATCAGAAGCAATTCCTGTAGGATTACTAACAGGGACACCAATGCTATTTGTGTTTTCTAGTGTGTATTAACTTAATTGAACGGAGGGTTCAGTTGAGGGCTCAATTTCATCTTTATTACAAGATGAGATGACTAAAATTGAAACTAGTAGTAGAAAACTAGGTTTAAGTGAACGGAACATAAGTTGAAGTTTTGACCTAAACACTGCCAATAATTATGCCGAATAATGACGGGTAACACCTAAATGGTATATAACGAACAAGGCTATGCAACGGCGCTTACCAAAGTCGGTTTCCTGAAATTAAGATTTTTTCCACAGGAAAAGAGAAATTCCCGAAGGTAAAAGCGGCGCTGGGGCATAGGACGTTAGCAAATCCTTTTTATTCCTCCAACCAGTATTTTTGCTCATAATACGGGTAGGGGAGGTCCTTAGTTGTTTCGTACTTGAAGTCTGATTTTTCTTCACCTGTAAGCCAATCAATCCAACCCCATTTGCCATTTTTCTTTACAGCAAGAAGCTTGGTGTTATCTTCTTCTCTGTTAAAGTTCTTATAGTCTTCATAGATACAGGGTACTGATTCCTTCGCTTCTTTTTCATAGGTCCAATAGGATAGATAGATACCTACTTTTCCTTCGTTGAAGACGGCTGTAAAGTTTCCATTCCAAGAAAAGTAATACAAGGAATCATATTTCATTGGTACAGCCTCAATGATGTTGTCTTTATCAATGTATTGGTACATTCCGAATTTGTCCGTGGCCTTACTCTGAGCTAAGAATATACCATCACCATTTCCATTATCTAGATCAATAACATCGATCTCTTCCCATTTCTTTAGTTTGTTAAACGCCTTAAAGATCTCAGCAGAGTATGCATTAAAACCATTTGAAATTGTTGTTTTAGGCAGGTCATCGACTGAGGTGTATTCACATTCAAAAAGAAAACACTGCTGATACCAATCATAGATTCCCCATTTGTCATCAATCATTACAGGAACGTGAATACCAGAGTTCTTTTTCCAGTCTACCAATTGGAACAAGTGCTTTGAGTCGAGATAGCTTAATTCATAATCGTCACCATATCTAACAATAATTCCAACCTCCTTTTTAATGCGAACCTCGGCAACTTCAACATGCTGTCCTTGAAGGGCATCTACTTTTTCAGAATCTTCTTCAGATATTGATTTGAAAGTTGCTATTTGATCATATTTAGCTTTTATTGGGTTGTTCACATAAGCAACATATGTGCTGTCATTTCCTTCGGTATTAACATCTTCACCTATTGTTACAGTAAAAAGACCTTCCTTTTTCTTGATCTTGACAACCGAAACCCATGGTAAGTTGAAACTTGCAGGTTCTTCCCAACGACTGACTTTTTTTCCGTCAGTAGTTTCTAATAGTTGGGGGGTCCAATGTGGCTCCTGAGAGTAACTAAGTTGTGTAAACGAAGCTAGTAGTGTGAAAGTTAATACGTATTTCATTTTTTTATGGTAATCTTTTAACGTTTGCTAACTAGTATATATGCACATAAAAGTAGTTCTTATTGACCTAAAATGACAGGATATGCACTATAAAGTAGTGCATATCAAACTCAATTTTTCGAGAAGACAGATCATCGGCTTGAAATCTTCAAAACAACGTCTCCTTTAAACATAGCAGGAATCAACCCTCTGTTGAATCATGTTGTTTATTCTTTTGTTGAGTTGCGAGGGCAAACTCAAATATTCCTTGTATTCTTCAACCGTAAACAACCCAATGATAAAGCCGCGCAATTCGGTTTTAAGTCGTGTGTCTCCTTTAAATAATTTTCGAGTTAAATCCTTTTTTTGAATGGTACTGAGTTCATTCATCTTTATCTTGTTCTGTTCAAGATGATGCTCAAAATAGCATACGATAAGCTCGTGTTGAAGCTTTATAATAGGACGAAGAACTTCATTTTGAAATTTTTCTTCTGTGTTGAAATTATCCGTTTTTGTAATACTTGGAATTTCGGGGCGAATCTGTTTCTTTAAATCTGTCATCTTAATCTTTTATTTCACTCCACACCTTTTCGCTGTTCAACTTAAACGAGCCAAGGTGTTTTCTTTTCCATGTGTGCGGAGGAACTATTGACAAGAAATTTTCATCTGTGTTGTCCTTCTCGTATAAATGGTAAAGCTCTCCAATTATCGGCTCAAAACTGTATTTGGAACTGTAGATCAATTCGTTGATTTCATAAGTTCTTAGAAGCGTATCATACTCCTCTTTAATTCCCTCAATTTTACTTTTGAGAACATGATTGAAACTATTAATTCCTCGACTTTTCCATACAGAAACGCTGCTAAGGTTGATACTTGGAGCTCCGATATTTGTTCCGTAAGGCAAAATGTTAGCGTTGTACGATTGACTTTCTTCATCGAAAACAACATTGTCTGGACGCTTCTTTTGATTAAAATTAGGAAGGTCTTCTTTTCGAGCGTAAGGAATGTTTGTCAATTTTTTAACTGATGAATATTGATTCAAACCGGTAACAGAAACATCATTGGCTTTTTCTAAATCCAATTGTCCATCTTCTTCGATATACTCCTCCTTGGTGTGAATGAATTGCACTTCGCCAACAATAAGACGGCACCCACTTTCTTTTATTTCGATGTCCTCAATTAATTTCAACCCGAATTTAATTGTGCTCTCACCCACAAAAGGAGCGTGGAAGTTTTCTATATATTCTTCTTTGAGATTGCAAAAATCAAATTCCGATTCATCGGAGTTGAAATTGGCTGAGGTAAAATGTGCTTGCTCTAAAAACGATTTATGGATATGATTTATAGTAAAAGAATCCGTCTCAATAATGTTCTCGTAAGTATCTCTTCGCACGGTGAGCGGTCTCATAATGAATCCAATTCGAGCAGGGTCTGAACTTATATGGACAATGGAATTAAAGATTGCAACATTTGTGCTGCCGTCCTTTCCTTTTGTCCCAATGAGATGGACGCCCTTATAGCCAGACAAAGAGTTGATAAACTTTAATCGGTATTTAGAATCCCAAGAATGGATTTCTTCCTTTTTAACTATCATAAAATATTCTGTTTAATCATTTCTCTGCTACGTTAAACAAATATACTTCGATTTTTGGAAATAAGCTACTTGATCGTGTAAGGCATTTACAAGTTACGCAATTAAAACTGTGCCCGTGACTGAGCTTTTGAAAATGCTTTTTGAAGACTATGACGCGCACAAATAAGTTACGGCACCTAAACGAGAAGATCGAGGGAGTCCACTTGAGAACTTGGAAATTTCACTTCAAATAAATCCAGAGTCGTTCATTGTTTGCGCAGGTGATGAATTAACGGCAAAAATTAGAACATTAGGTTTTTTATTGGTGAGAATGATGAAAAATGACCTTCAGATCTACCGAAGTATCCACAATCGGCGTTGATTGGTACTAATTTAATTTTTAGATACTTGTATCGGATTCATTTTCCCCGTCTTTTTTACTTTCTAGTTTCAATAAAGTAGCACCAACTCCAGCACCAATAGCTATTCCAACAGCGATCCATAATCCTAAATTCTCAGTTATAACTCCAACTGTGACTCCAACTATCAATCCCATTACCAATCCTATGGATAATTTATTTTCTTTATTCATTGTTCTCAATTATTTCATGTAAAAATTAAATTGCCTCTTTATTTACAATTAAGGTCGCTATTCTTGAATTGTCTTTCTTGTTTTGGACATGTTTCGAGTCTTTCAATAGTAAAGTACGTTTCAGCGAAGGGAATATTTTCTTAGCTCGTTTTATCATCTTTTCACCAGGGAAAATAATATCGTTTCCTGCGGCAATAATCGTTATGGGAGTTTTTATTTTTGAAGCTTCAATCGTTTTTATAACGGGAACAGGGGAGAAGTCCATTGTGAAATATGTAAATACCAATGCCAATGAATTGTGGGCAAAGTCATCCTTTTCGGTGAATGCCGCATCTAAAAAGCGTTCGAGGTATTTCGTTTTTTTCGTTTTCATATAGCGCTTCATTGGAATAAAAAACTTGAATAAGGCTTTAATCGGATTTCCATTAACAATGTACGCAGGAGCCGATAGAAAGACTTCTTTTATGTTGCTTTCATTGTTGATTAAGGTCTTTAGAATCACGAGTCCTCCGAAAGAGAATCCAGCAAGAGTGACGTTTTTCAGTTGCAATGCATCAATGATTTCGTTCATCCATTGGCCGTAGGAATCATCCTTCATACTCAATCGTGTTTCAGCACTTTTATTGGGTTGCGCAAGAACATCAACGGCATAAACAGAGAACGAATCCAATAAATCGAAATAGGTTTCAAGGGCAATTGGAGCACAACCGTTTGATCCATGAATTAGTACAATTGGAGGTTTTGATGGATCTCCTGCAACGATAACGTTGGTTGTACCAAAGCTCGTTTCGATCCTTTTATTTGTGTATTGAATGTTTAATTCTGCCAGTTTGTTATCGTATAAACTCAGAATTTGCTGCTTGCCTTTTTCGGATGTGTATAAGGATTCCATATTTTTTATCTAATTTAGGACAAGTTTACTAAATTATTTTAATTAGGACAAGTTTACTAATGAATAAAACGAAGCAAAAAATACTGAATGCGTCTAAAGATCTGTTTAATGAAGAAGGCTATAGTCATGTCACCATTCGAATGATTGCTTTGAAACTTGGAATGAGTTCTGGAAACCTCAATTACCATTATAAAAAGCGCGAAGAGATTTTGGAGGCTTTGTATTTCGAGATGGTGTCTGATTTTGATCAGAGACTTGAAAATTTATCCGAGATTGAAATATCGTTTGCTCAAATATCAAACGATATTCAATTGAGTATGGAAAGAATGTTGAATTACAAATTCATTTGGACCGATCTACACAATATTTTGAAGGCGAATGAGAAAATCTACGCCCATTTTTATGAGGTCTACAAGCATCGAATTGCTGGAAACGTTTATTTATTTGATCAGTTGAATGAAATGGGGATCATGCGATCGGCTTCTTTTGAAAAAGAATATAAAATGCTAGCAGAACGAATGGTGAATTTTGGAGACACATGGATCAATACTTCCGAAGTATACCTGAAGGAGAGTAATACAAAGTACGTTGAAAGTCAGGTTCATGCGATGATGGCCATGTTTTATGCCTACTTAACGAAAAAGGGCACGCAAGAATTTGAAATGGTGGTTCCAGAATGGTTTGCTTAGGTTTTTTCTGTTGATGGGTTATCATCTTTCAACTGATACATTTATTTAACTTTATACCGTCAAGAAATCCCCTTAAAATGCAAACAACTCAACTCAGTTTAGAAGACACTTTACCGCTCACTTGCACACGTGCTGGAACCTGTTGCCATGGGAATTTAGTGCTGCTCAATCCATGGGAGTTGTTTAGTCTTGCGAAGGAGAAAAAAAAGACGACTCGAGAGTTTCGAGATTTTTATACTGAGTTTGGCGGTATTAAATTGCGGTTCGATGGTAAAGCGGACTCGAAAGGGAAAGCAGCTTGTAGTCAATATGTGGATGGGTTTGGATGCAGCGTGCATTTGGGACGTCCAATGGCTTGTCGCTTATTTCCAATTGGTAGGCAAATCCATAACAGCGAGGTTCAATACATCTATCAAGGTGCAAAATTCCCTTGTTTGGATGGATGTCCAGATGTTGTAGAATTACCTCATTTAAGTGTTGGCGAATACCTGCAAGGACAAGAAACCGAGCACTATGAAAAGGCACAAGACGCGTATTTAGAGTTGATGCAAAACTTAGCGGACATGGCATTTGAGCTATTCCTTGATACAGGGCTGGCCGAATCTGGAGACACAAAAACGTTGTCACTTTGGGAGGCAATGGGCAACGAAGGGCCTGAATTCTTAGCGAATAGGATTGGTCACGAATGGATCGATTGTTTGATGGTCCCTGAAATATCAGAGGATTGCATTGATCCGATGGCCTTCGTTCAAAAGCACACTGAATTACTTCAAACCAAGGCGCAGGAAAAATTTGGTGCTTTGAATACGAATCAAGAGTTTCACGAAGCTTCTGTGATAATCATGGGAGTTGCTTTGCACTTGGCACAAGGAATTGGTGCGAATCGAGAAGGTTTGGCGGAACATTGGTGTGAAACCGCCAAAGGTTTTTTGAATGATAAATAAGGGATAAAACTAGCTGTGCGCTTATTGAATTGCTCTGGCTATTTATTTGTCAAAATCCAGAGTTCTACTTCTTCAGAAGAGCCTTTAACAGACTTTTTTAATAATTTCTCCAATTGAAATCTCCCACCATTCGCTAATTCCTTCTCAATTGGATGTTCTATTGTTGCATCCGTTATTTGAGCCAAATTTGAGAAAATAAGCACAAGCTTTCCTTTGGGCAAGAGCCGAGTTTTTGATTCAGCGAAAAAGTCTGGGAATAGGGTGTTCGAGTAGTAATTACCCTCATCAGCTTTATCCTGATTAGGAGGCTCTGGCAACGAAGGTGGATTAAAAACAATCAGTTCAGTCTGCTTTTCCCACTTGCCAAAAAGAGACCCTAAGTCCAATTCTATTTTTCGAGACAATTTTGTCTCTCCCATAAATTCTTTTAAACCAACAAATGCATTCGGGTTTGTCTCTGTCCCAAAAACCTTCTGAAAACCATGTTGAACGAGTTGCAAAGAAAGTATGCCACTCCCAAAGCCAACGTTAATTGCTGATTTTTTAGTTCCAGTATAGCGTTTCAGCCAATTGTCAAAAAGGATTAAATACTCGAAATTTGTTGGAAAGTAAGTTCCGTAATATGGATTTATTTTATTTCGTAGAACGGGAACAGAAATCCCATTTCGGAAAGACTCCCAAGAACTATTAAGTCGTTGTGCTTCAGTAAATGGCAATAAGAAATCACTCGTTTCAGGATACAGTATTTCTAACCATCCGATACCAGGAGAATTCTTTACAGCTAATTTATGATCTTTAATTTCTATCAAAATAAGAGTTGACAGCTTGTCATATTCTGATTGATACTTACTTTGATCTTCCAATGACTCACTCGGAAAACTTCTATCCAGATACATCTCCAACTCATGAAGAAGTGTCAACCCATTATTATAAAATTCAGTTATTAATATGGGGTTACCAGACTCTAAAACCTCCAGGGCAAGCTTTACGCTCATTCCTCGATTAAATGGCTCTGTTTTTTTTCCAGATGCAATATGTTCTGGCCTGTTTAACTTTATATATGTAATCATCAATTGGTTTTCCTTTGGAACAAAGGTAGGCATCCTTTCTGCCGATTCCTGCGACTTATGTGTTAATAAAAAAGGGGCGTTTTAATCCCGTCTAATTCTCTCCCGCCAAAGGATTTTTTTCTAGGTTGGGGGCGAGAGTTCCAGCCCAGAATAATTTTTTGAAAGCATACGTTTGCGGGTTTTTCTTGCATTCAAGTGAAACGAAAATTAAAGGTGAAAAGACAATTCATCTGTCGGATTATTGTGAGAATTTATTTTGATCCGATATCTGCATTGCACCTTAAAATCGCTACTATGAAACGATTCAATTCACTTACGCTCATCTTTGTTATTGGTTTTTCGGATTTCGGTAATCAAAGGTATTCAAACCCGAAAAGGGCAGGTACTGAAGCCTAAGTAGTTTCTTGAGGCGAAATTTGAATAAGTAACCTTCACATTTTTCATGCAATCTTCTTTTTGTTTAACGTGCTATACCTTTGAGATGAACTATATTTGCAGGTTATGTTAAGTTACTCGGTTTATCGAAATGAAAATACTGAAAAGTGGGTGACATTTGTTCATGGTGCTGGAGGAAGTAGTTCCATCTGGTTCAACCAAATCAGGGCG
The DNA here is from genome assembly GCA_047628775.1 of Salibacteraceae bacterium. Lineage (GTDB taxonomy): Bacteria > Bacteroidota > Bacteroidia > Flavobacteriales_D > Crocinitomicaceae > UBA4466. The sequence continues at coordinate 46,965 of JBLHVW010000004.1, read as the reverse complement.
TTTAGGAGTGAGTTTAATATTTTATTGATCGATCTTAGAGGACACGGAAATAGCAAGTCTGCTTTTAAAGAAAACAACAAACAGGAATATACCTTTGAAGTAATCTCAAATGACATTGTTGAGGTTTTGGCGCATCTTGAAATTGAAAAATCTCACTTTATTGGGATCTCATTGGGGACAATTTTAATACGAGATTTGGCGGAGAGAAATCCTGAACTCGTTGAGAGTATGGTTATGGCAGGAGCTATTCTAAAACTAAATACGCGTTCAAAGTTACTGATGGGGTTTGGCAACTTTTTTAAATCTGTTGTGCCTTATATCGTTTTGTACAAGCTGTTTGCATTCATTATCATGCCGAAGAAAAACCACAAAGAATCGCGTTTGTTGTTTGTGAAAGAGGCCAAAAAGCTCTACCAAAAAGAATTTATGAGATGGTACAAATTGACCGCACAGCTAAAACCGATATTGCGACTTTTTAGATTGAACGATCTGAAAATTCCTACACTTTATATAATGGGGGAGCAGGACCATTTGTTTTTACCTTCTATCAAGAAAATTATTACAGGACATTTAAACGCACAATTGCACGTTATAAAAGATTGCGGACATGTTGTGAATGTCGAGAAACCAGCAGAGTTTAATAGTGAGGTAATTTTGTTTTTAAAAGCGCAAGAGCATCCAATCGCTGTCGGGTGAGTTTTCTTAATACATAAGCCAGCTTTATTGTTCACTTTGTTACTACTTGAATAGACCCTTAAGCTTATTGGGCCTCGTATAATTTCGACTTTTGCTTTAAATATTCATTGAATATTTGACTAAGAGTGTCATCATAATCTTGAAATGGTGCAATAGCACCGTATGATATACGCGATTCAATGGCATTGGAAGCAGCATTTGCGCAATAGATCGCATTCGAAATCCCATGGGATGACAAGGGGTCAAATGCGATTGCTGCATCTCCTATAGCCAACCAATTGGAACCTGTAATTTGTGAAGCTCTGGATGAATTGGCATTTCCACCAACTACTTTACGATCAGGATCATCACTGAGAAAATCTTTTAAAAATTTAGTATTCGAAAGCAGCTCTTTCCAGTTTCGATACTCTTTTAGTTGAGGGAGAATAGGGCTTCCTTTTTGTGTGTAAAGGGTCATGCCATTGGTCTGTTCATTCAAGTAAGAAACAATACCCCAACCATTTTCAAATGTTTCTACAAATACGCGATGGATCAATTTGGGATGTTTGAAATAGGGGAGGTGACAGCTCAACGCTATTTGCTCATCGAATGCGTCACTTGCAACTCCAAGGTGCTTTAGAACGGCTCTGTTTCTGCCCGTTGCATCTACTATAACCTGACCGTTTATAGTTTGCACGACGTTATTTGATTCAATCTTAACAATAACGTTTTCATCCGATCGATCTATTTTAATTAGATTGTTGAACGGTACGACATTGTCAATGACCAATTCTCTAAGATCATTGAGCAGTTCTTTCTTGTTCAACTTCAAGCCATATTTATAGGGATTGTGGTCGAAGAAGTTGTCGGTTGTAACCGTGTCAGAATTCCAAACCGAATCATAACCAAAGGTCTTACTGGAGCTCTTTTTGAAAAGCTCCAGTAAGTTCAATGATTCCAATAGTACCAATGTAGATGGCGGTAATGTTTCTGGGATCTCGAGTATTTTTCGTGTTGCCACTCGGTCCAATACCACATGATCAACTTTCTTTTCTTTTAAACGATTTGAAAGAATCAACCCAGAAATTCCACTGCCAACAATAATTACATCGGTATTTGTATTTACTTTGTTCATTAGAGGAACGAAATTAGGGATGCGGATTTACTTTTTAAATACATAGCAAGCAATTCCTTCATCCTTGTAACCTTCTTCCTTTTTTCTGTTTTTATCCGCTATCGAAGTAGTGTAATAGTGATCTACACCATTGTACAGTCGATAAAAGGGTACGGTGTGGGTTACCTGAGTTGTTTCAACAAAACCAGTAACACCTTCCAAAGTATAACCGTCTTTTTCAGCTTGATCTCTTTCAGCTACATTGGCAGTATACAAGTGATCCGCGCCGTTGTAGAGTCTATAGAATGGCACACTGTCCTTTATTTGAGAAAAGTAAACACGGCAAGCAATTTCCTGGAAATCATAACCGAGCTCTTCGGCGCTATCTCGTTCATTTGCTGTATCCGTGTAAAAGTGCTCCTTACCATTGTACAATTGATAAAGTGGAAGTCTTGAAGCTTTTACTGCGTCAGTCGCATCCATAGATACGTAAACTGTTGTAGGATATCCTTCTACGTTCAAAGGTCGAGCAGAAACCATTCCAATTTGATCCCATTTGTAAACCATATTGATTAACCCGTTCAAATACCCGCCTTCTGCATGGTATCCTACGTATCCTGTATCTGTGGTGTGTAACCACGGCAGACGATTTGCATATAAGTTTCGTTTTGTGTCAGGCAATGGCTTATTCCTTGATTTATCTTTAATTTTCTCATAACTGTCCTGTGTAAGCACGTCTATTGGAAGATTCGCAGCCCACCATGCTGGCACTGGGTATTGGCTATCCGTCCATACGGCTTGACAGCTTCCTGCATCCGATTGCCATGGAATCCCCATCCATTTAGTCAGATCTCCCGGTGTGATTTTCCACAACCAATTTTCAGCGTTGTTCTTGTCCATTGACATTCTTACATCTTCTGGTGTCATAAGGAAACCATAATCTTTAAAGAAAACTTCATCTTGTTCCTTTCCAGATACCGAATTGACTCGAACTTCTCTTAAGCCGAAAAGATCGTATTTCTCTTCTTTGTTATCATTAACAGAATCAAATTTTAATGTGTTTTCAGAATACATTTGATTGTGACGCATTGGCCATGTTAACTCTACACCAGGATGGAATCCTCCACCGTATAACGTTTCTAAAACTGCACGCGTCATTAAAAGTGGCGCCTTTAATGGTTCACCATTTTTAGCAGGAGCAGACGCTGCATTCACAAACTGACTTTTATAATACTCGCCCAATGCAATCATAGGATTTGCGTTCGGACTGTTCTCAATCGAAGTTGGCAAGTTTAATGGTGTTTTAAATTTACCTTCGCTCCATTGTTTTAGTTGATCGTAAAGCATCGGTGGAATGGCAAACCATTGTGCTGGACTTCCAGGGAAGTTAATTCCATCACCAACATAAGACGGAAGCTGAAGATCAGTTGAACCGACACCCAAAGCATTAAAATCCGTCATGTCTTTACTTGGGATAATAGGCTCGTTGATGTAATCGTATCTTGGATTTCTGAATAATTTAAAAATTGCTTCACGTTTAGCCTGGCTATCTTCACCTGGTGTATAAAGGAAATCGAAATTTCCATCAGCCGTTAATTTGTCAATTGTTTCCTTAAAAGAAGGGGCAAGGAAATCGCCCAGGTTTACCCATTGCATTTGGTAGAATTTGAAAAACAAAGGAAGTACCATACTTAAACAAGACGCTTCATCCGTTTTCAATTTATCAGGATCAGCTCCTGTAACCAAATCAAACAAAGATGAGATCGGGTTGATCTGCGGTGCATAATCTGGCGGTGCCGTTGCGATCCATGCTGCCGCTTCGGGACCATCTAAATTAAATACATCACCGGTTTTTAAATGTGTGATTTTTGCTGTAACACGTCCATCACAGATGTCGTCATACCAGTTCGAATTGTCTGCAAAATCAGTGTTAAGATCAGATGGATTCAAAGAAGCTGAAACACCATCTCCGCTGTAAAAGATAAGCGATCCTTCGTGTTCTGGTAGCACAGCGTCTTTGTCGTATTCAATTGTACCAAGACTTACGTCTTTTGGCACTGTATTCATTTTCGATGCAATCTTACTCTTGTTTTCAGCATTGCGAGGGAACGGGAACATACCTCCAATTTTCATTTTTTCATTCGCAAGGGAAACAGATGAGTAATTGGGACCGTTTACAAGTTCCTCTCTTGAGTTTGGAAGACCTTCTCCTTTCATGCCCTCACTTGGAATATTTGGATTCCGAGAACTAGCACTCATACCAGGCGCAATACGATCTTCGTAAAAGGCTTTGCTTAAGTTCTTATTGTTCTCTTTACCTTCACTGTGCTTGTCCAAATCAACCGAGAGGTCCAAGCTGTTGTTGAAGTCGTACCAGAATGGTTTTTTATTCGCTACTTCAACAGACCATTCAATTTTATAATCGTTCGGGTGAATTTTTTCTGTTGGATTTCCATCCTTATCGCATTTGTAAATGTAGAACCGTTGCGCTTGTTTTTTCATAGCACCATACTCTGTATAAGGCTGCAGTCCTGTATCGAATAAGTTTTTCCATGGCACTTCTGGACTGAAAACGACTTCGTTCTTATTTGCAGGTCCGTTTCCCATACGAGCTATCCCAATCGACGGATAAATTCTAAATGGGGGATTTTTTTGATCTTTCATGTCTTTGGTTTTAATTGTTTATTTGGTTTCGCAGCTACGCAACGTGAGGGGGTGCATACAAAAAGCGATTAGCTTTGATCGTAAGCGGAAATATTATCGAAGTATTTACACTAAATAAGTGATCTCTCAAAAACGTATGCCCTTGTTTTCTCTGGTTGTATAGCCATGTCAATAGACAATTCGAAGTTGAGGAATTAATAAGCCGATTTGGCAAAGTATGTCTTAAGAACGGGATTCTTGGGTATAAGAACGGGGATTGTAGGCATGAAAAAAATGACGTCACTTGGCTAAGTGCGCTAATCCTGAATTGTTTATAAGGTGTTGATGCAGAGAGTGTTCGATGTGTTTTCTAACCGAGATTGTACTTCTTCTCCAAAATTGAAAGAATCTCACTGTCCTCTAATTTTTTAGTAGCTTTAGAATTCACTGCAATTCGACTGTTGTATTCATTTTGAATCGTTACGGCCAACAACGTCTCTTTCCAATCAATACTGTTTTTGGGAGCGTATTCTTGAACAATATCTTTAAACTGCTGAACGTACTTGTCGTCAGTCATATTTTTTGTAAACAATTGAAGCGTCCATTTTGAAACATTCTTCATCATAAGGCCTTCCGTCCCTTTTTCACCTATTTTCCAACTGATTGTTTTTCCAATTTTCTCAACGGGGATTCTGTATGAAAAATCCATGTTATCAATAGATAGAGATAGAAGATTGTCTTTAAGCGAATGGTTGATCATGGTATTGTTTTTTTGTCGGAATTTTAAATACGGGTGCAAAGGTAGTGATCCTTTATGAGGGGGGGGATATTTTGTTGATTTTGTCGGAATAAGTGGGTGCACCATTGCTTCTATTCAACATCCTCTGTGGCTTCCGTCATTAGTTTTTCAACTCTCCATTCAGAAACCTTTCTAATTCTTTTAATTCTATCAGAGTGTTCAGCATTATATGAACACCTTGATAATTCAAATCCAATCCATTTCGGGAAATATTTTTTAGCCAATTCAAAATATTGTTTGTCCACGGTGCCAGTGTTCGTTTCGCCTGTAATTAAAGATGTACGATAATAAATAACAAATGTGAATGCATTTTGCAAGTCTGGGTGACATTCCATTAGTCCTTCATCTTCCCATAATACAGCGTCTGCCATAGCATGAAACTCCATTTTGGGATTCGATAAGTCTGACTTTATGGGCAGAGTATTTCTATGCTTCTTAAAGATTCGTCTAATTAATATTTTCAGAATGATTCTTTTCATCTTATTGGTCTGTGTTTACTGACGCTTTTAAGCAATGCAAATGAGGTATTCTATCAAATTTAGTTTTAAAGTTAAGGAGATGTTTTGAGCAAAGGAATGGGAATTGACTCCTTAAAGCGACCCAACGTCTATCAGATAAGCTTTTGCATAAAAGCTTTCTAAGCTTAAGGAGTATGACGAAGCAAAAGCCCAAATCGAGTGTGATATTTTGAGGGGAAATCAATTGTCAATAATCTTAACCCATCTGGATTTATCAATATTAGAAGTGTCGGCTGGAGACAAACGAATCAAACCCAAGGGGTACTCCTTCATTATATGAAATGATTTTGAATCAGGTGTAGAATCAATAGCTCCACAACCAAATGAGCGCTTAACAATTTTTATTGATTGTTCTGTTTTAGATTTATACAATTCTCGGTAGTCCGCAGTACACATCAAAAAAGTCGAGAAAATGATATGAAAAAATACAACTAGGGCCGTGAAAATGGTAATTACTGTTCTTAAAACAACCATTGTAGTATCAGAGTTGTTAAACCCCAACCAAAACAATGTGAGTAAAATACAGACAGGCAACCACGTTAGCTTGAACTGATTAAAAGCATCACCATTGTCTCTGAATTCGAAACCGCTATATCCAACAAATAATGAAAGTGCTATAGTTAAAAACACAACAAGAATACTCGTGCTAAAAATAATTTTCGATACCGTTCTCATCCACGAATTTTTCATTAATCAACTGGGGCAAAAAGAGGAGTTTCTCTATAGGAAGTGGTTATTGCGTATATCTAGTATACATACTCTTAAAAAAAGAGTTTAAAACCAAAAAGATCTACCCAACCCTATCCTAAACCATCCCCTTACTGTTCAAATAAACCTCCAACGTATTCTCGTCAGCATAAAGCACATCTCTTGCCTTACTTCCTTTAAACGGGCCTATAATTCCAGCGCCTTCCAATTGATCTACAATACGTCCAGCTCTGTTGTACCCTAGCTTTAATTTACGCTGCAGCAAACTCGCTGAACCTTGCTGATGCATGACAACGATACGCGCCGCATCTGGGAATAGAACATCCAAATCATCGTTCGCTACTTCGCCAGCATTTTCAGCCGCCTCACCAACGTATTCAGGTAAAATAAGCGCATCCGGATACCCACGTTGATCTCCAATGAAAGCACAAATTTCTTCCACCTCGGGCGTGTCTACAAATCCACATTGCAGTCGGACAGTTTCCTGACCATTGCTCACAAGCATATCTCCACGACCAATCAATTGATCCGCACCTGAACCGTCCAAGATTGTTCTAGAATCAATTTTAGACAATACTCTAAATGCGATTCGAGCAGGGAAGTTGGCTTTGATCATTCCCGTAATTACGTTTACGGAAGGCCGTTGTGTCGCCACAATTAAGTGAATTCCAATCGCTCTGGCCAATTGCGCAATCCGTGCAATCGGTTGCTCAATTTCCTTTCCAGCCGTCATGATTAAATCGGCGAACTCATCAATAAGAACAACGATGTACGGCAAGTATCTGTGTCCGTTTTCTGGATTCAATTTCCGCGCAATGAATTTCACATTGTATTCCTTGATCGTTCTTACCTGAGCTTGTTTAAGAAGTTCGTAACGTTCATCCATTTCAATACAAAGCGAGTTCATCGTGTTGACAACTTTACTCGTATCCGTGATAATCGCGTCTCCTTCTCCCGGTAATTTCGCCAAGAAGTGACGTTCAATTTTGTTGTAAAGCGTCAGTTCCACTTTCTTCGGATCGACAAGAACGAATTTCACCTGTGCAGGATGCTTCTTATAAAGTATAGAAACTAAAATCGCGTTCAGTCCAACAGATTTACCTTGACCTGTTGCTCCGGCCACCAAAAGGTGAGGCATCTTCGTTAAATCAAACGTATATGTTTCGTTCGTAATGGTTTTACCCATAACGACTGGCAATTCAAAATCGGATTCTTGGAATTTTTTGGAAGCAATCAACGAACGCATACTCACCATTTCAGGCTTGCTGTTCGGTACCTCAATACCAATCGTTCCTTTCCCTGGGATCGGAGCGATAATTCGAATTCCCAATGCCGCCAAACTCAAGGCGATATCATCCTCTAAGTTTTTAATTTTAGAAATCCGAACACCAGCAGCAGGTACAATCTCATATAGCGTTACGGTTGGACCGACAGTCGCCATAATCTTCTTAATCTCAATCTTATAATCTTGAAGCGTGGTTACAATCTTATTCTTGTTGGCTTCTAATTCCGCTTTGTTAACAGTTCCAGTTGCTGATTTACCAAAATCTTTCAGTAAATCAATAGGAGGGAGCTTGTAACTCGATAAATCCAGTTTTGGATCGTAATCGCCATATTCCTTTTGAATGTGGTTCATTTCCGATTTAGACATTTCCTCGTCTTCTTCAGGAACTTCGGCTACAGTTACTGAAAAGTCTTCATCTTCCTCAATAGTTTCTTCTTCGACAGGAACCGTGATTTCTAATTCTTCCTGAACATCTTGAGGCAAATCAATGATTTCTGATTCAGGTTCTTCTTCCTTCATGAAATCAACACGTTCTGATATATTATCCTGAGACGTTTCTTTTTCTTCTAGCTTATTTCCAACTTCTAAATCTTCTTCGCTCAAAATACCTGAAAGGCTATCTTGAGAAGCCTCTTCTGTTGTTCCAACTTCATCTTTCCGAAAGAAGGCGATAATTTTGGCGAATGTCACATTGAATAAAATCAAAGCAAACACATACCCAACGCAAGAAATTAGAATGATGGAACCGAAGCTTCCAAGTGCAAGCGCAAGCCATTCGTTAATTTGAAATCCAAATGTTCCTCCTAGGTAATTGACAGTGCTTGAAAAATAACCGAGAAACATACTTATCCAAACAATTGACAAGGCAGAAACTGCGACTGTCTTTCCAATCGGTAAAAGGATGTAATTGAATAAGGTTTTAATTCCAACAACAAATAGAACCAATGCAAACCCAAAGGATGCAACTCCAAACCATTTGTAAATAAGAAGATGAGAAATCCATGCTCCGAATTTTCCCAGCCAATTGGCAACGGGCTCTTCATTTCCATCAAACAAAAACTCGAAGAAGCCTTTGTCCATTATTCTATCTTGGTCAACTTTCCAAGTGAACAAATAAGAGAAACACGCAAGAACAATGTATACCGCAAGTAAAACACTTATCACGCCTAATGTTGACTTAACTTTCTTGCGATCAATTTTGTCTAAGAATTGACCAAAAGCAGAAGACTTATTTTTCTTCTTTCTCGGTTTCTTATTCGTAGCAGGCTTTTTTTTCGTTGGTTTGTCGATTTCCTCAGAGCCGCCTTTTTCTATGTATTCATTATCACCACTCATATCTTACGAAGATAGAGAGGATTATCAAGGCTTTGATGCCGTGAAAATGTAAGTATAAACAGCGAAATGTTAGTTGTCGAACTGGATATTTAAAAAGAGATATGAAAGACCTTAAATTACTCTGAGATTGTTGCTAGTTCTCGTTTGTAAGACTACGTATCTCCAGCATCTCGTCCATGAATTCATCAATGGTTACCTTTTTGAAGTTGGAAGGAATTCCAAATAGATCGTGATCTGCTTTGTATTCGCTGAATTTCTCTAGCTTATAATTCATAATTCCATTGGGCGTTGAAATGCTGTATTGAACCAACAATCCAGGGATGCTCGGGAAGTTATTTAAGTATTCTCGCGAGTACTTTTTTAAGTACAAGAACTCTATTGGCTCTTTGAAATCCGGATGGTCTACCATCATGCGATTCGCTCTCATTCCAAGAACTTTCTTCTTGAACATTTTCTTTTTAAAGGTATATCGCGTTGCTTTTTTTAGCGAATCGGAAACATTCAAATCGGTCTTGATCGCAAATTTTGCAGTGTCATTCACTTCAATCAATAAATACGATTTGTTCATTTCCATGTGACGGATCGTGACTTGTTTGCCCAATTGCCCAGTGAAGTTTTCCATTCTAGAAATCGTATCATTCGTGTAGACAACCATTGAACTCACCTTGTTGGAAACATTGAGGCTGGTGTCCATCAGATTGATGCTGTATTCCAACATTCCAGTGAACTCTTTCGTTTTTTGAGCGTCTGTATTTGAGCTTATTAGGCAGGTGGCCAATAAAAAGAGAAGGAACTTACAGTGTATTTGAAGGGCATTTTTCATATATCTATTCAACGAGATTCAAGCAAAAGGTTACCAAAGTGCAAAAATAATGTTGATAAGCTTTTAAATGAGAATTTGAAAATCACTAAAATAGAAGCGTCAAATAGAATTGTAGACCATTGAATTATGCTATTTTTGCCCATCAATTTGAGCCAATGAAACGAGATATAGAAATCCTAATAAATAAGTCTGAAATTACCGCTGGAACTAGAGGTTCATCTTTAGGACCAGAAGCAGTTATGACGGCTGCGAGAAAGCGAGAAAGTCATTACTTCAGCAAGTTTCCAATTCATCATGTGCAACACATGAATCATTTGTTGGATACCACGGTAAAGTTTCCGTATGCGAAACGAATTGAAGGCTTGGTTCACGTATTTCAATCTGTAAGTTCAAATGTTAAAGCCCTTTTGGATGCTCAAAAATTTCCTTTGATAATTGCTTCTGATCACGGATCGGCAGGCGGAACAATCGCTGGTGTCAAGGCAGCCCATCCGAACAAGCGATTGGGGGTTGTTTGGATTGATGCGCACGGAGATTTGCACACGCCTTACACAACGCCTTCAGGAAATATGCACGGGATGCCTTTGGCAACTGCACTTGGAGAGGATAACGTAGAGTGTAAAATCAACGAGATTGGAGAAGAAGAGAAGCGAATGTGGAACCTTTTGAAATCAACAGGAATTGACGGACCTAAAATTTTACCTGAAGACCTGGTGTTTATTTCGGTTAGAGATACGGAATTACCTGAGAATAAGATGATTGAAAGATTGAATATTACCAATCATACGGTTGATCAAATCAGGGAAAGCGGGAAGGAAGAAATTCTTCGAAAGACACGCGATCAATTGAAGAATTGCGAAATTATTTACGTTTCGTTCGACGTGGATTCGATGGATCCAAAAGAAACTTCTCATGGAACTGGAACGCCTGTAGATCACGGTTTATCAACCGCTGAGGCGACTTATTTCATGACGGAATTAGCAAAATGGGACAAGTTGGTTTGTATGGAATTTGTTGAAGTCAACCCATGTCTCGATGAAAAAATTAACAAAATGGCCGAAGTAACATTTGATGTTCTTGAGGCGACGACAATAGAATTGGAGAAATAGATGGAATTAAAGATAAAAGAAGCTTTACTGAATAATTCAGAAATGTTATTTGGAATGCAGATTGAGGAAAAACTCATTCAATTTCAAAAAACAAGAAAGGACGTTGAGGGGGATTTAACACTTGTGATTTTCCCTTTTGTTAAAGTATTAAAGTGTTCACCAGCTGAAGCAGGAGAGAAGATAGGGGAGTTCATTAAAGAAAACGTGGGCAACATTGATAGTTATTCTGTTGTCGGTGGTTTCTTGAACTTTGTAATCGATGCGGATTACTGGATTTCTGCCTTGTCCGAGATGGATAAAGTTGAGAAGTACGGTTACGGGGAGCCGAATACGAAGCCGACAATTATGGTCGAGTATTCTTCGCCAAACACAAACAAGCCTTTGCATTTGGGCCACTTGAGAAATAATTTCTTAGGATATTCCGTGGCGGAAATCTTAAAAGCGAATGGGCACAAGGTGATTAAAACGCAAATTATTAATGACCGTGGAATTCATATTTGCAAAAGTATGCTTGCCTGGGAGAAGTTCTCGCCTTTGAATGAAAAGGGAGAACGTGAAACGCCTGGGAATACTGGAATCAAAGGTGACAAACTTGTTGGAAAGTATTACGTTGAATTCGATAAGCACTTCCAGATTGAAGCGAACGCAATTATTGAGCAATGGAACGCTGAGGACTTTAGCGAAACAACAGAAGAGGTTGGTGCTGAGTTCAATCGTTTGGATGAATCCAAAGTAGGGAAGGACGAAAAAGCGATCAAAGGAATAGACGGCAAGATCAAAGATTTGGCTAAAAACCAAACGTTGATTCTACGAGAAGCAAAAGAAATGCTTATTCGTTGGGAAGGCCGTGATCCTCAAACGTATTTGTTATGGACAACAATGAACAGCTGGGTATACGCTGGGTTCGAATCGACTTACAAAGCGATGGGAGTTGATTTCGATAAGTTGTATTACGAATCGGATACTTTTATTTTAGGCAAAGATTTAGTCGACGAAGGATTGACCAAAGGCGTTTTCTTTAGAAAAGACGACGGCTCTGTTTGGATTGATCTAACGGAAGACGGATTGGATGAAAAATTGGTGCTTCGTTCTGACGGAACAGCGGTTTACATGACACAAGATGTTGGGACAGCAGTGGATCGCTTTAAAGATTATCCTGATTTACAAGGAATCATTTATACCGTTGGTAACGAGCAAGATTACCACTTTTCTGTTCTGTTTTTAATCCTTAAGAAATTAGGGTACGATTGGTCAGAGAACTGTTCTCACTTGTCGTATGGAATGGTTGAGCTACCAAAGGGAATGGGGCGTATGAAGTCGCGTGAAGGTACTGTAGTAGACGCCGATGACTTAATGGAAAGCATCGTAGATTCTGCCCGTGAAATGACACAAGAACGGGGACATTTAGACGGAATGAGTGAGGAAGAACGAGAGGCTTTATTCGAATTGATCGGAATGGGTGGCTTGAAGTATTACTTACTGAAAGTAGATCCTAAAAAGAGAATTGTTTTCAATCCACAAGAGTCGATTGAGTTAAACGGAAACACAGGACCTTACATTCAGTATGCTCATGCGCGTATCCGATCTTTGTTAGCGAAGGCAGAAAGTAAAGGTGCTCCGATAGCTATTGGATTGAAAAATGTAGAGCTTCAGCCTATAGAAAAGGAAATTTTGAAGCAATTGGCTGGTTTTCCAAATACACTTAATGAGGCAGCAAAGAATCATTCGCCCGCTTTGATTGCCAATTATATGTTTGAATTGGTGAAATTATATAATAACTTCTTTCAGAGCATCCCTGTATTAATCGAGGAGAAAGAAGAATTGAAAGACATGCGTTTGGTTCTTAGTCGCAATGTAGCGAAGGTTATCGGGCTTGGAATGTCATTGCTTGGAATCAACGTGCCTCAACGAATGTAACGAATGAACGCACACAAATTATTAAATACTATTATGCGAACTTTACGCCGCGATCGTGAGGTGGAAGATCATGCTGTTATTCACAATACTATTGAATCTGGGGTCGTGCTTAAAGGAACGAATCTCTCAATAGTTTAAATAGGGTCCCAACAACGGAGCAAATTTTACTGAAAGAGCTTCGGACATTGTTTCCCAATCTTGAATCGTGTTCTTACGCACTAACAACAATGTATATAGATTGGACCAATTCAAGCGTATCGACCTGTATTGTCTACTTTACATCAAGCGATACGATTCCACAAAGCGATCAGTCGCGAATTAAACATTTCGTTGAAACGAGGTTGAAAACAAAGAATGTGATTCTGAAGTTTTAAAACACACTACCAATGATTAAGATTCTTAATCTTCTTTGCGTTTTTGTTGTACTCATTTTGTGATTTGAAAAACCTATTGAATTGACCACAGAAGAGGGCAGAGCGCTTTTTTTTCGATTAGCCAGTAGATTTAAAATATACGTATTCTGAGGGTAAAGAGCTAGGCTATAATATTCAGCAGTCTTTAAAAGCAATCGGAAATGATTCAACCTTTTAACTTCGAAAGAGTGGGGTTCTAAAATTCAAGCAATCCAAAATTGAGTTTTTCCTGAACTCTGAAAATTACTTCGGTTATGTTCCGTCATCGTGTTCTGACTTTTCGGATAAAGAACTCTTTTTGTATGGTGAAAACGATAATACGGGGGTTCATTCCATTCGATTTATTACAAAAGAGAAGAATAATGGCGGTAATTATTTCTTAAATGCTTGCTTTGATGGAGAACATTTACTCCATGTTAGGCAGGTAAAGGAGAAAGACCTTGAATTATTAAAGAGAATATTGCTAAAAGTCTGTGTTAAAGGGTGATTGAAGCGATTTTACAATCTTAAAAAAGTCATTACCTAGATTTTAATAGGGCGTATTCATAGCTTAATACGCTTATAATTGATGTTTGTCGAAAAAAAATAATTGTATAACTTTTCATTTTTTATCAACATTAAGGAATTAATTACTACTTTTGGAGTTCAAATAACAAATATATTATGAGTAACGGTACAGTAAAATTTTTTAATAATTCAAAAGGATTTGGATTTATTACACCAGAAGATGGAAGCAAAGATGTTTTTGTTCACGCTAACAATCTTATCGACGAAATTACAGAAGGAGACAAAGTAACTTACGAAGTTGAGGAAAGTCCAAAAGGATTGAACGCAACTAACGTTAAAGTTGACTAATTTCTGATATTTATAAAAATATTTATGAATTGAAAAATCCATCCTTAGGGATGGATTTTTTTTTTGCCTTATACTTTTCTATTTAGATTACTACCACAGCGTATCAGTCTAGGGGGGATCAAATTAAATAAGATAATCTAGCAAAAGTAAGTTGCGTGAGCCAATGCGCACCTCAATGGTATTAGATTTGAAAATTTGAATCTATTTGAAGCCGCCAAGTCATCGTCGCTAGTTCGAATATTTTCCTATACGAGAATTATAAAATGTGCGAATTGATCCTCGAACAATTTGGAGCTCATAGATTGATAGAACGATCAAGTGCAAGGTTCAACTTGAAAAAGAAATGCAAACTTGTGTGTTAATCGTAGCGCCAACAATTACATGTCGCGATGAATTGAGCTTATTGAACGACAGAAATCAATTCAATATCAAAGATCAAAACGGAGTTTGCTGGAATCGTATTGTTTCCATCTGCGCCGTATCCCAATGCAGAAGGAACCAAAAGCTTTCCTGTTCCGCCTTCTTTGAAGTAAGGTATACCTTCCGTCCAGCCTGCAATAACATTCGGCAAGCCAAATTCAACACCAGTTGGTTCACTTTCATCGAAAATAGTTCCGCTTAAGAAGTAACCCGAGTAAGCAACTACAACTGTAGATTCACTTGTACAAGGCAATCCAGCTCCCTGAACGTCGATTACGTAATATAGACCTGATCCAGTAGGAATAGCATTTAAGCCGTTCTCAGCGATATAATTCTGAATAGTTGTTTCGTCAACAACAGCTTGTTCTTCGGCTTTCTTCTTTTTGCAGGATGAAAATGCTAAAACAATAACAAATATGGGAAGGACGTATTTCATAAGTAAAATCAATTGAAGAGTAAATATATGAAATACAATTTTTTTAGACGCGTTATTGCATAGAATCGATTGGGAAAAACGTCACAATTTTTCCCAATCAGAATCTTCAATTCTTATTCTTGATCAAATTCAACATTTAGAATTTTAGTTTTCTTTCCTCTTCTGGCTTGAATCGTATAGCTATGATCGCCAACTTGAGCAGCATTATTCATAATTAAAGCCATTTTATCAAGGTCTTCTTTTGTAAATACAACCTCTTTTTCAGATGATCCATCTTCTTTGTCAATTTGCGCAATTGTCAACGAACGGCCTCCACCGTAAATGATTTCAAAGGTTTTCTCATTATCGTGGAAGATAAACTGACCCATATCAGACCCTGTAGAGTGAACGTACTTTTGCATGCGTTCCACCCATTCGATCTCTCCGTCTCTACTTGTTCTCATGATAATTAAATCACCATGAATATAGTGGTGTGTAGTTCGCGTTCTTCCTTGTGAATCGGTAGTTGTCGTTGTGTAGTATCGGTAACATTCACCAACCAAAGTCGAACTTCCGTCTTCGTTAGCAATTACATGGCGAACCAAGTATTGGTAAGGATCAAAAGATTTTCCCTTTGCACTTTTCTTCGCCGCCTTCTTTTTTGTTCGATCAGATGCATTTTCAGTCAAAAACTCAAAGCCGAAAGGGAGGGTAGATTGGTCAACCAGTTCCTCCTTTGATAAATCATATAACTGAGTGAAAGCTCCACCAACGTCATTGTTTTGTTCCCCAATCGCTTCATAGAAACCAGAAATAAACAATTGACCAGCATCATTAAATGTAAACTCAAAATCACTGATGTTTCTTTCAATTTCATCCAGTTGAATTGGCATTTCGATGTGATCGCCACTTTCTCTGCCCAACATGTGGAACGTTACAACATCAGGTTCAGCATCATCGCTTCTCTTCTCGCGAACGGGGCTATCGATATCGACAAATGAAAGACTGTTTTCATCAATTATTTCGTTGATAATTCGAAGGCCATAAATTGGAGTTTCAAACTCCAATTCTTCCTCGTAAACACTTTCCAAATCGTCATTAAAGATGAAAATTTCAGCTTTTGTCTTGCTCTCATTTCTGTTACCTACGAGAGCCATTATTCCAAATTCGCTTTGATTCCCAGGCGATGCAATGACAGTAACATTAGATTCCATCTTGTTCTTATAGTCATAAGAAGTAATCTTTTCAGTGTTCTTTACCGCAAACGTATTTTTGTCATATTCGGTAATGAAAACCTCCATTTTGGCGATCTTCTTATTTTTATATTCTATGATATGAATTAATTTATTTCCAATAATTTTGAAAACCCCTGGATGGTAAACACCTAATTTGTAATCTTTCGTTTTCATTGGGACTTCTCCAACTTTAATAAGGTTCATGTCCTTGTCCCATTTGTTGATAATAAACTTTATTCCAATTGGAATGCCATTCAGAACAAAGCCTTTCGACCCCATGGTATACGTGTATTCACCGTCGTAACCAATAAGCCCTTGTCCAACACCTCCTTTGGTTTTTACTTGGTCAGTAAATTCGAAGCTTGCATTAAATGCCTCTGCTTCTTGACTTTGTGCATTAAATAGAAAGAGTACAAATAGTAGAACAATAGTGGATTTCATCATTTTGTTTTTTTTACAAAAATAATTGAATTAATAGAACAGAACTACGTAAGAATACGTGGTAGCTGGAATTAAAATTCCGCTCTGACCTTTAATTTTAAGGGGTTTTTATTGATCGGATGATCGAACTCGATGTACTCAGCATGTAAATGCAATCGCTCGCCTTTCGTTCCATATAAGTCATCACCGATAATTGGACAACCCAATCCATCTGTATGCGCCGCATGAACACGAAGTTGATGCGATCTCCCAGTAATAGGGTAGAGGTGAACTCTAGTCGTATTGTTTACGCGCTCAATGACTTTGAATCGTGTTTTCGCAGGTTTACCATCTTCATGACAAACAAGCTGTTTGGGCCGGTCATTGAAATCTTGGCGCATCGGCAAATCAATGATGCCTTCGTCTTGTTCAATAATTCCATCGAGAACTGCAACGTAGCGTTTCTTAATCGTTCGCTGTATAAACTGAGCTTGAACTTCTTTATTGGCCTTTTTTGTCTTTGAAAGGATGAGGATTCCAGATGTTGCCATGTCTAGGCGGTGTATAATCATTGGCCCTTCTGAATTGGGGAATTTTCTATCCGCCCAATCTTGAACCGAAGGCAAATCCGTTTTTCCTCTCACAGACAACATTCCTTCCGGTTTATTAATAACGACGATAAAGCCGTCTTCAAAAACGATCTCAGGCGCTTTAAGTCCTGCAGGTATTATCAACAACGGATTGTCTTCAACATCAAGACCAACAAGCATGTGATTGAGAATGGGTTCGCATTTCCCGCGACATGACGGGTAGAAGAGTCCGTGTTTTCTAATTTCAGATTTTGGCGCGCGTCCCCACCAGAATTCCGCTAGCGCAATTGGTTTTAGGTCATTTTGATACGCAAATTGCAAAAGCTTAGGTGCAGCACATTCACCTGCCGCTGATGGGGGAACTTTAACCGCTGTATTCTTAAAAATGGTCACAACGTTTTTCAACTTGCCCTTTTGATTTAAGAAATCATATTGACTAAAGAGTTTTTGCTGTAAGTTGTTTGATTTCTTTTTACGGTCCTTTTTCAGAAAGTTGATTTTCCTCATTACTTCCGATAAGCTACTTTGAGCTACATCAATCTTATCTTTCCAATCATCAGTCAATGTTTTCAACTGATGTTTATACATCAAGCTTTCCTTCGAAAGTTCCTTTTCAAGTACTTTGAAAGCATCGCCTGTCATTTCAACATCGCCTTCCATTCTGCGCATCTTTCGATCAGCCTTAGCAACGCGCATTGCTTCTCGGTGGGCTTCAATTTCTATTTTGGACTTACTGACACATTCATCAGCAAACGTTTTTCGAATCTCAACTTCTGGATTGCTTAATAACTCAGCTGTGACTCTATTGATCTCACTTAGTTCATCCATATCACGAACGAAGAACCCATTGGGATCGAGCATGTCAAAAACTGGGGGAACAAACCCCAAGTGCAAGTTTGAATTGGCAATTTTCCCGGAAAATGCAGATAAATAACCCAATTCGCCTTCCTTATTTTGAACGACAAGTACGCCGAACATTTTTCCTGCTCCAGAATCGGAATCAGTATCCAAACCAAAATCATGGTCCCAATCCATTTCGTTTTGAATGTAAGCTTGAAGCTCTTCAGCCGCAATTACACTTAACGGGTTTGGATCGTAAAAAAACGGATACGTAAATTTAGATGGAACTTCTAAGCCACTTATTGAAGCTTTGAACGGAGTGAAGTATTTGTCGAGTGCTACGATGGCGTTTGGTGTTTTTAGATTGAAAGGATAAAAGTACGAGAAAAAGAATCAGAATATTCAATTCAATTCCAAAGTAATAACATAAAAAATTATCAAAACTATTGTAACGATTAAAGCAGCTAGAGCGAATACAGCTTCTTCAGTTCTTAAGCCTTTTAAGAAAGGAACTTTCTTTGAAAATTTACCAAGTGCATTAAACAATTGATTTGACTTGTCAACGTCTGGATTACCATATCCTTTTTCTTTAAGTATTGCCATCGCTTTAGCAATATCAGGCTCTCGAACTTGTATACGAATACCGCCCGAAGCTGCAAAATAGATAGAGCCTGTTTGAGTTGTTAGTTCATCCAACAATTGAACCTCAATACCTTCAAATTCAAGAAATGATTTAATCAAATGCGCATTCGTGAAATTCTGTTCCTTATAGACAGTAGCCCATTTTGCCATAATTATATGAAATTAGCTTTAAGCGCTTTGTAGGTATCATGAAGCGGAAGCCCCATTACATTATAATAGCAACCTTCAATTTTTTCAACGCTAATGTATCCAAGCCATTCTTGAATACCATAAGAACCCGCCTTATCGAATGGTGTGTATTTATCTACGTATGTAATAATATCCTCATCCGAAATTGCAGAGAAATAGACTTCTGTATGGCTGGAAAATGAATGTGTTTTTTCATTTGAGATCAAACTCACGCCAGTAACTACAGTATGCTTAGAATTGGACAAACGTTTCAACATCTCAATGGAGTCCTCGCGGTCTTTGGGCTTTCCCAATAACTTTCCGTCGTGAATAACAACAGTATCGGAAGTCAAAAGAACCTCATTGTCTTTTAATGCCGATTTTAAATGTTCTGCCTTCAGCTTCGCCAAGAATTCAGGAACATCAATCAACGCCAAGGTGTCTGGATATACTTCTTCGACTTCCTTCATTCGAATTTCAACTTCGAAGCCAAGTTCTTTTACTAATGATTGACGCCGAGGTGATTTTGAGCCAAGAACAATCTTTAATTTATCCATAAATAATAAGAAGTTTCCAGTAAATAGGAGAGAGGAGACCGAAGACCATCGCCAGTTTAATACAAGCGTTGATCATTTTAAATTTAGACTTGTCATTCGCTTTTAACAAGAGAACGAACGCGACAATAATTAATAAGGTCGAAATTCCAACGAAAAGAAATACAATGGGTTTGATTCCTTTGAATTGAACGAAGAAAAACGCAATTGCAGCAATAGCAGAAAAGAGAATAACAGAAATAGCCAATTTTGATTTTTTGAATCCAAAAACAATTGGAACTGTCTTTGCTCGAATTAATTGATCTCCTTCAATGTCTTCCATGTCTTTTACGACTTCTCTCGCGAAGTTCAATAAGAAGGCAAATCCCGCCAAGGCGAAAGAAAGAAAAACAATGAACTTATCGCCACGAAATTTGTCAAAAGGATAAATAAAATAGTTCTGAGTTGGACTCTCCAACAGCTGATGGCTCTGGTAAAAGTAAAGTCCCACCAAAAGTGGAACGAGTGCCGTCAGACCAGCAATTAGAATATTTCCCGTAAATAATTTGCGTTTGAAGTACGATGAATAGTACCAAAGGATATTAATTGAAAGCAAATGGATGAAAACGTACCAGTAGGTCTCTAGTTTCCAACTCAAAAAAATCGCAATGCTAAATGCTACGAAATTCAATCCCCAATGCGCGACAATAGCAACACGACGTTTAAGGTGCTTGCCGATAATAAGCCGTTCGGGTTTGTTTACCCTGTCTGCTTTTACATCGAAGTAATCATTAATGATGTTACCGGCAGCAGCAATTAAGACTGTTGAAAAGACAAGAAGGAAAAAGTAAACACTTTGAACTTCGGTATTTTCAGAATATTCAACGGCGCCATTGAAGTACCAACCCAAACCGTACATGGTTAGTGCGATAATAAGCAAATTTAGCGGTCGCGCTAAACGAATTAAATGAATCATTCAGCCAATATTTTGTATTCGGTACGTCTGTTTGCTTGGTGTGCCTTCTCTTTGGCTTTATCTGTTGACAGTAATTCAATTTCCACCATTGTAATAATTGGAATTGTACTTCCGTATCCTTTGTAGGTCATCCGTTCAGCTGGAACTTCCTTTGAAATCAAATAAGAATAAACAGCTTTTGCTCTGTTTTGAGATAGAACAAGGTTGTTCGATCCACGAACATCTGTATGTCCGCCAATTTCGATTTTAACCTTTGGATAGGTCATCATGAATTTAACGAGATTGTTTAATTCAACGAAGGATTTTGGTCTCAGAGTGGCCTTGTTCACATCAAAGAAAACATTCGCCAATGGAATTCCTTCACTGCCTTCACCATTTAAAGGTACCATCGGAACGTCCAAATGAATGGCCTCCAAGTTGTCAGGATTCTCCATGTCGAAGTTTTGCGTGAACATTGCATATCCAGGATATTCAACGATCAAAGCGTATTCCTTATCTACAGGAAGTGGAACAACAAATTCTCCTGTTACAGGGTCTGCCTTTGCCGACATTACTTCTTTTCCAGTTGCTAAATCAATCAATTGAAATTTCCCAGGAAGCGGATCATTTGTTTTTATATCATAAACCAACCCTTCAAAATACAATGTTTTAGTCGGACGCATAGACTCTGGCATTGTGAAATAGTAAATGTCTAAATCGCCATACCCTCCATCTCGATTGGAAGCAAAAAATGCAACTTCACCTTCTGGAGAAACCATTAATGAATTTTCATCATACTTCGTGTTGATTGGATACCCTAGGTTTTTAGGCATGGACCAGTTTCCTTGATCGTCCATTCTTGTAACGTATAAGTCCGATCCCCCCATTCCTATATGTCCGCGAGAGGCGAAATAAAGCGTTTTACCGTCGGGGTGAATTAGAACTGATTCCTCTTTTTCCTTCGTGTTAATGTGATCCGGTAATCGAATAGGATTGCCCCAATTGTCGTTTTCATCTTTGTAAGAAACGTAAATGTCAGAATCATTCGATCCATTTCGTCCTCTTAAGCCACGAATAAAATACATTGTTTTTCCATCAGAAGATAAGGAGGGTTGTGTTTCCCAATGCATCGAGTTTAGCATTCCCGGAAGGTTTTCAGGATTCGTCCATTTGGCTCCCAAACGATGTGTGATAAATAAATCACAGCTTCCGCGTCCGTTTCTATTTACGCCGTACTCTCCAGCTATGTCAGGGCATCCTATAAACACCAATGTTCTTCCATCGGCAGAAATTGTTGGAGCTCCTTCGTTGTTTACTGTGTTTACATTCGTCGGCATTGGAACAGCAGTGGCCCAGTGATCTTGGATCAATTGAGAAACAAAGAAATCTTCCTGCTCCTTGAAGGATTGGCGTACACGGCCGTCTTTAATTCTTCGAGTAAACAAAATTGTTTTTCCATCCACAGTAATTGTCGGGAAGTATTCAGGTTGCGCCGTATTGATACCAGGCCCGACATTAATAGGATCAAAAGGCAGTGGGTTTAAGATGGCGTCGCGCGCAAATATGCAGTTGCGTCTTGTTTGACTTGCCACTGCTTGGAGTTCTGGACTTGCACTTCTATTGTTCATAAAGAGGTCCAAGTTTCGAATCGCATTGTCATAATCACCTGTTGCATGTTGTAAATTGCCCAAGTAAAATAAAGTGCTTCCTGTTCTATAATGGTTGGGATTAATCGCTAGCGCTTTTTTATAATGATCAATCGCAGATTCATAATTATTCATGTTCTCCTCGAATTCACCTGCCAATACATGTGCTTCCCAGAAATTTGGCTCTTTGTCTAAAGCTTTCTTTAGAATGTCCAGCCCAGCTGGAAAGTTTGGTGTGTTCGTTCCTTCAATTTTGGATTCACGTGGAGCTTTCAAAGCCAGTTCAAAATACTTAATGGCTTTTTTATTGTCTGTTGAGTAGCCCTGCGATGTAGCGCAATTAGAGAATGAAAAAAGCGTGAATAGAATAAATATGTATTTCATAGTTAAGGTATGTTCATGAATTTATGTGTCTGCAAAGAAATGGTCCAATTCGGGTTTTCCCTTACATAGTCAATGATCTTAGACAAAAACCGTTCCTGTTTCGACCATTCAGGTTGGAGGTATAATTTACACTCTTTAGAAACTTTAGCCGCATGTTGTTCTGCCCATTCAAAATCAGATGGATGGCTAATTATAACCTTAAGTTCATTGGCGCTTAAGTAAGCATTTTCCACAGGTGCTTTGAATTTTTTAGGAGAGAAGCAGTACCAATCGATTTGACCTTTCAGTTCATAACAACCTGAGGTTTCTAAAGCGACTTCAATTCCGTTTTCTTTCAATAAGTTGGTGAGTTCATTTAAATCGTACATACAAGGTTCTCCACCCGTGATAACGCAAAAATTCGTTTTGGTTTCAAGAACGTTGTCAATTAATGATTGAACTGTTTGGTATTCATGGTCACCCGCGTTCCAACTTTCCTTTACGTCGCACCAAACGCAACCCACGTCACATCCTGCTATTCGTATAAAATAGGCCGCTTTTCCGCTGTGAAAACCCTCCCCTTGAATCGTGTAAAATTGTTCCATAATTGGAAGGCCTACTTTCACGTTATTTGAATCTGAAATCATTGGGTCAAAAATACTAAAAATGAACTTATTCCTCGACTTTAATCAAGGTGTCTAAGTCATCAATATACAATTCAATTTTACCTGAGGTGTTTGTTTTGAAGTTTTTGGAAAATTTTACACCGTCGAGCCACTGATCACAACCAAATGATTTTCTTTCCGTTACCATTTGACTATGGGTTTCATCAAAAGCTTCTACTAAGGTTATAACCTCTGCGTTTCTTGACTTTATTTCTTGAAGATCCATTCCGTGAAAAGGAGATTTTTCATCAATTTTATGAACGATCGTCCAAGTCAGCGGAAAGAAGTCGACATGATTAATTTGTAATTCCAAGTTGTGGTACGTCTTGTTGAACTGGCCCTTTTCAGTTCCCTGATCCATTATCAACAAAGTTTTAACGTCAGTATTTAAAAGAATTGAATTCCGCTGATTTACCATTTTGAACATAACAGCTGTTCCATTTTCGAAAGGAGAAATAAGTATGTTCTTTGAAAATTTAAGTTTACTCGATGGCTTTGAAAACCGTCCGTAAAGTAGACCGGTAATTAAAGCAATACTTATTAAACCTACAAAGGATTCTAATGTAGCAACGATATTCGATCCAAGTCCAATGGGTGCCATTTGTCCATAACCGACAGAAGTTAAAGTCTGAGCAGAAAAGAAATAAGCATCAAAGAAATTAGCTGTTTCAGGTTTTAGACCAGAAATTTGATTCAAACCAACACCTAAGTAAATACTTGCGAAAATGGCATTTATAAAAAGGTAGCCCAGAAGTGAGTACAGGAAGAAATGTTTCCAAGAAATATCAATTAAAAACTTGTAGAAATCTCGCACTCCACTGAAAGAACCATAACGTATGATGTTATAAGATCCATCTTCGTTGATCATTCGTTTAACCTCATTTTCATATTTTGAACCTAATCCAGGATCCTTCGTTTTTGCCATTCGGCTAATTTAAGCATCAAGAATTAATTTGACCTAACAATAAACCAATTCTCTTGCAATCTTCTATGTTCCATTAAAAACAATCTCAAAGAAGAATTTCGTCTTGGTTTTTTTGAGTCAATGGATTTCTCCGAAATTGAGTCAAATGTTTCTTTTATAAGGTCCAATACATCAGAACCCAATAGTTTTTTTGATGTCGAAGTATCAAAACTATAGTTCTCATAGACGTCGATAATTTTATTCTTGCTATTCAATTCTGCATACGTTGGATTTCGTTTTCGATCCAACTCGTCCAGAAATGGAAGTAGTTTGGCACTCAAGTCTATGAAGTGACGTAAAATGAGAAGTGCCTCGTTGACATTGTTAATCTGCTTTACATTCATAATCATTGGTTTAACTAGTTACTTACCTATAGTAACGTGCCAGATTTTGTCCGCGTTGGTCAAATTCCATGTCAATTATCAAAATAGAGTTGTCAATTAACATTTTGAAGTATTGAATGAAAACGTTTAATGCTATATTTGCCTAAATAATAAACCACTTATATGAAAAGAATAGTACTAATTACTGCGTTGGCATTAACCTCTGGAGCTTTGTTTGCTCAACAGCAGATTGGAAACGGAGACATGGAAAACTGGGCAAATGATGACGAACCAGACAACTGGAATAGTTTTTTGACTGCCGATGGATCTTTTGCATTTGCTGCAAGTGATCAATGTGATGAGTCGACTGATACTAGACCTGGGTCTGCTGGAAGTTATTCATGTCGTATTTTCTCGACGAGTACTTTCGGTATTATTGCCAACGGAAATGTAACGCTTGGTCAAGTCCAAATGAACAGTGCAACACCTACTGCTGCTTCAAATCATAATAAAACAATAACTGGAGATTCTGATTTTTCACAAGTATTGACGGACACTCCTGATTCAATTGTGTTTTGGGCAAAGTTTATTCCAAATGGAGGATCTGGAAACGCTCGTATGAAAGCTACCATACACACTGATTACGATTATAGAGATCCTGAAGATGCTGCATCGTCTGCTGAAGTTGTTGCTTCTGCAGTTGTTAATTATCCAACTACTAACGGATGGGAAAGATTTGCTGTCGCATTTGATTATTCTGGACCTGCATCGCTTAACGATTACCTTTTAGTTACGTTTACTACAAATGAAACTGCGGGTGGCGGAGATGCTGGTGATGAGGTATTTATTGATGATATTCAATTGATTTACTCTGACGTGAGCGTTTCTGAATTAGATCCAACCGCTGTTTCTGTTTCGATGGATAATACTTCAAATACAATTATCATCTCTTCAATCGATGAGTTGAATGGAGATTATACTGTGTACAACATGATGGGACAAGTACTTCAAACTGGTGGTGTTGTATCTAACATTGCATTTGATGCGAACCCAGGTGTCTATTTTGTTCATATCGCAACGGATAATAAAGTATACAAATTCGAAATTCTTAAGAATTAGAATTAAGTTCTAAAAAACCTTAAATTTGAAGGGTCTTGACAGTGTCAGGACCCTTTTTTACTGCTATGAGAAACATCTTATTTTTAATTGTAATTGCTGTATCGTTTGCGACCAATGCGCAAGAAGGAACTTTAACGGGGCTGGTTACAGATAACAATGACGAGCCTTTATTGGGAGCTTCAGTTATTTACCGCGCCGATTTCACCCGTGGAGACAATACGGATGATAATGGAATCTATCTACTTAAACTTCCTGTGGGTAAATGTCGAATTATATGCAGATATACTTCAATGGTTACGGATACTTTCTTTGTTAATATTACGGAAGGAGGCACGGTTACTCGAAACATTAAATTGCAACGCATCTATCAAGAAATTGATGGCGTAACAGTTATGGTTGGGAAATTCGATAAACCTTTAGAAGATCAAACGGTTTCGATGGAGATTCTTAAGCCTGAGATGATTGAGAATAAAAACACGAGAAGTATTGAAACTGCATTGGACCAAACGCCTGGATTGAACATCTTGGACGGCGAACCTCAAATTAGAGGTGGAAGTGGATTTACATTCGGTGTTGGTTCGAAAGTAGCAGTAATTGTTGATGATATGCCGATGCTTTCAGGAGATGCAGGTCGACCAGAATGGGGATTCATTCCGGTAGAGAATATTCATCAAATTGAAGTGGTTAAAGGAGCAGCATCTGTACTTTCTGGGAGTTCTGCCTTGTCAGGATCGATTCATATTCGAACGGCATACCCATCGAACAAACCAAAAACCAAAGTTAATATTTATTCAGGTTTTTATTCCAAACCAAATGTTGAAGGCGCAACGTGGTGGGACGATGCACCATTAATTACGGGAGCTAATTTCTTACATTCAAGAAAAGTGAAAAATTGGGATATCGTTGTAGGAGGAAACCTAAATTACGACCATGGATACATCGGGCCTCCGGTTGAAGATTCAAGTATTCAAGCATCTCAGTACGCAGATTCAATAACGAATTTCACGAACTCTCAAATGCAAAGTAAAAGGGCAAGAGTGAATTTTAATATCCGTCACCGTTCAAAAAAATACCGCGGGATGAGTTATGGTCTTAATGGAAATGCAATGATTTCTCAGTCAAATTTGGCGTTTGCATGGTTGGGTGATTCCGCAAATTTATTTCGAGCTTATCCTGGCGCGATTATCCTTCAGGATCAATGGATTTTTCATTTAGATCCGTTCTTAAACCTAATGACACAATCCAATGGAATGCATCAATTTAGAGGTCGAATGCTGCATTCGGACAATCAAATGACAGCCGATCAATCAAATAAAGCCACGACTTTTTATGGAGATTACATGTTTAAAAAGCAGTACAAATCCTTGGTTGACTTTGATTTTATTGGTGGAATTACAGGTCAGTTCATTAATTCTGAAGCGAACATGTACATCGGATCAGGAAGTCCGAACAATCAATTTTTAAATGTTTCTGCTTATACTCAGTTGGAGAAAAAAATTAAGAAGGTCCTTAATTTATCCGTCGGAGGTCGAATTGAATATTTTCAACTAAACGATTCAATTACGGCATTAAAACCAATTTTTAGAGCAGGATCAAGTCTAAAAATATACCAAGAAACTTATTTGAGGGCTTCTTACGGACAGGGGTTCAGGTTTCCTACAATCACCGAGCGTTATATCCGAACGGGAATTGGGAATTTCGGAGTGTTTCCCAATCCAGATTTAAAACCTGAAAGCAGTTGGAATGCCGAGATTGGCGTGAAGCAAGGAATTAAAATTGGTGGGGTTTATGGTTATTTAGACCTCGCTGGGTTTTGGCAAGAGTATCAAAATACGATTGAATATATGTTTGGCTTTTGGGGAGATCCATCGGTGCCAGGTTTTGCAGGGTTTAAATTTTTGAATACCGGGGAATCGAGAGTTTTAGGCCTTGATTTATCCTTTTCAGGAAAGGCTGATTTGGGTGAAAATGCTACTATGGTATTCATGACAGGATACAATTATATTGTGCCTACTTCATTAACGCCAGACTACGTTTATGGCGCTGACACTTTGTTTTATCAGAAGGAATATTCTTTTAATACAACATCGTTAGATCCATCAAGAGGCATTTTAAAATACAGATTCTTACACAACGTAAAGGCTGATGTTGAGGTGACTATTAAGAATAAATTCAGTATCGGTGGAAGTGTTAAGTACTTTTCTAAAATTGAAAACATGGATATCGTTATCCAAGAATTTGAAGAAATGACGGACGGATTGGTGTTTGTTCAGGACATTGAATACATGGATTTTTATTTCGCAAACAGAAAAGGGAACTGGATCTTTGATGCTCGGGTTTCATACAATCTAAATGACCACCATAAGATTGCCGTAGTTGGATCGAATATAACGAACAATGTTTATTCGTTGCGACCATTGAAAATCGAACAACCGCGAACGATAATGCTTCAATACACGTATTCTTTAGATAAAAATAAGAAGGAAGGGGCAACAACTCCAGAAGGAGGGCCTGCTAAAGCTCAATTGTAGAAAAACTACCTTTCAATCACAATAATTGTTGTACTTTCGTCCCGACTTTGGTTTCTCTAAGCTTGCTTAGGGAATGAAAAAAGGAATTCGGTGTAAATCCGAAACTGTATCTGCAGCTGTAAATACTAAGAGTCGATTTTAACAAGTCACTGACCGTCACCTGATGGTTGGGAAGACAAAATCGATAAGGTATGAGTCAGAATACTTGCCCCAGTCAATTATTAAAGAGGACTTCAGATTAAAGTCGGATTTAGTACTGATCGCGAGCAGTACCATTTTCTCTTACCTGATTTTTTCACGTTTAACTTATTTAAATTTTTTAACGATGAAGAAACTTTACGTTTTAACAACAGCTCTATTTATCGGAGCAAGTGCGCAAGCACAAACAATCGATTTCGAATCTTTTGGATTAGCACCAAACTCATTTGACAATGGGTCAGGTGGAGTTGGTGGGAATTTTGAATTCCTTGGTGGGGATGTAATCCTTACAAATTTTCATGACACTGCTTGGGGCGGCTATTGGACCGACTTTTCAATTTCTAATATGAACGATGTCGTTACACCAGGCTTCGGAAATCAATACAGCGCTTATCCTGGGTCTGGAGCTTACAATTCAGAAACTTTCGCTGCACTTTACTTCAACGGAAATATAGCGGCTACAACTTCGTACATTTCGATTGATTCATTTTACATAGCCAATACAACGTATGCTGCACTTTCAATGTTGAACGGTGATGCAGGAGGTTACGGTAAACAATTCGGAGCGTCGGTAAGTGGAGATATTCATGGAAACATTCCTGATGGATCAAATGGAGAAGATTTTTACCGCGTTTGGGTTTATGGCGCAGATGAATTCGGGAATATATTTGATTCAACAGAAGTCTATTTAGCGGATTTTCGTTTTGCCGACAATACGCAAGATTACATTTCCGACGATTGGTTGAAAGTTGATTTGACGACCTTTTCTGCTCCCGTTTCAACGGTTACTTTTAAAATTGAATCATCAGATACGACAGGTGGCTTTATTAATACGCCTACTTATTTCGCCGTCGACAATGTTAGTGTGAAATACGGTTTAGGCTTTAATGAAAATCAATTGAACAACGTTTCAATGTATCCAAATCCTGCAACAAATGAATTAATGATCAAGGGTGAGGAAGGAATTCTTACAATTACTTCGTTGACAGGAGAAGTTCTTTATTCTGAAGATCACGTTTCATTTTCTCAATTGGATGTTTCGAATTATTCAAACGGTGTTTATGTAATCAAACTAATTAATGCATCTGGTTCATATACGAACCGATTCATTAAACAATGATTTCTTTAGGGAAAAATATTTTTATTGCGGGAGCACTTCTAGTGCTCCCGCTTCTTGGTTTTAGCCAAATTGATACAATAAGAATTGATTCCAATGCTGTCAATATTAATTTTCAAAACATTAAAGAGGTTCATATCTCCCAGAAGCTTTTAGCCTATAAAAAACTTCGACCAATTGAGTTCGGAATTGGAAAAAAAGATATTGAAGAACTTGCCGCTGATGATGCTGGTGATTTGATAGCAAAGCTTCCAGGTGTAAACGTGAAATCGTACGGCGGATTGGGAGGATTGAAAACAGTTTCGTACCACTCAATGGGAAGCGGTCATACGAGTATTGTTTTGGACGGAGTAATGCTTCGCAATTCACAATCTGGTCAAATTAATTTAGGGCAAATTCAAAGCGATGGAGTGGGTTCTGTGAATCTCAATTCTGTTTCGCAAGGCTCTCTATTTTTCCCCGTATCAGCTCAGATTTCAGGGAATGTTATTCGTTTGAATTCATATCGTCGTTATCACGATAGAAAGTCATCACTAAGGGCAACTGTTAAATACGGTTCTTTCAACAGACAAGACGTCTATGTTTCAGGTTCAAAATTGCAAGGAAAGAAATTGTTGTTTTCAGCATTTGGAAGTTTCCGTCGGGCAGATGGAGATTACAACTACACTTTCATGAATGGATTAACGGAAGTTGAAGGAGCACGAAAAAACAACGATTACCGCGATCTTTATTTAGGTGCACAAGTCCAATATAAAACGAAAGAAGGTCGTAAATTCTATGTCGGTTACAAAGGCTCGATTATTCAACAAGGATTACCAGGCGCGGTTATTCTTTACAATGAAACCGCTGATGAAAGGTTAAAGACGAATGACCATCTCATTTACGGCAGAGGCCATTTGCTGTTTAAAAAAGTGAATATTATCCTTTACGGAAATGTCAATCAAAACAACTTGAATTATATCGACCCAACGTATTTGAATGCTGCGGGAAACATAAATGTCGATTATCTAAATAGAAACGCCGTTCTCGGGTTGAAGTTTCAAAGGCAACAATTCCAAAATTATATTTTTGGAGGTGGAATAGAACAGACCGTGAGTAATCTCGTTTCAAGCGATTCTTCATTGTCCAATCCTATTCGTTTTCATTCAAAAGCTGTGACTTCATTTGAGAAAAACACTCCGATTGGAGATTTTACCTTTATGGTTTCTGGTCAATATGTGAATGAAAATACAAGACTTGGATCAAGTTCCCGTGAACTGTTCAAGGTGAATCCATTTTTCAGCTATCAATCTAGAGAAGTTAGAAATTTTCAGTATCAGCATACAGGAACGTACAAGAACTCTTTCAGAATGCCGTCATTTAATGAATTGTATTATAACAGCGTCGGAAATGCTGAACTTTTGCCCGAATCAGCGCATCAATTCATTTATATGCTTCGCATGATTCCTGTTGAAAGTATAACAAAGGATTTGGTCATTCGGACTTCTCTTTATTACAACCGAGTGAACAATAAGATCGTTGCGATTCCTACCAAAAACTTATTCGTTTGGTCGATGCAGAATGTTACGAATGTAAATGTTTTTGGAGGAGATGTTTCTGCCGAATTCGATTGGAAATTAAAAAAAGTCAACTATAAAATGACGGCCAATTATACCTATCAAAAAGCAATTGATATTACGGAAGGGTCTTTGAATTTTGGTGATCAAATAGCCTATACACCTGAGCACATGGCCAATTTTGATGTTGGAATGACAATTAAGAATTTTGGTTGTAGATTTTCAAATAATTTCACAGGAGGCCGCTATGCTTTGAATGAAAATACGGAATCGAACTTGGTTCAAGGGTATTTGATTTCCGATATCGCAGTACACTATACTTTCCAATTGAAAAAAGAAAATAATTTAAAAATACAGGCTAACGTAAAGAACGTTTTCAATCAATCATACGCGTATGTGCGTTCGTTTGTAATGCCTGGAAGAAACTATCTAATCTCGTTGAGTTATGCGCTTAATTAGTTTTATTGTTATAGGATTGGTTCTTTTTTCCTGTAAAAAGGATGAGCCTCAAGCTCAAGCTCCAGCAACGGATTTAGCCAATGGCGCTTTAATACTTTGCGAAGGACTTTTCCAACAAAACAACTCTTCAGTTTCATGGATCGATTTCTCTTCTGGAGGTATTGATAATTCTTATTTCGTGACGCGAACAAACCGTCAAATTGGAGATACTGGAAACGATATGAAACGCTATGGAAGTAAAATTTATGTCGTTGTAAATGTATCCAGTGTAATCGAAGTGTTATCCGCCTCAGACTTCACCTCTATTAAGCAAATTCAAATGGAAAGTGGAGGAGTGGCCAAGCAGCCAAGATCGATCGCTTTTTATGGTGGAAATGCTTACGTGACCTGCTACGACGGTTTTGTAGATGTTATTGACACAAGCTCATTGACCGTGACATCTCGAATTCCTGTTGGAAATAATCCCGAAGGATTGGCAGTTGCGAATGGCAAATTATATGTCGCTAATTCGGGCGGATTGAACTTCCCAAATGTAGATTCAACGCTCTCTGTAATTGACTTGACTACAAATGCTGAGTTGATGAAGATCACGGTAGGAATAAATCCAGGCGAAGTTGTTTCGGATGCTTCAGGTGACGTCTACGTAATCTCAAGAGGTGATTATGGCGCCGTTCCATCGAGATTGAAGCGTGTCAATTCAACAACGGATGTTCTTGCAGAATCATTTGCTTTTGACATTAATGGAATTTCACCAATGAATTCAAATTTCCTTGTCTTTGATGCCAATTCGGTGAGTGTCTTTAATGCAAGTAGCGAAATGATCGAATCATCCAACTTCATTGATTTGTCTGAAGTTGTTACGCTCTATAACATCTCTTACAATTCTTTTAACGGCAAGATTTATATTTCAGATGCAATGAATTATACAAACACAGGTTACCTCAGAAAGTACAATTCGGTAGGTGTTTATGAAACAAGTTATCATGTTGGATTGAATCCAAAAAAAGTTCTTTTCTATGATTAAATATATATTCCTTTTCCTTCCGATCCTTAGTTGGGGGCAAAGTTTTGCGCCAGAACCGGGAGTTCTTGGGTCGACGGCATTTCATAAAGATTCATCTGTTTTTGTTACATGGGCGAACAATGCAGTTGTTGCGCGAGGACCGATGAATTTACCCGTTCCTTCTGTTGGAAACGCAACGTATGGAATAGATTCCGATGCAACAGGACAAGCTGATGGAACAGGAGTTGTGTCTCTTGGAGACGGTGGTTCAGCGGTTCTGACATTTCCAGCGCCAATCAATAATGGAGTTGGTCCTGACTTCGCTGTTTTTGAAAATGGTTTTACAGATCACTATATAGAATTAGCTTTTGTCGAAGTAAGTTCGGACGGTGTTAATTTTTATCGTTTTGAATCAACAAGTGAAATTCAGACACAGGTTCAATTGACAAACTTCGACACGGTAAATTGCCGTTATGTGAACAATTTCGCAGGAAAGTATAGAGCGCGCTTCGGAACCCCATTCGACTTAGAAGAATTGGCTTTAACTCCAGGGTTGAATGTTAATGCAATTACACATGTCAAAATAATTGATGTTGTTGGAACACTCGATCCGACATATGCTCGTTACGATGGACAAGGAACGATCATCAACGATCCGTATCCAACCAGTTTCGATTCAGGAGGATTTGATCTCGATGCCGTTGGCGTTATTCATGCTGCCGAATTAGGGTTGATTGAAGAAGGATTGTCCGTTTCGATTTATCCAAATCCAACGACTGGAATTTTATTCATTGAAGGCAATCAAGAGTATACGATTCAAGTCTTTAATTCAGAAGGAAGATTGATGATTGACATTACAACCGATCAAAAGATTGATTTATCGGAATTTGAATCCGGTATTTATTACGTTGCAATTCACTCGAAAGAGAGTAAGTTTGTAAAACGAATAGTGAAAATGTAATGGAACATCTGTCTAAGAATTTTTGGGAATCAAGATACGAGAATGAAACAACTGGTTGGGATTTAGGAGAAATATCTCCGCCCATTAAAGCCTATTTCGATCAAGTTGAAGATAAATCTTTGCGGATATTAATTCCCGGTTGCGGAAACGGTCACGAAGTAGAATATTTATTCAATTTAGGATTTGATAACGTTCACGCCATGGATCTTGCGGAAGAACCCTTGTTGAATTTATTAAAACGCGTTCCAACCTTTCCTGAAGAACATATTATTTTTGGAGACTTTTTTGCTTTCAGTGGTGAGTTCGACATCATTGTAGAACAAACGATGTTTTGTGCAATTGATCCTGATTTAAGAAGCGCTTATGCCTCAAAATGTGAAGATTTACTTGCAGAAAACGGAAAAATAGTTGGAGTTATGTTTAATCGTGAGTTCCCTGATGGGCCGCCGTATGGAGGTGCTAAAGAAGAATACTTTACCTACTTTGACCAATTTTCTTCTGTGGAAATGTCGGAATGTTACAATTCAATTGAGCCGCGACAAGGAGCAGAATTGTTTGTTAAGATTTCGAAGTAACTTAATCGATTATTTGACGCGCTTTGCTTTTGGATTATTCGAACGATCTAGGATTCCATTAATCATTCGCAATACTTCGCAATACTTCGCCATACTTCTACAGGCTCAGCATTCGGCTCAGCAACAAACCCAGCGTTGACTGAGGCTCTCGAAGGCAATATTTCTAACCCATCACTCAAACATTCCATCAATCATCTTCGCTAAAGCATAGTCCTTTTCAGTCAACCCCCCTGCATCATGTGTTGTAATGCTCACATCAAGTCTGTTGTATTGAATCTGCAAGTCTGCATGATGACCAATCTCATCTGAATGACGCGCCAGCAAAAGAACGGCTTCTGCCAATTCCGTTTGATTCTTAAAGACGAACTGCTTTTCTAGTTTTTCATCATTTTTTTTCCAACTCATATTTTTTTTCAATTTATTAGTTAATAACAGAACGTGTACATTGAAACTAAATTAATCGAACAATCGAACAATCGAACCTTCGAACAATCGATTCGATATTATTTCCAGTTTTTAGTCAATTGCACGACAGAATCAAAAAGTTGCTCAAAACTATCGATCACAAAGTACTTACTTTGAACTTCATCGTTCTTAAAAGGTTGATTTATTATTGTGTCAACGTCAAATACTATTTTTTCCGTTCCGCCCTGAAGTGAAGAAATTGACTCCCCATAAGAAGAAGCAATTCCAGCCCCGTAAATTTTCAAGCCACTTTGCTCAATCAATCCAAATTCAATCGTAAACCAGTACAAACGTTGCAACATGATTAACTTCTCTTCATTACCTATGAATGACTTTCCAAGCTTCCCGAATTCATGGGCGAAATCAGAAAACACCTCGTTCGACAGCAAAGGAGTGTGCCCGTAGATGTCATGAAACATGTCGGGTTCTTCCAGGTAATCCAATTGCTCCATGGTTCTCAACCACGTTGAAGAGCAGAACTTCTTTTGTGCAAGGAAATTGAAAAATTCATCCACGGGAATTAGTCCTGGAACACGAACGATTTCCCAGCCCGTTGTGGATTGAAACCACTCGTTAAGCTCTGTGAATTTTGGGATTGAGTTGGCGTTCAACACGTCACTCATGTTTCCAAGAGCCAATAAATAGTCGCTGCAGGCCTTATCAGAAAGGTTAATCTGCTGTCTTTCAAAAAGCGTTTTCCAAACCAGAAAGTCTTCGTCTTTGTATTCGCTAAATTCTTGTTTCATTTTATTCGTCTATAAAAAAAGCCCGATTCTGTTTAGAACCGGGCTTTTCAATTGTTATGTATACTACAACCCTTCCAGTTCACTTCAAGTGGCTAGAATAATAATACGTTGTGTTTTTTTTCAAAATCATATTCAAATGTATCAATAAAAGTGGCATTTCAATTTTCTTGCCGTTAATTTTCTAACGTCGTGCATTTCATCACACCGTCTCTATCAATTTCATCAAGCGTCACTTTTTGGAAGGTATTGCTCAAGCTTGGATTGTAAGGAACTTTAACTTTTACATAGTTTTCAGTGAATCCATGCATCACACCACCGTTGTCTTCGTTCTCAAAAAGAACAATTCCAGACTTGCCTAAATTCGTTTCGTAAAACGCCCGCTTCTTCTTTTCTGATAAGATGTGAAGTTGTTTGCTGCGCTGCTTGCGAATGTTCATCGGAACGGGATCACCAAGTTTAATTGCTCCTGTGTTTGCGCGTTCAGAATACGTGAAAACGTGCAAGTAGGAAACATCTAGGTCTTTTATGAAATCAACTGTTTCCATGAAGTCTTCATCTGTTTCTCCTGGAAAACCTACGATTACATCAACGCCAATACATGCATTAGGGCTGAATTTCTTAATTGCTTTTACGCGATCAGCGAAAACTGAACGTTCATATTTTCTGCGCATTGCTTTCAACAACTTGTCACTTCCAGATTGCAAAGGAATATGAAAGTGCGGCACAAACCGCTCTGATTTGGTTAAACAAAATTCAATGATTTCATCCGACAAAAGATTCGGTTCAATCGAAGAGATTCTAAAGCGATCAATTCCACTTATTTTATCCAAGCGTTTCGTCAATTCAAAGAAGTTTTCTTCGCCTCCTTGTCCGAAATCGCCAATGTTCACACCTGTCAGTACAACTTCCTTTACTTCCGTTAGAGCAATTTTTTTGGCTTCCACCAAAGTCTTGTCAATACTAGCGTTTCGGCTTTTCCCTCGTGCCAATGGAATCGTACAAAATGTACAGAAATAATCACAACCGTCTTGAATCTTTAGGAAAGAACGTGTTCTGTCTCCCAATGAAAAAGCAGGGATAAATTCTTTCGTATTCTTGATGCTTTCATTTGAAATTAACGCCTCTTCATTCTTATCAAGTGATTCAACGTGTTCAACAATATTGAACTTTTCGTTGGCCCCAAGAACAATGTCAACTCCGGGGATTTCAGCGATCAATTTTGGTTTCAATTGAGCGAAACAACCAATTATAGCAACAAATGCATTTGGATTGATCCTCATGGCTTTCTTCACCAATTGACGGCATTTCTTATCCGCATTTTCTGTAACCGAACACGTGTTGATTACAAAAATATCTGGAGTGTCGTCAAATTTTACTTTCCCATAGCCAGCATCCTCGAATGCCCTACCAATGGTCGACGTTTCGGAGAAGTTGAGTTTGCACCCAAGTGTATAAAAAGCTACTTTTTTGTATTGATTCATGTGGCCGCAAAAATACAGAGATTCGTTTAACTATCAAAGATTAAGGGATTCTTTGAAGGAATCAATGTACAAATCGTGAAATTTGACTTTCTTTGGCTTAAGAATATGGAAAAGAAAATCTCAATAGAATATACGCAACTTGCTGATTGGAAGGAATTAAACGAAGCTGATAAAAAATTAGTTGTCGCAGCTGAAAACATACTAAAATCAGCGTACGCCCCTTATAGCAAGTTCAGCGTTGGAGCGTCGTTGTTGCTGTCCAACGGAGAAATTGTGTCTGGGAGCAATCAAGAAAACATTGCTTATCCTTCTGGATTGTGTGCGGAACGTGTTGCCCTTTTTTATGCAGGGTCAAACTATCCGAACGAAACGGTTGAAACACTTTGTGTAATCGCAAAAGGCGATCTCGTTGACATTGACACGATTCTTTCGCCATGCGGAGGGTGCAGGCAGGTAATGGTTGAGACAGAAATGAGACAGCAAAAGGTCTATCGCGTTATTATGGTGAGTCAGAACGGTTCTGCAATCCTATTTAATTCTGCAACGGAATTGTTGCCTTTAGCATTTGGAGTATGATTGGTTAAGAATTTAAGTTTATTTTTTATATCCATTCTTTTGATACTGTCGTGTAAAGGGAAAGATATTAAAGAGTATTCCTACGCTGATAGTGAAGTTTCTCAATATATTTTTTCAGCAAATCATTCTGATACAGCAACGTTAACAATTGATTATTCATATTACTGAACTCAGTTTTCATCTAACGTGATGGACAGTGTTTATAAGGATTCTGTAAATAGTTTAATTGCAATAATTGTATCACCTGAAACATTACTTGAATCAGGGATTTATCCAATTCAACATCATTTCTTTGCCGCGCAGCTCGATTTAATGGCTGCCGAATGGAACTTGTATTAAGCGAAAGAGTCAACATCATGGGAAATGGAAAGGTCGATAGGAATCCATGAATATGTAAGTTTTGCAGAGGTGACAGCATTTGGATGGGCCTAATACCGGTGGCGCGCATAGAAATGGATACAATAATTACTTTCAATTTGATTAAAGTACAGGGAAAGCTTTAAAATTAACAGATTTTTCACTGACTTAAATGCATTGAATAAAATCGCAGAACCGCTCTTTCGAAAGCTTTTCGAATTGACTGCTAAAGAGAGTTTAAATGACTTCGGGTTCTGGTTTGAAAATGACCAATTATCTGTTTATGAAAACTTTACATTTCAAGGAGGAGAGGCGCTTTTCTACTACAATTCATACGATATTGAACCTTACTCAGTTGGGTCAACTGAACTCTTGGATCCATTCGAAGAAATCAAACACCTCCTGAAGCGCGGTATTTAACATTTGGCAAGGGAGATATGCAGAATAAAAACAATTATTTTCAGCTTAGAATTTATATATTTGTTGCTGCTTATTATTTAAATTAACGACATGGCGGTTAAGTCTCAAAAACCAACAAAAACTACGCGTAAAGCGAAGTCGGCTGGAAAGTCAAAGTTTTCTAAGGAAACGTATATCAAATGGTATACTGATATGTTACTCATTCGTAAGTTTGAGGAAAAGACAGGTCAACTGTATATTCAACAAAAATTTGGTGGGTTTTGTCACTTGTACATTGGTCAAGAGGCCATTGTTGCTGGAACTGCAAGTGGCAGTATTAAAGGTGATAAGCACATGACAGCATACCGCGATCATGGTCATCCAATTGCATTGGGAACGAATCCTAGAGCTTTGATGGCTGAATTGTACGGCAGAACGACAGGATGTTCTAAAGGTAAAGGTGGTTCAATGCACTTCTTCGACAAAGAAGTTGGCTTTATGGGAGGTCATGGAATCGTTGGAGCACAAATTGCGATGGGAGCTGGAGTTGGATTTGCTGAAAAATACAACGAAACAGGAAATGTAGCATTTGTATCAATGGGAGATGGCGCAGTTCGTCAGGGAGCATTGCACGAAACCTTCAACATGGCGATGATCTGGAAATTACCAGTAATCTTCATTATTGAAAATAACAATTACGCAATGGGTACTTCAGTTGAACGTACCACAAACGTAACTGATTTGTCTAAAATTGGTCATTCATACGAAATGCCTTCTCGATCAGTCAATGGAATGTCTCCAGAAGCGGTTCACGAAGCAATTGAAGAAGCTGCTGACAGAGCAAGAAAAGGGGACGGACCAACATTATTGGATATTAGAACATATAGATACAAAGGACACTCGATGTCAGATCCTCAGAAGTACAGATCGAAAGATGAAGTTGCTGAATGGCAATCGCAAGATCCAATTGACCACTGTTTAGAAGTGATCAAGGAGAATAAATGGTTGTCTGAAAAGAAAATCGAAGAGATTGGAGCATGGGTAAAGAACGAAGTGAAGGAATCTATTGAATTCGCTGAGAACTCTCCGTATCCAGAAGGAAAAGAACTTTATGAGGATGTCTACAAGGAAAAAGACTACCCTTTTATTAAAGAATACTAAGCTTAACAAATTAGATCGAATATGGCGGAAATTGTATATATGCCGAAGTTGAGCGACACAATGACTGAAGGAGTTGTTGCTGAATGGACTGTAAAAGTAGGGGATGAAGTTGCATCGGGAGAAATTTTGGCAGAAATTGAAACTGACAAGGCAACAATGGAATTCGAATCATTTTATGATGGTGTTCTATTGCACATTGGAGTTGAAAAAGGAGCTGCGGCACCTATTAACGCTATTCTTGCAATCATCGGAGATAAAGGAGAAGATGTTGAGAAGATCTTAGCAGAAGAAGCTGAAAAAGCTACTGCCGTTGAGGTTAAAGAAGATTCGAAACCAGAACCTGTTAAAGAAGTTGCTAAACCTGCTGCAGTTGCTGCACCAGTATCAACAGCTTCGCCAGCAGCAGTTGCGGCTGCAGTGGCTGACACAAACGGACGCGTATTTGCTTCACCGCTTGCTAAAAAAATGGCAAACGACAAGGGAATCGACTTGAGTACTGTTGGTGGAACGGGAGAAAACGGAAGAATTGTAAAAAGAGATATTGATCACTATACGCCGTACGTTGGTGCATCGAATGGAAAAAGAGCATTTGTCGGAACAGAATCATTTACGGATGAGCCTATTTCACAAATGAGAAAGACAATAGCGAAGCGACTTGCTGAAAGTAAATTTACAGCGCCGCATTTCTATTTAACAATTGCGTTGGATATGGATAACGCAATTTCTGCACGAAAGCAAATCAATTCATTGGAGGGCGTGAAAATTTCATTCAATGATATGGTCATAAAAGCTGTTGCTTTAGCGCTTAGAGAGCACCCAAACGTAAACAGCGCTTGGCTTGGAGATGTTATTCGTCGCAACGATCATGTGCACATTGGTGTTGCTGTCGCTGTTGACGATGGATTGTTGGTTCCTGTAGTTCGCTTTGCGGATGGAAAGGACATGCAACAAATCGGATCTGAGGTAAGAGAACTTGCGAAGAAAGCGAAGACAAAGAAATTACAACCACAAGAGTGGGAAGGAAATACATTTACAATTTCTAACCTTGGAATGTTCGGTATTGAAGAATTCACAGCGATTGTGAATCCTCCTGATAGCTGTATTCTTGCAGTAGGAGGGATCAACCAAGTGCCTGTTGTAAAAGACGGTGAAATCGTTGCTGGAAACGTAATGAAAGTAACGTTGTCTTGTGATCATCGTGTAGTTGATGGCGTAACAGGATCGATGTTCTTGAATACATTCAAAGACTTTATGGAGAATCCAGTTTCAATGTTGATGTAACAGAAACTCAAAATTATAGATGAAGGGTTGTTCGAAAGGGCAACCCTTTTTTGTTGGGTAATTATCCGGTATTTTTTCTGCACATTTGTGTGAAGCCTAATCGTATTTGCTGTTTTGCAGATTAAAACTCAAGTAATAATACCATAGATTACTATCCATAAAGAATACAGTTAAATTTTGATATACCTTTAAATTGATCTTATTACAATAAATTCCGTCTTTGTGACAATTAATAGGTTTTGAACTTAAAAGTTTATCTAAATTGGCTAGAACTATTCGGTTCTGCTACTTTCCTTTTTTGAAAGAGGATTAAGAATCAATTAAAAACTAATTACTTAAACTAAAAAATTATGGAGACATTTAACTTACCAATGAGTCCAGATTCAACTTTGCCCCCAGTTATTGTTACGGGAACTCACATTTGCCAAGTTTGGGATATATCACGTGTTGATGCTAGCCCTTACGGTGATAAGCCGGGTAATGATCCTGATTGGCTATATAACAATGAAGTAATACCGCCAACATTGGACCCCCCGCTTGTTCTTGCAACATTAACGAATGGATTTATGGTTATTCAAGGTCAAATCTTAATACCTTCAAATCAGAGTGTGATAGATAGCCTTTCAGCTGTGGTTTACACCAAAGAAAATATGGATGAAACTGAAAAACTTCATGTTGTTGCATGTTATATTAATCCAGAAGGTTATCCAAATGATTTGCTTTATGATTTCAAATTCAGTTTTGAGGTGCCTAATGAAGCAAATTCAGAAAAAATAAAAAATGTTGAATTGTTTCTGTTTAAGGAAGATCCTAAAACATCGAGAGGTACGGTGACAACAGTTATTCATGCATCCCATGATATAAATCAAGTTAAATAAGAAGGATTGATTCGAAGCTAATTGAGGTACTCATAAAAAAAAGCCGTTTATTGCTACGTAAACGGCTTTTTTAGAGCATAATCTCAATAAATTGAAATTCTATATCACTATTGTTTCTTTATTCATATTGTTTAATGTCCATTGTCAGGAAAAATCGAGGAGTGACTTAATCAAATCGGAGTTTAAAAAATTCCCAATTTCGATTAAAATAGATCCAAACTTCAAAAAGGCTTATTTATTTTTTATTGAAAAGGAATATGATTCAACACTTGTGTATTCGCATCATTTTATAGCGTCTCATGGCTTAAATGATAAATATTCGAATTACTGTCATTATTTCAGGGCAATGAGCTTTATAAATAAACAGTTGTTTACCATGGCTCGAAAGGAATTTGAGATGCTTCCAAAAACATTTCCTCTTTATTTTACTGCACAATCGGAAATGGGAACAATTGCTTTGGAGTTGGGGGATTATTCAAAAGCACTTGGTTACTTTTTAGAAATTAAGGAGTTATCGCAGGAAGATCAGCAGTATTTCAAGGAAGGCGTTCTCTATCATAATATCGGGGTTTGTTATTTACATTTGGAGAAGTTTGAAGAGTCAGAAGAGTATTTGTTAGAAGGTTTAAATCTTCAGGAGAAAGAGCAGAATACCTCGTTCTTAATAACCTCTTATATGGATATAGCTAATTTGTATTACGCCCAATACAAAGATGATTTGGCCATTCCTTTTTTCGAGAAAGCGTATGCGCTGTCAAAAAAAACAAAGAATTTCGAACTTAAACAGAATGCCGCCCTGAATATGGCGGTTGTAGAAGAAAATAGAAAAGATTATTTGAAATCTATAGCCTACAGGAAGGAATATGAGATATGGAAGGATTCCATTAATGATCAAAATAAGATCTTGGCGGTAGCTCAATTGGAAAAGAAATTTATCTCCGAGAAGAAGCAAAAGGAAATAGAAATTTTAGAAAAGGACAATAGCATAAAGAAAGCCCAACGAAATAATTTTATTTATTCATCCATCTTGTTGTCACTTTTGGCTGTGGCACTCTTTTACTTCTATCGATCAAAGAAAAAAGTAAACAAAGTTATTCTGGCACAAAAAGTAACTTTGGATGCTCTGAATGATACAAAAGATAGATTGTTTTCTATTGTAAGTCACGATTTAAGATCCAATGTGAATGCGATAGACAGAAACAATTCGAAATTAACGGAGTCTTTTAAAACGCAAGAATATAAAGAAATCGGGCCGCAAATTGAACAAGGAAATGCGCTTACAAATAGCACAAAAGCATTGTTGGACAATATGTTGAATTGGGCTTTGTTGCAAACAGAACAAATGTACTTTCAACAGGAAGATTTAAGCTTGCGGTCTATTGTCAATCATGTAACGCATAATTACGAGCCGCTGTTGAACTCGAAAAATATAGCTCTAAAGATCGATATTCCGCCAAGCATGTTTGTGTATGCAGATTCGGAATCGCTGAAAATTGTGTTTCGAAACGTGATCGATAATGCCATTAAATTCTCTGTTGCTGGCGATCAAATTTCAATTTACACGAATGCTCAATCGCATTCACATTGCCAATTAATTATAGAGGATACAGGTACCGGAATGAGCAACGATGTGCTAACTGATTTACTGGGTCAATCGAAACAGGAATCAAAAAAAATAAATAAGGAACGAACCGGATTAGGATTGCATTTATGTCAATCCATGATGTTGAAAAATGACGGAGAGTTGGACATTGAAAGTGAAGAAAATGTTGGGACGAAACTGATTTTCTCAATACCAAAAACTAAAGCTCATGAACAAGATTAATATACTAATTATAGAGGATTTAAAGTCGGAAAGTGTTCCATTGGTGGAATTACTAACGAAAAACGGCTTCAATGTTGTAGCTGTAGCGGAGAATTTCAAAGACGCAATAAAAGTCTTTTATGAAGAACCAATCGACTTGCTTATTATTGACGTCTTTTTGAATGGAGTTCCCGATGGAATAACTTTCGCAGAAACAATTAGTACGGTTCCAGGTTCGCTTAAACCTTTCATTTTCCTTACCAGTTCAAAGGATCGAAAAATATTCGATCGTGCAAAATTGACAAGCCCGTTTAGTTTTTTACTGAAGCCCTTTAATGAATTAGAAGTACTGTATGCTATAGAGATGGCCTTGGAAAAATTTTATGATCAGGGGATGGCACTCACAGGAGAAACAAAAAATGCCGTTATCAATGACGATCATGTTTTTGTAAAGAAGAATAAATCTCTAAAAAAAATATCTATTGCAGACATTCTCTATGTCGAGGTAGAACAGCGTTATTGCAATATTTATACAGATTCAGAGAGATACGTTGTACTCATTTCATTGGTGAAAATTGCGGCTTTGTTTGAAGAACATACTTTCATTCGCACGCATCGAAATTATTTGGTTAATTCCAAAATGATTGAGGAAATCATTCTCAATGAG
Organism: Salibacteraceae bacterium; assembly: GCA_047628775.1. Taxonomy (GTDB): domain Bacteria; phylum Bacteroidota; class Bacteroidia; order Flavobacteriales_D; family Crocinitomicaceae; genus UBA4466. Next base: position 3,258 of record JBLHVW010000004.1, on the reverse strand, counting down.
GATACTATAATTTTGAAAGGAAAGCATTCTGTTCCGTTAAGCGATAATTATAAGAAGCTGACGAAGCAATTCAATCTGTTGTCTTAGGATTTGATGATATTTTCACCTTCATTTTTAATTGGGATCTCCTTTGAGATCCCTTTTTCATTTAATAGATTTTTTCATTTTTCTGGTGCATTGAATTTCCCGTCTCATGTCAATAGTTATTTGTCTAATGTCATACCCGTAATTTCCACTACTTTATTCACCCATCTTTGAAATGTAATCAAAAGCAAAACATTCGATTGAGTAGCTGCCATCATGTTTAGATTACCCAGGCGGAATCTGAAAAGCCTTTTTAAATAGAGTAGGAAACCTAATTTATAATAAGATGGTAAACAATACAATAAATGTAAGTAGATGTGATAACGAATTAATCCTAATTGCATATCAATGGGGACAAAGTTTTCAAATTGGAAGAATATTAAGTGGTAACAATAATGCTGTAGATGTTACCATAGAGATTCAAGCTGGTGAATACACTGCAGGTATATTTGCCAATGGGGTGAATAATCCGATTTCCACAGGAACAAATTACGTAAACCTTCAACCAGGAGAGTATACATTGGTTGCAGTAGGAATTGACTGGGGAGGACCAGCTCAGTTTGATTTAACACTTAATGGAAATGGTGAAGGAATGAGCTATGGGCCTGAAAGTGAAGGTGACGGAGTAGTTTGGAATTCTGAGCCTATTAAATTTTCAGTAGAAGAGAAGCAGCCTCAGTCATAATATATGCATTACTATTCAGAATTGGGGTGTTCGAAAGAGCAGCCCTTTTTTACTTTGGAAGGAATTCTCGGCAATCATGCGTTGGTACAGAGTCACCATCATAATTCAAGTCTTCTCGAATAAGGCCCAAAGAGTTCATGAAGAATTCTAAATTGGCCCAATGCAAATAGGAAAAGACTAACTTATCCGAACTTATTGAATAGGTAAAGTTTTGACATCTGAAGCAAATATCGATATAGTCTAGTTTTCCCTTTGAAGACATTAAAATTGAATGGTGGGTATCAATGCAGGCTCCAACACCTGAGACTTTAACTTCAGAAGATAAAGCCCAAGTGAGCACTTTAATTTGGTCTCTGGAAAGTAGAGCTTTCTTGACAATTACATCAGGATTGATTTGATTAGAAGTCAATAGTGAATACCCTTGAATGTAATTCCCAAGGCTGTCGCATCTATGTGAACGTTATTTATCAAGCGTTCTATGACTAATTGCGACGATGCTGTCACTGTTTTTTAATTTTTCAATTAAATCGGTATTCTGTCCGAGACAAATGTTTGAAGCGAAGAAGATTAAATGGAGTAGGAGTAGCAGCTTCATTTTACACTCCCTTCATTTTTACTTTTTTACCGTTTGTGTACTCTTCAGTTGAAGCTACTGTGCCTTCTTTATCGTAATAAGTGCATGTTCCATTCAACTCGTCATTCTTATAAGTGCATTCAGATTTTACTGCCCCAGATTCATGATATTCTTTAGACAATCCATTTAGAACTTCGTCGGAAAAATTAAAGTCTTGCTTAAGTTTTCCAGACTTATAATATAGCGTGCAATAACCGTCGGGTGAATCATTGATATATTGTGCGATACTCTTAATGTTGCCATTCTTATAAAATGTGGTTTCATAGTATAGAGAATTACTGTTTTTAGAAGTTTTAGTTGCTCTTCTACTTATAAAAATGGAAGAAGGAAACAGAAAAGTCTTTAAAGTTGAATAATTCGCATACGTTGTTTCTTGATACAACTTCAATTTATTTTTTCTGGTATATCGAGTCTGCTTTAAATACAATAAGGTATCATTCTTAAAGAGTTCAATGTCCGTGGTGTCACCATTTTTATTAAACGTGAGAATTTCCCCATTGAATTTTCCATTGTTGAATTGCGCACTATTTAATAAAGATCCATCCTTGTGATAGGATTTTTTTTCGCCATGTAAGTTGCCCTTTTTGATTGTGTATTCATTTGCAAGAGTGCGGTTTGAAAAATATTCTTTGTGCAGCCCACTTGAGCGCCCTTTGTAAAACTCATTTATATTATTCTGAGCAACAATTGTAAAATGGCCCAAAAATAGAACAGCAACGGTCAATAAAATTTTCATTCAAATGTGATCTTGGACTTTTAAATTACAAATTATCAATTGATAATTACCTCCAATACGGATTGTGCGTAGAATCCTTGTTCCATTGGTTGTGTCCGAAATCGCGAACCGCGTTGATAACCATTAAAACACCAGCAGAAACAACATACAATTTCCCTTTGTGCGAAATTGGCTGGCTGTCTATACTTTCCTCGCTAGTGCTTAACACCGTTGACGTTCCAGTTCTTATGTCATAGCTCATTACTGTTCCATCCATCGTTCCAACGATGACTTTTCCATCTGCAACGATTGGAATTTGAGCAGGGTCTGTAGTTGCTGCTTTTTCCCAGAGAACAGTTTCAGTTCTGGCATCAAACGCCATGATCTTATCTTTGTCCAAAACGACAACAACTTCATTTTTATAGACAATTGGATGAGATCCGTTGAAGTTCATATCGTTGTATGAGCTGTGATTTTCAGAGATAAGCGTTGGATTTATATCCTTTTTGTAAATCTTCTTTTTCTTCAATGTTTTGCGGTCAAGAACTACTAAATTTTCTTGAGGTCCGTTTTTCACTGTTAAAAATATTTCGGTGGCTGTAATTGTTGGAGATGACACCGCCTTAATGTCTTTTGAATCCAATGTTCGCTCGCCCGTCTTTTTATCGAAGACATAATAATTTCCACTGTGAGAAGCGACGTGAACTTCACCGCCTTCAACAACTGGACATGCAATCACTTCTTTATCGATCCAATTCATCCAATTCAACTTGCCCGTTCTTAAGTCAAAGGAAGCGAGAACGTAGCTTTCCTCGTTGTCCAATGGATTCGTTCCACCGTTGTCGTAGACGGCAAACACGCTGTTGTCATCTGCGGATGGAGTAGAGTAAATTGTTCCTGCGAGCCATTTACTCCACAACAAATCCCCCGTTTCTGAATCAATCGCATAGAGTGTACATGAATATGTGTTGATTAGAAGAACACCGTTGTGGAAAACGGCCGGCGAAATTCCGGATTCACCCAACTCTACGCCCCATAAGTATTTACCATCGGCAGCATTTAATGCGTAGAAATTTGCAGAATAGAATCCTTCTTGCGTAAACAACTTATTGTCGGCAATCGTTGGAGTTCCCATTTCTG
>JBLHVW010000003.1:0-74568 GCA_047628775.1 Salibacteraceae bacterium | reverse complement strand
CCTCCCTGCATCAGAATGCTGGTGCCAAACCCTTCAAATTGATCGCGTTTTTCCAAATTGGACTTGGCTTCGCTCCGGAGTAACAAACCACTCGTCATGTATGCAATATCGAGTCCTGTATTGAACAAGAAGATCTTTTCTGTTTTGTGTTGTTCTTTAATTGTTTCGGCAAAAGAAAGATCGGTCGCTCCTTTTCGTGCCTTGAAATAACCGGGAATTGCCAAACCCAAATTAACAGTATTCCAAAAGAAGTTCATTTGATGAAAATAATGAGCGTGGCCTTTTGGAGTTGTTGCCCAGCCGATAGCACCTGTGGCCAAATTAGCTGTTGCCCAACTTCCGAGACCTACCATCAATCCTTTGTCAAGTTGCAAGCGCTCTTTGTTGTAGTCCTGCAATTGTGCATTGGAAAAAAATGTAAGAAGCAAAAAAGGGAGAAGGATGGATTTCATAATGTAAAATTACGGAAGTTAAATGTTAAACTAAAATGCACAAAACGCTTACTTGCTAAATGTGATCAAATACTTAAGCCCGTCGCTGAATTCTGTATCTAAATTTCCATTGATTTGTTCTGTGAGCGCATCAACAATTTCCAGACCCAAGGACTTTTGACGATTTAGAGGAAGAGTTCCATCAATCCCGACTCCGTTGTCTTCTACAATTAATTGGTGTTTATTTGTGTCAATTGTTTTTAATTCAATTTTGATACGTCCCTGTTTCTTTTTGGTGAAGGCATGTTTAAAAGCATTGGTTAATAGTTCGGTAATGATAAGTCCAAGATTAATTGTAAGGTCAATATCGAAAGCGACACCCGATTTAATTAAGTCTATCTCAATAGTTTTAGTGCCAGAATAACTGGTTTGAATAGCTGTCGCGAGATCATTCAAATAATCATCAAAATTAATAGAGTCCAAAGCTTCAGAAAGGTAAATTTTCGTATGGATAATGGCCATTGAATTTATACGTTCCTTGGTTTTTAAAAGTGATTCAAGAACCGCGGGGTCATCAAACGAACCAAATTGAAGATTCAACATGCTACTTATTATCTGTAAATTATTTTTTACCCTATGATGAATCTCTTTTAGAAGAAGTTCATTTTCTTTATTCTTAAGAATCAGGTTCTGCTCCAACGTTTTCTTCTGCGTTATATCTTGCGCTATTCCAACAAGAAAACCATCAGTATTTATGGTGTTTGTCCACTGCGTCCACACAACGCTTCCGTCTTTGGTAATTATTGGGTTTTCGAACAAATGACGATCGTCTAAACACGATTCTCCCTTGGCGAGAGCAATTGCGATGGATTTACGCTCAGAAGCTTCAAGATCAGATTGGGTTAATTTCCACCATCCTTGTCCAAGGAGTTTTTCCGGTTCATAACCCAGGATTTCCTTAATTGCTTTATTGGCGAAAACGATTTTTCCTTCTTGATCTGAGACAAGTATAATTGCATTTATATCATCGAGTGTCGCAATTGTAGTATTGGAAATGGTTTTTTCCTCGGACATATTTTAGCTTGGTTACCGCTGGTTTGTATAAAACAAAAGTGTTCAAGAACGAATAGTTAATTCTGAAATTTTGGATGAAGATATAAATTTTCTTGTTACGCAATGGTGATTACAAAACGAATTTGTTTTAATTAAACTGCACAGTGGTTGCACGGCTGAAGTGAATGTGTTGAAATCATTTAGCGCTTTAAACAGTTGACATACGTTTCGAATTCATAATTTTACAATTATGACAAGACGAATAGTAATTTTCTCATTAATAATACTGTTTTTATTGGGAATTGAATCCCTTATTTACAATGCATTATTGCCTATTTTCAGTGTTGCCAGGTGGGTCGAAATTACGTATTACGTGTTCCAGTTCGGAGCCGTTGGAAGTCTGCTTTATGTGATTGTTAAAGCGAGAGACCGAAGAACACAAGGCATAAAATCTCCATTGTCAAACATTTTAATGGGATCAATGATCGCGTTTGCTTTGCCAAAAATCGTATTCAGCTTGTTCCTTATTTTGGAAGACATTACCCGTTGGATCCGGTATGGATGGAGCGCCATAAGCAATCAATTTGATTCTGACGGAACTGTTTCTTCCATCTTTCCCAATCGAATGGAACTGTATATCCAGGTTATTCTATTGATTGCTTTCACGTTCTTTGTGCTATTGATTTATGGGATTCTTTTTGGGAAGTACAGGTATCAAGTTCGAAAAGTGGTCATTGAATCGGACGATGTTCCAGATAATTTTCATGGTTACAAAATTGTGCAAATATCAGATATTCATTCTGGAACATTTGATAGCGTCGATAAAGTTCAAAAGGGAATTGATATGATCAATGCGCAAGGAGCAGATTTGGTATTATTCACAGGTGATTTAGTGAATAATATTGCGACAGAAATTGAACCATTTATCGCCATTTTCGATTCTATAAAAAGCAAGGATGGAAAATTTTCGATTCTTGGGAACCACGATTATGGAGATTATGTAAAGTGGGAATCTCCTGCCGTCAAAGAGGCAAATTTGGAAAGGTTGATCAGTAATCAAGGGAAGATGGGTTTTAAAATGATGCGGAACGCCAATGAACGCATCGAAAGAAATGATCAGTTTATTAATTTATTGGGTGTCGACAATTGGGGCAAGCCGCCTTTTCCGCAGCATGGCGATTTAGAAAAGGCAACGAAAGGCATTACTTCCGACGCATTCAATATTTTGATGTCACACGATCCTTCTCATTGGGATTACGAGATTAAAGAACACGATAAGGACATCAATCTGACGCTTTCCGGGCATACGCATGGAATGCAATTGGGAATTGATTGGCTGGGAATAAAATGGAGTCCAGTAAAGTACAGGTACCGCAAATGGGCAGGGCTGTATACAGAGAATGAACGTAACCTATATGTTAATCGCGGTTTTGGTTTCTTGGGCTGGCCAGGAAGGTTGGGCATCTGGCCAGAGATTACTTCGATAGAGTTAAAAAAGAGGTGAGAATGGCTTGTAAAGGAGTACAATTATGGACGAACGGTTTTACCATTACCCAACCCTTTTCGAATAAATAAAAGTATTTATAGCGCTATTTCAAATCGAAACGGTCGGCATTCATGACCTTTGTCCACGCCATTACAAAATCCTTTACAAATTTTTCTTTATTGTCATCTTGCGCATACACTTCAGAATAAGAACGCAATACTGAATTGGAGCCGAACACCAAATCTACTCTCGTAGCTGTCCATTTTGTTTCGCCTGTTTTGCGATCCATAAGATTGTATAGATTTTTACTTACAGGTTTCCATGAATATTTCATGTCCGTGAGGTTGACAAAGAAATCATTACTTAGAATGCCTTCTCTTTCTGTGAAAACACCGTGTTTTGTTGCATCATGATTTGTGCCTAACACACGCATTCCACCTACTAAAACCGTCATTTCGGGCGCTGTCAACCCCATCAGTTGTGTTCTGTCCAAAAGCAACTCTTCAGATTTAACAAGGTATTCCTTTTTTAGCCAATTCCGGAATCCATCGTGAATCGGTTCGAGTACATCAAACGATTCCACATCTGTCATTTCGTCTGTAGTATCTGCCCGACCTGAGCTGAATGGAACTTGAATAGTTACACCTCCATCTTTCGCTGCTTTTTCTATAGCTGCACTTCCGCCCAAAACGATAAGGTCTGCAATACTTACTTCTTTCGAAAAACTGGTCTGGATTTGAGTCAACGCATTCACTATCTTTTGCAAACGGTTTGGTTCGTTACCAACCCAATCCTTCTGAGGAACCAAACGAATTCTTGCACCATTTGCTCCACCTCTGAAATCAGAACCTCGAAACGTTCGCGCGCTATCCCAAGCGGTATTAATCAACTCAGTTCTGGAGACTCCGCAGTTTAAAAGTTGCTCTTTCAAATCTTCAATATCAGCAGCATTTAGGGTAGATGTTGCGGCAGGAACTTGGTCTTGCCAGATCAAATCTTCTTTTGGCACATCAGCTCCCAAATAACGACTTTTAGGACCTAAATCACGGTGCGTAAGTTTAAACCACGCCTTTGCAAACACCTCTGCAAAATATTCGGGGTCCTTATAGAAACGGTCGGATATCTTCCGGTATTCTGGATCTATTTTCATAGCCATATCTGCATCGGTCATCATTGGATTATTCCGTTTGCTGGAGTCATAAGCATCCAATGGCTTGTCTTCTTCTTTAATGTTAATCGGTTCCCATTGATGCGCACCGGCGGGACTCTTTTTAAGTTCCCATTCGTGGTTCAACAATAAATGAAAATAAGTATGGTTCCATCTATCAGGTGTCGTTGTCCAAGCACCCTCTATTCCACTTGAAACGGTGTCTTCAGCATTTCCTTTTCCCGTTGGATTCATCCATCCAAAACCTTGCGTTTCTAAACCTGTACCTTCTGGATTCTCTCCTAAAATTGAAGCGTCGCCATTTCCATGCGCCTTTCCAACGGTATGTCCACCAGCAGTTAATGCTACTGTCTCTTCATCATTCATCGCCATGCGCTTAAATGTTGTGCGCACATCTTGAGCAGTTCTTAATGGATCGGGTTGGCCGTTCACTCCTTCTGGATTTACATAAATCAACCCCATCTGAACGGCAGCCAAAGGATTCTCAAGAGATTCACTATCGTCCTCATTGTCATACCTACTCTTGTCGAGCCATTCTTTTTCGGCACCCCAATAAATGTCTTTTTCTGGATGCCAAATATCTTCACGTCCTCCTGCAAAACCAAAGGTTTTAAACCCCATGGATTCATAAGCCATGTTTCCGGCTAAGACGATCAAATCTGCCCAAGAAATTTTGTTTCCGTATTTTTTCTTGACTGGCCACAGCAACCGGCGCGCTTTGTCTAGGTTGACATTGTCTGGCCAACTATTAAGGGGCGCAAATCTTTGGTTTCCAGTATTACTTCCGCCTCGGCCATCAGAAACACGATAAGTTCCCGCAGCATGCCAGGCCATTCGAATCATCAATCCTCCATAGTGTCCCCAATCCGCTGGCCACCATTCTTGACTATCGGTCATCAATGCTTTTAAGTCATTTTTAAGTGCCTCAAGATCCAACTTTTTGAATTCTTCGGCATAATTGAACTCCTGATCTAAGGGATTTGTTTTGGTGTCGTGCTGATGAAGAATGTCCAAGTTTAGCGCTTCTGGCCACCAGTTCATCACATTTTTATGCGCTTCAGTATTACCACCATGCATAACCGGGCATTTTCCTTTTCTTGATTCTTCCATAACCTTAGATTTATTTGATAGTTCAATATTACAATATAAGGGTAATTATGTCAATGACATTTGTCATGGTTGGAATTTTTTTCATTCTTAAATAAAGAAGTGAATTGATTTTCGATTTCAGGTGATTGTCGCAGTTTCCATACTTGAAAAATCAAGAGTTGCACCGTTGTTTAGGTTGGGCAAACAAGCCTTACTGATACCGATTCTTATTTAAGCAATTAGCGGTTAGTTGCCAGGTGTTTAGCCATAAAAAAAGCCCGTCTTTTCAGACAAGCTTTCTTACTATCAATTGATAAATTCTATTTTTTACTCCACTCCTCGATCGACTTTGCGTTCGACTTAACGTAATCATCATTTCCTGCATCTTTAGCAGCTTCCATTGAAAGTTTGGCTGTTGCCGTTGCTCCCTTGAAATCTCCCATTTCTGCTTGAATCAATGCTTTTTTACGCAGGTACCAGAATGGCTTATTCTCCTTCATATCCAACGCATTGTTGATGTATTTCAAAGCCAATTCAAGTTCTGTCTTTTGCGTAAGGTAAAAACTCGCAGCCGAGTAATAATCTCCAGCACTTGGTCCATTCATTACTTTATCAATGCTTGCCATAACCGCATCATTCGTTGGTACAGCAAAAGAAACAACCGCTTTCGTGTTGTCCCAAGCAAAGCTTAGTTCAGCACCATTCATCGTAACATTGTCAATTGCAATTGTAAACGACTCTGTAATTGTCTTTGACGTACTTACTGTTGCTGTTGTTTTAACCGCAACTAATTTGTCATCCCATTCTCCTGGAGTTCCCCAGTTTTCAGTATCCATGTAGAAATAAACGTCCCACGAATTGCCTTTTTTAGGCGTTGTGAAGATCGCATACGATCCTGCTTTCAAAGAATCAGTTCCAAAGATGAGGATTTCGCTTGTTGTAATCATTGCGTTTTTGTTTGCTCCTGTACGCCACATTTTGTCATATGCCACAAGGTCACCAAAGATCACACGGTCGCGCTTTAAAGGTCTAGAGTAGTCAATTGTAACTTCAGTAAGTCCAACCGTTTGCCATACTTTTGCCGCAGGGCTTGGTGCTGGAGTTGTAATTTGAGCTGTTAAAGAAAAGCTACCCAATGTCAATAGGGCAATCATTATTTTTTTCATGTTTCTAGTTTTTCAGATTTCAAGACCAAAATTAAGGAAACAATTGGGTTTATACAGATCATTGATGTAAATGAATATTATCTCTTCGTTTTACTCCTAAGCCCTGATTTTTTCAATATGTAGAATTGAAATAGCGCGCAAGTCCTTTATTTAGAGTTGCCTCAGGTGTTTCTTATTTGCGTTGAATCAAGAATGCTCTTTAAATCCTATTCTTTTGAAGCTGTACCAATTTGAATGATTCGTTTGAGATTAGGTTATTTGAATTAAGCATTTAATGGGTAAATTTGAGCATCCCTAATTCAAACACCTTGAAGAATTTAATCCTTTTATACTTTATATTTTCATCTCTTTTGTCCTTCGCTAATGACGGTAACGGTGAAATATTTGTGAACCTTCAAAAACTGCACTCCTTAAAAAGAGTATTGTACGTTGCTGCGCATCCCGATGATGAAAACACGAGGGCTTTGGCTTGGTTTTCTTTGGGCGAAAAAGCAGAAACGGCTTACTTTTCATTAACACGTGGTGATGGAGGTCAAAACCTAATAGGAGAGGAGTTGAGCGAAGAATTGGGCGTTTTACGGACCCAAGAATTATTGGCAGCACGCTCTCACGATGGTGCAAAACAATATTTTTCCAGAGCCGTTGATTTCGGTTATTCAAAATCCGCTGAAGAATCTTTTGAACTTTGGGGGCGAGATATTTTACTATCCGACTTGGTGTTGATCATTCGCAAATTTAAGCCCGACGTAATTATTACACGATTTCCGCCGGATGAACGCGCGGGTCATGGACACCATACGGCATCTGCACTTTTGACGATCGAGGCATTTAGCAAGGCGGCCGATATAGAATACGAGCCAAGGCAAGTGCAAGCGTATGGAACGTGGCAATCCACCTCACTGTATTGGAACACATCTTATTGGTGGGACGAGAACATAAAAGACATGGCCGAAGGCGATCCAAATTATTTGATTACTGATATTGGTGGATACAACGCGCAGTTAGGCATGTCGTACAATGAAATTGGCACATTAGCCCGCAGCGAACACAAATGCCAAGGGTTTGGAGGAATTGTTGAGCGCGGAAGCCGTATCGAATATTTTAAGCACTTAGAAGGGGAGAAATTAGACGGTTCGTTTTTTGAAAAGACAAGTCAAACATGGACAGGTGTTGCCGATAAACAATTAGAAATCGATTTTCAATCTGCGATAAACAACTTTGACTTCGTTACAGTTTCGAACAATGTTCCGAAGCTTCTCAAGATTTTGAAACGATTAAAAGAACTGCCTTCTTCTTACATTTTCGACGAAAAAATTCGACGCTGTGAGGCCATTATCCAAGATTGCCTTGGACTGCATGCTGAAGTCTTGGGAGAGCAATTCTCATTCAATCAAGGAGATTCGGTACTTCTAAAAGCCAATTTAATTAACCGCTCTGGAGTGTCGGTTGTTTTATCCAAAGTGGAAATGAGCACCGGAGAGAAACTTGAACTGGATGAAAAGTTACTCTTGAATGAACCGCTTGCTTTGGACCTTAAATCAAATGGTAAAACGGATATTTCAAATCCGTATTGGCTGAATGAACCCTTTGAAGCTACTTTTAAAGTGACAGATCCAAGCAATTTTTGCGCACCAGAGAGCCAACCAAGTATTACTGTGAAATTTACTTTTTTGGTGGATGACCAACCCTTTACTGTTTCAATTCCTGCCACCTATAAATGGCGTGATCCTTCTTACGGTGAACGACGTCGGCCTTTGATTTCTACTCCAGGATATACGGCTAGTTTCGAAGAACAACAACTCTTGACAAAATCTGGGGAACCAAAAGAAGTTCGAATAAAAGTCAAAAATTTTAGAGACAGCTTAAACACAACATTGAATATAACGGCACCAAAAGGCTGGACAATTTCTCCAAATAAAATTCACTTGGAGTTCAACACCATGCATGCTGAAGAATGGTTTGTTTTAACTATTGAGGCGGACAAAGATGCAAAACCAGGAGCCGTTCAATTGTCTCAAGAGGACGGAACGGAATTGTTGAACTACAAGGAGATTGCGTACGATCATATTCCAACGCAAGCATTGTTTAGAACTGCATTTATGCAATGTACTGTGCTTGACGCAGAAATAAAAGCTGGACGAATTGCCTATATCAAAGGTGTCGATGATGCTGTTCCACAGGCTATTGAGCAACTTGGTTTCCAACTTGACTTTTTTGAAGTGAAAGACATCCCAAGTATTGACCTCACGAAATACCAATCCGTTGTATTAGGAATTCGTATTTACAATGTGCACCCTGAAATTTCGAATTATTCAGAACGATTGAATGCTTATGTTGAAAATGGAGGGAATCTAGTGATGCAGTACAACACAGCGTCGCGTTCATTTACAGAAAAACAATTTGGACCTTATCCTTTTGAATTGTCTAGAAACCGAGTGACGGAAGAAGATGCGGAGGTAATATTTTTAGCGCCAGAGCATCAAATCATGAATTCGCCAAATAAAATCACGCAAACCGATTTTGAAAATTGGGTTCAAGAGCGAGGGTTGTATTTTGCCAACAATTGGGACAAGCAGTATACGCCTCTTTTCTCCTGGGCGGATCAAGGTGAAGAAGCACAAACGGGAGCTTTGATTGTTGCGAAATATGGAAAAGGACAATTTGTCTATTCTGGAATTTCGTTTTTCCGTGAGCTACCAAATGGTGTGATTGGGGCCTACCGCCTATTTGCTAACATTTTAAGTTATGAGCCATGAGTGATGAAGAGCTGGACCAAGGGCTAGACCACGTGCCGGAACCCGAACAAGAGAAAGACTCAACGAATTGGAAGGGTTGGTACATTGGATTGATGGTTTTCTTGGTCGTTCAGATTATTGTGTATTTATGGATCACTAATTCGTACGGATCATGAGTGGAATTGATTGGTTTGTATTAATGACTACGCTTATCGTAATTGTGGCGTATGGAACATGGAAAACCCGTAAGAATAGCAATTTAGAGAGTTACTTAAAAGGCAATAACACCGAAAATTGGGCAACAATTGGATTGTCGATTATGGCCACTCAAGCCAGTGCAATTACCTTTTTGTCGACACCTGGACAAGCCTATGAAAGTGGAATGGGATTCATACAATTCTATTTTGGATTGCCGCTTGCGATGATCCTAATTTCCATTTTCTTCTTGCCCGTGTACTACCGTCTTAAAGTTTACACGGCCTATCAATATTTAGAGGAACGCTTTGATGTCAGAGTGCGATCCTTTACTGCTTTTCTGTTTTTGGTTTCACGTGGTTTGGCTGCTGGAATCACAATCTACGCACCTTCCATTATTCTATCGACTATTTTAGGATGGAACCTTCAACTTACCTGTCTCTTGATTGGTGGACTCGTAATTATCTACACGGTCTCGGGTGGAAGTAGAGCGGTTTCCCTGACGCAGAAATGGCAAATGGGGATTATTATGACCGGGATGTTCATCGCCTTCTACTTTGTAGTTGAAAGCTTTCCAGAGAATATTGGATTCATGGAAGGAGTGGATATTGCTGGAAGTTTGGGGAAAATGGAAATCATTGATTTGTCTACGGATCTTGGCAATCGCTATACACTGCTTTCAGGGCTTACTGGTGGACTTTTTCTTTTCGTCTCGTATTTCGGAACGGATCAATCGCAAGTGCAACGCTATTTGGGTGGTAAATCCTTGAAAGAATCGAGAATGGGGTTGATGTTCAATGGATTATTGAAAGTTCCGATGCAGTTCTTTATTTTGTTCATTGGTGTGATGGTATTTGTTTCCTTTCAGTTCAATAAGCCCCCCATTGTCTTTAACACTGTGAACGTTGAAATGACTGCTACTGAAGAACGTGGATTGAAGGCAATTGAAACGGAGTACGATGTCGTTTTTGAAGAGAAACGCGTTCTTTTGAAAGAATTCAAGGACTCAAATGTCGATGAGAATGTTGCTATTCAGAAATTACAAACTCAACAAGATTCACTGCGAGGGAGCTACAAGAAATCGCTCCATAAAATTGATCCCAATTTTGAAGTCAAAGATTCAGATTATATTTTCCTCACGTTTATTTTGAATTTTCTTCCGCACGGATTAATCGGATTGCTCTTGGCTGTTATCTTTTCCGCCGCCATGTCATCTACTGCTGGTGAATTGAATGCACTTGCCGCAACAACAACCATTGACTATTACAAAAAGTTTTGGTCCAAATCAGACGATGATAAAAAGGACCTTCGCGTCAGTAAATTGTTGACAGTGGGTTGGGGACTAATGGCAATCTTAATTGCACTTACGGCTGGGATGTTTGAAAACCTGATTCAATTGGTAAACATTTTAGGCTCTTTGTTCTACGGTACAATTTTAGGCGTGTTTTTGTTGGCTTTGTTCTTTAAATCTACAAAGGGAACTGCAGCTTTAATTGGAGGTATTGTTGGTCAAATCACGGTTCTAATTGTCCATCTAATGGTATCGTATGAAGTGATAGAATTGAGTTACTTAATGTACAATTTTATTGGATGTGGAGTTGTTATTCTTATCGGAGTTATAACGCAAGAATTGCTGAATAGTAAGAGCTAGGTACGTTTTATAAGAGTGCCATTGAATTACCTATATTCGAAATAAAGTGAAATCGAAGAACAATTTATTTAGTGCACCTGGGTTCTTCCAATAAGAACATTGTCTTCAACCTTCATATAGTTGAATAAGTAGGAAGTGTTCGCCATTCCTTACTTTTCAAGAATAAGCTCTCGCCCTTTTTTCTGTATTGAGTCCATGTCCTTATCAAGAATTGACATTTCTTTTTCAATAGCAATTCTTTCTCTTTGGGATAAGGATTTATCTGTTTCAAGTTTTTGTTTTAGTAATAGATAATTATCATGAACTTCATTTAAAGCTTCAACAATTTGGTTTTTTAATTTATCATTTCTCAAGAATCTCTCCATGTCTTTTTTAGGAATTTCAATCATCCCAAGTTCCAATCTCTCTATTTTTATCGGACTCTTTTTAAATTCATTTTCAACAATACTTCGAGTGATAGAATCGATTGATCTCCTTTTGGACATATACATTTCATAGACAGTAAACTGACGAAGTGAGTCTTTCAGAGCCTTGTGAAAATGCCTATTTTTTCCATTTACTGCGTCGTTAAAATCATGGTTTCCTCGATAATAAACAAGAAATTCCAGATCAACATCAGCGCCGAGATTTGTCTTTACAATTAAATTAACAAAAGTGGAATTTAATTTCTCCTGATGTATAATTTTTGAGTTCTCAGATGGAGTAGAAGTGCATCCGAACAGGCCAAACAGAAGGAGTGAAAATAGAAATTTCATAGTTCATTAAAGGTTGTAAATAGCAAAGCTAAATTGGATGTATTTCTTTATTGACCGACAATGTTTTTGTCTTTAAACTCGCCGTGTCGAGCGATTATCAGTTTAAGAATCTGCTCGGGAATTGCAACCTCCTCAATAATTAACGATTCCAGGTGTGTGTAATCGGTTTTGTTTTTCATCAGAACTTCTCTGATAATTATGGTTTCAACGGAATCTCTTTTGAACAAGCAATCCTCATAAGTAAAAAACTCAAGAACATCAGAAACAACCCATTTCGTTTTTAATTGAATCTCATCAATTTCGACATTGCTTAATGCTGTCTTTGCTATGATATCATATTTTACTTTGTACGAGACGTTAGTTCCATTTTTATCCATGGACTGCACGGAATGAACAACATTGTATTTTTGATCCGAATCCTGATCGCTATCTTTAGTTGAACAACCAATGATTATTAGTAAAAGAATTCCGGCTATTAAGTGATGGGTTTTAAACGGAAAAAATTTGATGAGTCGATTCATGTGAATGTTTTTTTATAGAACAGGGGCAATAATCACTATTAAAAATCCCAGAACTAGACGTATCTATCTTACGAAAATAGTAGCTGATTCTACGAATGAATCATGGGTTACCACAATTCGATACAAGCCTGAAGCTGCAGACTCGAGCATTTTTATTCTACAATTCTTATCAGCATCCGTTTCCCAATTGTGTTTATCTAGAATTAGAGTTCCAAGCATATCGAAGACTTCAATGTGTTGTATTTCATTTGAGTTTACATCGCATACCCAAACATATCCATCACTGAAGTATATTTTAGAAGCATCAATTACCGTTTCAGACACACTACCTGTAGACAGGTCATTAATCGTAAATAAAACGGTGTCGGCGCACCCATAAGCGTCTGTTACAATTACATCGTAATTCCCAGCAGATAAATCTGTAATTGGACTGTTTACTGTATCGCCTAATATTGTATATATATACGGTGCAACGCCACCCCAGATGAACAAATTAACCGAGCCCAAAGAAGTGTCTGTTGCGGGCGCTGTTATGTATTGAACTGTAAATTGCGGTGCATTTTCAATCGTAATAGATCCCGAGTAATTGCAATCACCATTGGTTAGAATGGTATAGGAGTACTGACCGGCAGATAGATTATTGTTCATTGTTCCTAGGATTCCATTCGACCAATAGACTTCAAATACAATGGAGCTAGGATTTAGCAACAATTCAATGGAGCCATTATTTATCGCTCCACAAGGCGGTTGATTAATTACTTCTTGATAGGTTAAGAGCGTTTCGTAATCCACATATAACGGCGAGGAAATATACAAAGTGTCACCCGCAAAATTGGTCGCTTCGAATGAATAACTCCCTTGTGATAGAACTGTGATTATAGAATCCTGACTTCCTGTGTTCCATTGGTAATTGTAGAGGCCTGGAACGCCAAGTTCAAGTAGTACACCTTCACAGGCATAGATCGTATTCGCTCCTTGATTCAGATCTATGACTTCGGTTACCTGTTCAATGATTTGGTAATTTGTATTGGCTGCAAGATCAAACTGTCGAACTACAATTTCACTTGGGAAAGTTACTATCAATGAATCAATAGTTGTCGCAGTGCCAAGACCAAATATTTTGTGCTGTGAATTTTGAGCGCAGAGTCCACTTCCACAGAAAACAGTTTGTGTTTGATGCTCACCATTGGCATATACTTCTATAGTGGAGCCTATTCCTTTTTGATTCGAAAAAGTTCCCAGTAAGTCAATTTTGATATAGTTGTTTGCATTCCCGCTGTTCAACAACACGTTTGGGATAGCATTATCGTTCAGTACAACAATATCGTAAAAACCATTGTTATCAATGTCGCCTTTTACAGGACAAAAGGAAGAACTGATGGTGTTACCATTAATGGAATCGTTCATGAGTTCGAACGATTGTCCATTATTGTTTTTATACAGCAAAGAAGAATATCCTGTTCCAAAAGTAGTTGCAATGTACAAGTCTTCAAAACAATCGTTGTCGTAATCGACCCACAAAGAACCCCATGCAAACATGTTGGTATCTAAATTTATGCTTTGAGCGATATCTGTAAAGTTGACACCTGAATTGTTTCTGTAAAGTTTATAGTCCATGGCATAGCCATTTACGATAACGTCATTTCCAATGTCTGTTTTGAAAATATCTTGGTAACCGTCATTATTGAAATCAGCTATCGATAACGACATTGGATCGTGACCATCGTTAGATATTCCAACTGTTGTTGCAACGTCTTGATAGGTGCCATTTCCCATATTTTGATACAGGGCATCGTTCCAAAATTCTTTATCGTTGATTAGACCTAAATCCAGTAAATGATCATTGTTGTAATCGAACCAAACAGGCATAAAAGTCGGTTGAAATCCATTGTCAATATTCAGTAGTTGTGCTTTTTCAATGAATGTTCCGTTCCCTTGGTTTTCGTAATACTTGTTTTGAACAGGAGAAACAACCTGGCCAATTATTTCATGCGAACATACGTAAAAGTCCAAATCGCCATCTGTGTCCGGATCTGCGAAGGAGAATCCGTATGCAATAAATGGAATGATTGATATTCCAGCTGCGGCAGTGATGTCGGTAAAATTAAAAGCGCCATCGTTTTGGTACAAGCGAATACCAGCATCTTCGTAGGAAACACAGATATCTAAATCCAAATCATTGTCATAATCCACCCAAAGTATTTGTCTCACATAACCAATTGCATCAATGTAGGAACCGATTTGTTGAAAATTTCCATTCACGTTTTTGTAGAAAACTATAGAGTCATTATTCACTGGTAGCGTTAAGTCATCCCATCCATCTTCGTTAAAATCATAAAACGACATTCCGTTTGCCCGATTGTCAGTTGTGCTTTGAGTATACGTGATGTTCTGACTAATTGCAACATCCGTCAAGGTTTGCCCCATACAAAAAGTTGTACAAACAAGTGAGACAATGAGAAGAAGAACCTTCATTAGCGGATAATTATTTTGGCTTTTATTTGGCCATTCGTTAACAGGTACATTCCTGGAGGAAGGGAAATCTCATCGGAAACAAATTTCGAATTCACTTTTATGAATACTAATTTTTGTACGATTTGCCCAATTGAATTCATAAGATTAAAAGAGGTTTGATCAAGATCGCCATCAATGTTTAAGCGTCCTCCGCTTAATAGAACATTTGGATAGAGCAGTACCTTTTCATCCAACAACGGAACAATTCCGAGTGTTTGGTCAATTTGAAAATAATCTGCGACATCTAGCTCAATTATGACATTCCCAGCTTGATCAACTGCGGAGTTTAAGAGGACTCCAAATTGGGTTGTTTGAATTGTTGTAGAAACCAAATGGTAATTGAACAAGTAAGTTGAGGAATTAATCCACATGGAGTCGACCAAATCCAAGTAAGTACTAGCAACAGGACTAAATTGCATCGATGGAGAGTCAGTAGCGAGCATAGGTTCGTCGAAAATAGCAGTGACATCAAATGATTGACCTATTTGATCCAGAATGTAGTCATTTGCATTCAAACTAATAACGCTTGGGTTCTTCGTGTCAATGGCAATAAAATTTAAGCTCGAATCAACAACCTGGGTATTTCCAGATGCATCTTTTCCAAAATCAATTTTTAAGTGGACGGGTTCAATTTCAATGTTTTCATCGAGTACTTGATAATAGGCTCGGTAGTTTAAAGAATCGACAAAGTCACTTACAGGAAGGTTGTATTGCAATGAATTTGTAAGAGATTGACCTGCAAAATGCATAACCAATGGCTTATTGGATGTGTCCATAGGTTCGTTAAATTCAACATCAATGAAATACAACGAAGATCCCAAAACACTATCGCTAATAATGGATTTGTTAGGGACAATTGATACAACCTCAGGCGATTTCATATCACTCCAAATAAAAGACAACTGAAGTGAATCAAGTAGTGTGTTTCCAATTGAATCAGTAACATTCGAAAGTGATAAGTCGATCGGAATTAAATCATTCGTATTGCTAGAAACTAAAAACGAAACTGAAAGTTGATTGGTAGCTGTCCAAAAGGTTTGCGTCGGAGTTTGTGAAATCGATGTGTACAGAATCCCTTGATCCAAAAATGTAAGTGTAGGAAGGATAGAAGTATTCATGGCCTCTTGAAAAGTTACATCTATCGTGAAAACTGGACTCGACAAATCGGATTGGGTAATCAATGAGTCGGTTGTAGAAATCGATGTAATAAGAGGGCTCTTAGTGTCAACACCAAATACATCAACGTACTGAGAAATATTTATTTCGTTCGCTGCTAAGTCAAAAACATTGGTGACTTCAACATCAATTGAAGGGATTTCTTCATTAAAGTCCATCACATCGTAGGACGCACTAAATGTTGAATCGTTACTCCAAAAGGAGCCTGTCAAGTTTAAAGTGAAAGTTGGATTTACCAGAGTGGGTGCAGTTAAAACAAGTGTTGGGTTTGTTGTGGTCATACAGGCCTCATTAAATTCAACGTCAATAACAAAAGAGGTTCCGACAGTTGAGTTTGAAACTACATTCTCACTTGGAACGATCGAATTTACTAGTGGTCTTTTAGTGTCAACGATGAAATAATTGAGGAAGTTGTAATTGCTCAAAGCACTTCCTGTTCCGCTAAATAAGTTGCCAATTTCAACATTCGTCACGAACAACTCTATTGTACTCGTTAGAACATTTAAGTTCAATTCAAGATTGAAAGAATCGATCCAAACAAATTGGTTTATACCGACAGCAGAACTAAGGCTTCCAAACAACGTTAACGATGGAACTAAAGAGGAGTCCATTGGCACATTAAAGGTGAAATACATTGAAAATTGACTTCCAATATCGGCAATTGACAGAACAGAGTCGGAGACAGAAGCAGAAATTAAAGCGGGGTTATCAATATCAAAAAGCGCATCTGCCTTAATGAATGCTAAACTTCCAATTTCCTCACCGATTATTCTTCCTGGAATATCATCAATAGGAGGGTGAATGCCTCCCCATAATCTTGACAAACTGCATTGATCGGCAGCGTCTTTGTAAGAAGCCCATTGAAGTGTAATCGTTGTGCTTGGACCTTCTTCGAAATGTAAGTACTGATTTTGAATAGCCTGAAATTCACCAAGTCCTCCTGGGAAATAAGGTGAGCCAGTAATAAATTCCATGGTGTTTGCAGCTGCCCGGGAGAACGTAGAATGCCCTGAAACAAATCCAGCAAATGGTGGAGTTACAAAAGTGGGTCGTTGATAAGGCCACCACTTTTCAGCAAGAATCCAATCAACTCCTGCCATTTCCGTAAGGGGATCGATGATGTATTCATGTCCTTTCCAAGTGAATAATTTGATTTTGCCAACATTTTCGTTCCATTGGCCGGCCAAAGAATCACCAACTTGGACAATTTCAACAAAACCGGGCAACAATGGAATTCCATTGGGATGATAACTAATTGCTGTGGTATCTGAACTTTGACCTAAATCAGCCATGTATCGAATTGCCGAAACAGGACGGATATAATCGTAGTACCCTTTTAAACTCCACGCGCTTATTGCGGCATCATGCATAGTTCCACCAAGTGTTAACTGCGCCTTTACGTCATATTCTAGAGTGTCCAATAAAGGACCAACTCCTTGCCATTTGCGCTCAAAACCGGGTTGATCTGAAACGTAATGGTAGATTTCAAACCAATGTCCTGGAGGTGTTTCGGAGTCAAGACCATCTGCCCAAAACTCGGCAAGTACCCGCGTATAATCTCCACGGGGAACTATTTGAGGGGAGTATGGAATTCCCGTTACAGGATTGATTGTATAGCCCGTTCCAGGGTCGCCTCCGTTGGTTAAATCGTAAAACGCTGCATATTGGGAAGAATCGGATGGGTACCACGAATTGTTTCCAATTGAACCTGGCGAGATATCCCACATCACTCCGTCTGTTGGGTCAAGATGAGATTGCCACACAGAAACCAAGGTGTGATTCCACTTATAAAATGATTCCCAAGAGGAGGAGTCAGAAAGATCTAGAATGGCCGGGTAAACAGTGTCAAAATAAACTTTATACGTATCCCCATCTCGAACATGTTCATTGTACATGGATGAATCCAAAGAAAACGGATGTACTTCGCCCCATTCGGGGGATAGATTTTCAGGTGTGCTGAGCACTGGATTGCCAGATTGATCGATAGATTGTGTTAACGTGATAGGTTGCCAATGATTCGGATCTTGAATATTTGGATTTCCAGGTTGACTCATTATTATTGGGGGATTCAATTGATCATAGAAAATATTCGCATAATCATTTTGCTCATTTGAACCATCTGTAAGGCCATACAAATAGATTTGTTCAGCAAGATAATTTCCTAGTTCAGCAGGTCCGCCATTCACATAATCCGTTGATGTGTTCGATGGATCATAGCCCAATTGATTCATTAGGTTTTGAACTAGGATCAAAGTAGTGTTGTAATCTGGCGAGTTTTGATACCTGCTTTGAATAAATCGATAGGACGCATACGAAATGGCTTCTTCTCTCGCGGAATGAATATCAACAGGATAATCAATACCACTGAAACTACAGACATAACCGTGAAGTGTGTCTCCTAAAAAGTAGGTCTTTTTTGAGTTGTCATAGGCTGCCCAAGCATCATAAGCTATGACCGAATGATGGAACAAATTTCTTGCATGAACGGTAGGCCTGGCAAAATCATTCCGAATTGCTTCTAGGATTAGATTGTTCCATTCTCTCGCAACGGAATTTTGTTGACTTAAAGAAAGGTTGCTAAAAAGCACAAAGCCGACTATAGTGAGTAGATGCTTGACAGTCAAAATTTAAAAAAAAAGTTTTAGATGTTAAAGTTACATTTTTTTGGGAATCAGACAGGTACATGCTCCGGTTTTGCAGTTGCGTGAGGCACTCCCCATCTTTAGAACAGGTTTAAGTTAATTCTTTATTGTTAACACGCCATTGATTTCTTGTAAAATATCTCGTCAGGTGGAACTTTTCCGATCTCTGTATGGCGTCTTTCTTGATTGTGAAATCGAATGTATTGATTAAGATTTTCATATAGTTCTAAACCACTGTTGGCCGGGTTGAGATAGATCTTTTCATATTTCAACGATCTCCAAAATCGCTCTATGTAAATATTGTCAAGAGCTCTTCCTCTTCCGTCTATCGAAATCTCTATTTTATGTGACTCCAATGTTTCGGTATAGTCATCGCTGGTGTATTGTGATCCTTGACTTGTCTTTAATGGTTGTTCGTGGTTTGCAATAAATGGTGTTTTAACTCATTATTTCATGTAATCTACGTACCCTTTTTACATTTACACGATATCCGAAATTCTTATTCAAATAGTCCGTCATTCGCTCTACCCAGTAACATGGATGTCCAAGAAAGTATTTATCAACATGCTACATTAAAATTAAGTTCAGAGCACTTTTTCCCTTTGGCTTATAATAAAGACCTGAGCGATGAATATTCAATACTTTACATTGGCTGTCTAGACTTTGCTCTGGATGAGGCTTTACAACTTTTTGTCTCTTTTTTGTTGTACTCATTTCCCCCAGACAAAGTTTAAAAAATCTTTCTCAACTTGAAGTTGCCCGATTTTACCATAAAGTTTTTCCTTTTCAACATCATCGTTGTCTTACTTTGCTTTTGTTTCAAACCAAGCTGAAGCATTTTCTAGAAACTCCTTCTTCCATTGAGTAACCTGATTGGAATGAATTTCATACTTGGAAGCTAATTCTTGGCTTGTTAGTCTTTCTTTAATTGCTTCAAGACCTACTTTTGTCTTAAATGAAGCACTGAATTTTCTCTTTGTTCTTTTAGTAATACAGCTTTAAATTCACACCTTAATTTGCTCTCCTAATTTGTGTGAGTACTATCGTTTGTAGCTGCTGCAAGGGACTGGACAGTTAGTTAAGATAGTTTAGCAAGGATTAACTATCTTAAATTAGAGTCATTATATTCTATAGAATTCACCAACCCTATTAAGCAATCTTCAAATTTCAGATGAACATTAGTGTTTGTTGACAAAATAAATCTAAAAGTTATTAACTAATAATAGTTGAATTAAGAAACCAAATTACAAAAGCGACACTATTCGAGTTTAATTAAACGGTATAATTAGATGATTTGAAGCTTAAATACGGTCATTTGACGAATTTATAATTCTTTAATGTTTAAATTGACTAGATTGAGTTAATAAAGAATATTACTACTAAGTAACAAAACACATTCGTGCTTTCTCCTTACTTTATACCTGAGACTTTTAATCTCTTGTCCGTAATCAAATGACTTTATTTTCGATCACTTCTAAATTTTCTATTGGTTATTCAAATGGATTTTTTATTTGAAAAATTATCAGTTCCCCTTAAGGGTAGTTGATGATTTATTTGGTTTTTTTTAGAGGGCCTGACGCAAAAAGGTCAACATTTCCAATCGTTTTAACTAATACTTTTTTTATGAAAAGAGCAGTACGTTACATCTTTAGTGTTGTTTTTGAAGTCATTACAGAATGCTGTCACAAAATGGCAACTTCTTTTTCGAAAATTCATAAGCGCTCATCAAGTAAGCAAACAAAGATAATTAGCCCATTATTAAAATTTATTGTTTCAGCTTTATTATTTCCTAATATTTCTTTAGCACAGCCACCTAACTTGGGTACAGCAAGCAACTATGCCATATTTACTTCATTAGGGGCATTAGGAAACACAGGTACTACAACAAATATTACAGGTCATATTGGTACACATGTAGGTGCCATCACCGGGTTTGGCGCTCCCAATGTGGTTATTGGAAATATAGAGTTAGCGAATGCATCAACTGCACAATGTTTAATTGATGTGCAGGCTGCATATGACGAAATAGTTGCAATAACTCCAACAGTTACTTCGCATCCACCTGCATTTGGAACAGAAACACTTACTGCAGGGGTGTATAATACTGGAGGAGCGGGATCATTAGGCGGAAACTTGATATTAGATGCAGAGGGGAATCCTGACACACTATTTATTTTTCAATTTGGAGGTGCCTTTTCTGCGGGGGCCTCTTCTAACGTTATTTTGACAGGCGGGGCATTGGCTTGTAATGTGTTTTGGATTGCAGAAGGAGCGATGCATTTGGCTGCTAATACGAATATGAAAGGAACTATTGTGTCAAACAATGGGGCCATTTCTATGGGAGATGGGGTAGCGTTAGAGGGCAGAATGCTTACTACCAATGGTGCGGCATCTATATATAATGGAACAATAAACTTACCAATTTGTTCCATTACTCCAAGTGTTTGTGATTTAGTAATTAATGGATCGGCAATTGCTGAGTCTTGTACAGGAAATGATGGATCAATTGACCTTACAATTGCTGGTTCATCCTTTGTTTATGACGTTTTAATTAATAGCGTTACTTATAGTAGCTACTTCACAGGTACATATTCGATTCCAAGTTTATCGGATGGAATGTACCAAATTATTGCTATTGATACATCGTCTAACACTTGTCAAGATACAATTGACGTTATTGTGCCGAATGGAGGCGCGAGTTATAACGTTATTGAGAATATCACATCTTGTTTAAATGATACGGTAATTTACCCTGATAATTTTAACCAAGTTATTATCGCAAATACTTCTCATACATCAAATTTACTAACGACTCAGGGGTGTGATTCAATAATTGTGACAAACGTTAGTGTTTTGGTAGTTACCAATGATATAGTGAATGAAACAGTCTGTAATGGATCTCAATTCACATCTCCGCAGGCAAACAGCTATGGAGCAGGTTCTTTCGATGAAACATATACCTCTGCTAATGGTTGTGATAGTACCGTGACTTTTGTGGTAACAGAGCAAATCGCATATGCCAGTACAGTGAATGAAACAGTTTGTAATGGATTGCAATTCACATCTCCGCAAGCAAACAATTATGGAGCAGGTTCTTACGATGAAACGTATACTTCTGCTACTGGTTGTGATAGCACCGTGACTTTTGTTGTAACAGAGCAAATCGCATATGCCAGTACAGTGAATGAAACAGTTTGTAATGGATTTCAATTCACATCTCCGCAAGCAAACAATTATGGAGCAGGTTCTTTCGATGAAACGTATACCTCTTCCACTGGTTGTGATAGCACCGTGACTTTTGTTGTAACAGAGCAAATCGCATATGTCAGTACAGTGAATGAAACAATCTGTAATGGATCTCAATTCACATCTCCGGAAGCAAACAGTTATGGAGCAGGTTCTTACGATGAAACGTATACCTCTGCTACTGGTTGTGATAGCACCGTGACTTTTGTTGTAACAGAGCAAATCGCATATACCAATACAGTGAATGAAACAGTCTGTAATGGATTTCAATTTACATCTCCGCAAGCAAACAGTTATGGAGCAGGCTCTTTCGATGAAACGTATTCCTCTGCTACTGGTTGTGATAGCACGGTGACTTTTGTCGTTACAGAGCAAATAGCATATGCCAGTACAGTGAATGAAACAGTTTGTAATGGATTTCAATTCACATCTCCGCAAGCAAACATTTATGGAGCAGGTTCTTACGATGAAACGTATATCTCTGCCACAGGTTGTGATAGCACGGTGACTTTTGTTGTAACAGAGCAAATCGCATATGCCAATACAGTGAATGAAACAGTTTGTAATGGATTTCAATTCACGTCCCCAGGAGGAAACAGTTATGGAGCAGGTTCTTTCGATGAAATGTATACCTCTGCTACTGGTTGTGATAGCACCGTGACTTTTGTTGTAACAGAGCAAATCGCATATGCCAATACAGTGAATGAAACAATCTGTAATGGATCTCAATTCACATCTCCGCAAGCAAACAATTATGGAGCAGGTTCTTTCGATGAAACGTATACCTCTGCCACTGGTTGTGATAGCACAGTGACTTTTGTAGTTACAGAGCAAATAGCATATGCCAGTACAGTGAATGAAACAGTCTGTAATGGATCTCAATTCACATCTCCGCAAGCAAACAATTATGGAGCAGGTTCTTTCGATGAAACGTATACCTCTGCCACTGGTTGTGATAGTACAGTGACTTTTGTTGTAACAGAGCAAATCGCATATGCCAGTACAGTGAATGAAACAGTTTGTAATGGATTTCAATTCACGTCTCCGCAAGCAAACAATTATGGAGCAGGTTCTTTCGATGAAACGTATACCTCTGCTACTGGCTGCGATAGCACGGTAACTTTTGTAGTGACAGAGCAAATCGCATATGCCAGTACAGTGAATGAAACAGTTTGTAATGGATTTCAATTCACGTCTCCGCAAGCAAACAATTATGGAGCAGGTTCTTTCGATGAAACGTATACCTCTGCTACTGGCTGTGATAGCACAGTGACTTTTGTTGTAACAGAGCAAATCGCATATGCCAGTACAGTGAATGAAACAGTTTGTAATGGATTTCAATTCACGTCTCCGCAAGCAAACATTTATGGAGCAGGTTCTTACGATGAAACATATACCTCTGCTACTGGCTGTGATAGCACGGTGACTTTTGTAGTTACAGAGCAAATAGCATATGCCAGTACAGTGAATGAAACAGTCTGTAATGGATTTCAATTCACATCTCCGCAAGCAAACATTTATGGAGCAGGTTCTTACGATGAAACGTATATCTCTGCTACAGGTTGTGATAGCACGGTGACTTTTGTTGTAACAGAGCAAATCGCATATACCAGTACGGTGAATGAAATAATATGCAATGGATCTCAATTCACATCTCCGCAAGCAAACATTTATGGAGCAGGTTCCTTCGATGAAACGTATACCTCTGTCACTGGGTGTGATAGCACCGTGACTTTTGTTGTAACAGAGCAAATCGCATATACCATTACAGTGAATGAAACAGTCTGTAATGGATTTCAATTCACATCTCCGCAAGCAAACAATTATGGAGCAGGTTCTTTCGATGAAATGTATACCTCTGCTACTGGTTGTGATAGCACGGTTACTTTTGTAGTGACAGAGCAAATCGCATATGCCAGTACAGTGAATGAAACAATATGCAATGGATCTCAATTCACATCTCCGCAAGGAAACAGTTATGGAGCAGGTTCCTTCGATGAAACGTATACCTCTGCTACTGGTTGTGATAGCACGGTGACTTTTGTAATGACAGAGCAAATTGCATATGCCAGTACAGTGAATGAAACAGTCTGCAATGGATTTCAATTCACATCTCCGCAAGGAAACAATTATGGAGCAGGTTCTTTCGATGAAACGTATACCTCTGCCACTGGTTGTGATAGTACAGTGACTTTTGTTGTAACAGAGCAAATCGCATATGCCAGTACAGTGAGTGAAACAGTTTGTAATGGATTTCAATTCACGTCTCCGCAAGCAAACAATTATGGAGCAGGTTCTTTCGATGAAACGTATACCTCTGCTACTGGCTGCGATAGCACAGTGACTTTTGTTGTAACAGAGCAAATCGCATATGCCAGTACAGTGAATGAAACAGTCTGTAATGGATCTCAATTCACATCTCCGCAAGCAAACATTTATGGAGCAGGTTCCTTCGATGAAACGTATACCTCTGCTACTGGCTGCGATAGCACAGTGACTTTTGTGGTGACAGAGCTGGGGCCCATTATTAATACAGTTTACGAATATATTTGTTTCGGAGATGAATATATTAGTTCGCTAGGAAATGTATTTGGACCTGGAACATTTACTGAATCACTGATTTCATCATTTGGATGTGATAGTGTTGTCATTTTGATAATTTCCGAATACGATCAAGTAACTGCCGATTTCTTCTTTAATTCGGCTGAATTGACTTCATTAAATTCCGAGGTACAATTTATCAACACTTCTTCTGGCGCTCAATATTATATTTGGGATTTTGGAGATCAAACCTTGAATTCAAGTGACTTTTCTCCAAGTCATCAATTTGAATTATTCGAAGCTGAAACGTATAACGTTACATTGACAGTAATTAACGAATTTGGTTGTACTGATTCAATTGTTAAAAAAGTTGTGGTAAAAGAAGAGTTAATTTTCTATATACCGAATACGTTTACTCCCGATGGGAATGAATTAAATCAGACTTTTACGCCTGTTTTTACTTCAGGTTTTGATCCATTTGATTACAGCTTGCTCATTTTCAATCGATGGGGAGAATTAGTATTTGAAAGTCATGACGCAAAATTAGGTTGGGATGGAAGTTATAAGGGTCAATACTCTCAAGAAGGCTCCTATATTTGGAAAATTGAGGTTAAAGACTTTTACTCAGCCAAACGATATTTAGAAACGGGACATATGAACCTCTTAAGATAAGCAATTCACAAAACACGAAAGGAAATTGCAAACGTAAAAACTAATGGTTCAGCTTCGTTTCGAAAAATTATATTTATCTAATAATTAACTGATGAATAAAAAAATACAATACCTCCTAATAGCCTTTGCATTAATTTCCCCAAATATATCTCTAGGACAAACATTTAGTCTAGGTACCGCAGAAAATTTTATTCTATTTACAGGAAATGGAGGGGTTTCTTGCACGGGCAGTTCAACTTTAACCGGTGATCTAGGTTCTGATCTGGGAGATACTCTTGGGTTTGCAACATCTACGATTATTGGTTCCGTTTATACTATTGATTCAATAACAGAACAGGCTGCTGTAGATGTTGGTATTGCTTATAATCAGCTAGTTAGTGTGCCCGTAACAGTAGGGTCGCATCCAGCTGCTTTTGGGGCAGGTGAAACTCTAACCAATGGAGTCTATGGTATAGCAGGTGCAGGGTCTTTTGGGGGGAATCTTACGCTAGATGGCCAAGGAGATACTAATGCAGTATTTATTTTTAAGTTCACAGGTGCTTTTGTTGTAGGTGCAGCTGCTAATCTTATTTTAATAAACGATGCACGTCCTTGTAATGTCTACTGGATATCAGAAGGAGCGGCAACTATTGCTGCCGCATCTACAGTTAAAGGTACTATCATTGTGAATAACGCTGCTATTGCCATTGCGGCTAATGTTAATTTTGAAGGACACTTACTTACAACTTCAGGAGCAATTTCGATTAATAATTCTTCAGTATTTTACCTATCTAATTGCACAAGTTCAACGATTTCAGTTCCTCCCCCTCCAGAGATTTGCAATCCTGATTTTGGCTCTACAAATTATTTTGCTCTTTTTACAAGTAATGGAGCTCTTAGTAATGCTGGAGCATCTAATATCACAGGAAATGTTGGATCTAACGTTGGCGCTGTTTCAGGGTTTGGAGTCGCAACTTTAATAGGCCTTGAGCATAATGCTAATGCAGTTACAGCTCAAGCAAGTGCTGATTTATTGGCTCTTTATACTTCTTTAATATCTATTCCAATAACGAACACTCATTCACCTGTATTAGGAGGTGATACATTGTATCCAGGAGCTACCTATATAACAGGTGCTTCATCGCTCTTAGGCACTCTTACTTTGGATGCTCAAGCTAACCCTAGCGCCGTATTTATAATTAGGTGTAGTGGGGCTTTTTCTACCGCAGTATTCAGTAATATAGTCCTCATAAATGATGCCGCTTCATGTAATGTTTTCTTTGTGGTCGAAGGCGCAATTTCAATTGCTACAGGATCTGATGTTAAAGGCACTTTTATTTCAAATAATGGGGCTGTGTTTATTGATGCTTTAAGTACTTTGGAGGGCAGACTTTTTTCTACAACTGGAGCTATTTCTTACTCGCTATCAGTCACTAATAGCGCTACTATTTGCGTAATTCCAAACTTATGTCCAAGTACACCCTTACCAGTAGAATTGACATCGTTTACAGCTAAATGCAGTGGTCAAGGTGTTGAATTGGAATGGAGTACTGCAACAGAAATTAATAATGATTATTTCTCAATATATAGAACCAAAGACGGGAATGAATGGGAAGATATAGCCCGAATTAACGGTGCCGGTAATTCTACGTCAATAAATAAATATTCTTTTACTGATAATGAACCATATAATAGTTTAACCTATTATAAATTGCAACAAAGAGATATTAATGGTGCAATTAAAGACTATACTGCTATTTCTCAGGATATCTGCCAACGAAACGAAAGCGAAGTGTCAATATATCCCAATCCTTGTGTTGAAACTTTAAACATATCATTTTCAGGCGATAAGGACGAAATTATCTCAACTTCTGTCTATAACTTAATTGGAGAGCGTGTCTACTATTCAGAAAATTATGAGTCAAAAATAGCATTGGGTCGTAAATTTAATGGTATGTATATTCTTGCAGTGACTTTAGCTTCCGAAACTATTATTGAGAAGTTTAACGTAATTGATTAATAACGAATTAAACAGTAATCTACCTGACACCTGTTTGGAAGCTAATTACTTGTGGAGATTGACAATGGTTGTTTTTTGAATAGAAAAATCACTACTAGTACCAATAATTTAAAGGGTCTCATTTATTGAATTTTGATTTAATACAAAGTTTAAGCTTCTAATGAATAATTCATTAATATCATGAGGCTATTCAATGTTAATTACATCTTTTTGGCATATATTATCACAATTTTTTGATCGAGTACTTTCGTCAAATGATTTTAGATTGATTTTAGCCATTATGATAAATTTATCATACGCTCAGAGTTTAGTTCATTGTGTTACGTATTCTTAATACCTTGAGCTTCGCTCATTATGGACCAGAGGAAAAAAAATAGACAGACTCGGTTGTTATGGATCTACTGAATACAAATCATTCAATTGCAATTTTCTTAAGGTAGTTCCTAATTCTCCAAAAGAGATCTTGTCAATTCGCTGAGAACAAAATGGAGAATTAGTTTTCAACTAGGATTGCTGTCACGAAGTCTAAATTGGTATGCAATAATGCTTTGCTTTTTTTGAAATGGACATCCATTGTATTAGTCAGAGTAGAACAGCTAGGTCATTGGGCACGCGCGTTTAAATGAATCTTCGAAATATCCAATAAGCTAATAATCGATTTACTCCCTTTTAGATCAACCCGAATACTTCACGTAATTATTCGCAATTCGCATCACTTCACCTTTACCGCGAAGCAGCCACGAAGTGAAACAATTCTGGAGAAATGTCCTTGACTTTCTTTGCAGGAACTCCCCCCCCCCTCACCACGAAGTAGCGCTGAAGGTAAATATATCAGCTGTAACAAGCTTCACTAACGTTTGTTTTTCAGTCGTTGCAAGCCCTCTTCTTCCAAAAGAACAGCTCCGGCCGCAATGATTGAACCTGATTCGATATAACAGATATCGATCACGATTGCTCCCATTCCGATCAACACTTGGACTTCAACCGTTGCGTAGATATGGCTTTGTTGTTTCTGGAATAGCCACTTAAGTCGCACTTGAATCATATTATTCACTAGATTTGGACACAGAATAATCCACTAATTTCTCCGAAGAATGAAAGGTTTATGTAAAGTTATAATAGCTAGTTTGTTAGTAGTGTGCGCCACGAAAACTTCAACGGCTCAAGATATAAAATTTACACCTCAAGAGGATGGGGAGATTAAAGGAACGGCATATCAACAGAGCCAATTCGGAGAAAATGGGCTTATGACATTAAGAAGACCCGCTTCAGGGGGAATGAATTTGAAAATGCACTATTTAGATACGGTGAATGGACAAATTACATCTACAAAGGTAAGGGCTTAATGAAAAAGAAATTAATTACAGTTGATCAGTTGAATGGACTGATTCCTGTTCTTATAGATGGTAAATTATATTGTGTTGGAAAATCGAAATCAGGTAAAGATCTGATTCTAACTGGCAGAGACAAGGTGAATCTTGAATTTACAGGGGAGAAAGAAACCATCCTAGAAGGAGAGAAAGAGTTGTATAATTACTCTTTAGGAGAAGAGAACAATAAATACTTCTCTTTTGTTGATATGTCATGGAGCTATGATTCTGAAGAACCTTTTGCAATGAAGGCTTATGTCTTTGATAAGGAAAATCTAGATAATGTTTTAAAAG
Organism: Salibacteraceae bacterium; assembly: GCA_047628775.1. Lineage (GTDB taxonomy): Bacteria > Bacteroidota > Bacteroidia > Flavobacteriales_D > Crocinitomicaceae > UBA4466. The sequence goes on along the minus strand of JBLHVW010000003.1, from coordinate 45,864 downwards.
TTAACCAGGATAACATCGAGGCTGATTATAAAGCCTATGTTAGGCTATGGGATTACTCGAGAAGGGAGCTTTTATATGCTTTCTACACCTCTTGATAAAGGCAACAAGAACGACCACAATTTACGATCTGGAGAAATTACTTTTGAGCTCCACAACGAGTCCGGAAAACAGAAAATGTCTTTCGAGTTTGAAAATGGAGGAGTCATTGATGGAAGTACAGTTATTGAAGACGAAAATGGTATTCGACTGAAGGTGCTCCGTATTCTTGCTAATGGAGGAATTATAGTTTCCATATTAGAAGTGAAAGACGGTGAACTGATTGAAAAGAGTCATGTGAAAATTCCTTATTCAGATTTATACGCTGGGAACAATAGCAATAACATAAGTAATTTTGAAAATAGAATTAAGGAAAAGAAAGAGGGTGTTATTAAAATGAATTTTAACGTCAACTTTACTCAAGATCACAAGCTTTTAAATGGAGGATATATTTCAATCAATGAAATGAAAGTTAATGCAATTAGTGTTTTGTTATTGACATTCATTGATGCAAATGGAGAAATTGTTAGAACTAATTGTTTGCATGCTTCTTCGATTGTAGCAACGGGTATAGATGCAGATGGTGCATTGAATATATTTCTAAATGATGCTGACTCTAGATATTCTAAAGAGGGCAGTTTTGTTAGTTATTCTAATGCTGTACCTACGGCAGATGAGTCTCCAGTTCATTTGGTTATTGATGAAAATGGTGAAGTTCTAAAACGCCAGATATTGACGAATGGTTTCGATAAAGGTGAAAAATTCGATCGATTATTTAAGTTCTATTCATTTGAGGCTAATGGTATAATTCTAACCGCAAAATCTGATTGTAGAGATTCGTCTGGAAATACGTGTTATTCATTCACACTTGGAACCATTAGTCTTAATTAAGGTTTGATGAAAATCGATTAAAAAAGGTGAGTCTTACTGAGAATTACCTTTTTTAATCTTTAAATCAACCCGAATACTTCACCTTCACCGCGAAGCAGCCACGAAGTGAAACAATTCTGGAGAAATGTCCTTGATTTTCTTCGCAGGAACACCCCCTCACCACGAAGTAGCACCGAAGGTAAATATATCCAGCTGTAACAAGCTGCACTAACGTTTGTTTTTCAGTCGTTGCACGCCTTCTCCTTCTAAAAGAACAGCTCCAGCTGCAATGATGCTTCCTGATTCGATGTAGCAAACATCCATCACGATAGACCCCATCCCGATCAAAAAATTGTCTTCTACGATTGCGTAGTTATTATAATATGAATTATTATAGTGTGTAACCAGTTTGTTTTTCATTCGTTGAACATGCATTGTATAGATTTTTCATTTTATGAAAGTTAACTTCAAGTTTGATCTACCTACTAAGCATTCTATTCCATTGATTTATCGAAAAATTGTAAAAGTCAATTTGGCCAAACGAATAACATATCTTATACTATTTATTCTTGTTAGTACATACCCTCTCAAGGTATACTCTCAAGAACCAACCTATTTTGTTATTGGAGAAAAGGAGTTATCCAATACTGATGTTTACTCTATTTGTCAAACAGAAGAAGAGCAAATCAATTTGTTGATGACCGTAAGTATTCACCAGGAACTGCTGAAGGAATTATAGATGGTTCTTTAAGTGATTTTGCACTTAGTTCCGACAAGTTATGGATGATTTCTGATGGACAGCCGTTGTCTTTAGATCTAGACAATCTACCTCAAAAAAAACCAAACTTGAACGTTTACATTGACTCCATAGTATTTCCAGATAGAATCGTAGAAAATGATGCTTTCCAGAAATTCTCTTACGATCAGAATGAGTTTTCATTTTTTGTTGCTTTCAGAGGAATTGAGTACGAATCCGAAACAACTATTCTGTATCGAATGGTTGGATTTGAAAATGAATGGAGGGCTATTCCTTCAACTTCAGACCTCATCCAATTTAAGTGCCTCCCGCCAGGGAAATACACTTTTGAAGTAAAAGTAAAGTACCGAAATTCGTACAGTGAAATCAAACGATATCGGTTTGAAATCATACTTCCATTCTTGATAAGAGAGTGGTTCTGTCTTTTGGTGGGAATTGGCTTTGGAGCACTTATTTTTCTCCTATACTTGATTCAGATTCGAAGAATGGCACATGGAAATACGGAGCGTTTAGAAAAACAAAAAATTCAAGGACGACAAGGAAACCTCCACGAATCCTTTGCTTTGGACGCTATCAATAAGCGCCTGTCAATTCTTCAAGAGCAGCATGGTAAACAAGTCGGTTATGTAATTCACGATTTGTTTGAAAACGAAGTTTCAATGGGAACTAAAGTTGTTATTACAATGCCGTATATGGACCAATTCTAGCCTTCGACAAGCTCAGGCTACTTTTGTTCCAGATGCTAACTCAGGCTACTCTTGTTTCGAGCTAGTTTAAAAAAGTCTTATGTCAATCAGTCTTTTGTCACTTTCAATCATGATCAAATCATAGGCCATTGAGCTTGTCGAAATACCGTTCACTAACTCAATTTGCAGTTCACAAAGTGTGTCAAAATCAGAAATGACTAAAGCGTACTATTGTCGTACTAAATAGTAAAGAAAGAACTGATTATGAAAAAAATTGTACTTGCTACCATCGCAATTACGCTATTAGCACTCGAATCAAATGCCCAGAATATGGAATGGGCGAAAACATTTGGGAATACTGGAGATGACTTTGCGCATTCTGTAACTGCAGACATCAACGGTAATGTCTATAGCGCTGGAAGATTCCTTGCTACTGTTGATTTTGACCCTAGTGCTGGAACAACCAACCTAACATCAAATGGTGGGTCTGATATGTTTATTCAAAAACTCGATCCAAATGGAAACTTACTTTGGGCAAAATCATTCGGGAGTACACAAGATGACTTTGTATACTCAATAACAACTGATGCTACGGGTAATGTTTATACGACAGGATATTTCTGGGGAACAACAGATTTCGACCCAAATGCAGGAATTACAAATTTAACTGTTGCAGGAGGCTGCGATGTGTTTATTCAAAAACTTGATCCAAATGGGAATTTACTATGGGCAAAAGGATTTGGAGGTTCTGCTTGGGATTTTGGACAATCAGTTAGTATTGATGCCAATGGAAATGTGATTACAACAGGCTACTTTTCTGGAACAGCCGATTTTGATCCAGGCGCTGGAATTTTGAATTATTCTTCAAATGGAAGCTCTGATGTTTTCGTTCAAAAACTTGATTCTAATGGTGATCTTCTTTGGGCAAAAGTCTTCGGTGGTGGGAATGATGAACGTGGAGAAGTTACCCGTGCAGATTTAAATGGTAATGTATACACAACTGGGTTTTTCATTGGCTCTGTAGATTTTGATCCAGGTGCTGGAACATCAGTTTTGAATAGCAATGGAGCACATGATGTTTACATTCAAAAACTTGATCCAAACGGCAATTTTCTTTGGGCAAAGAGCTTTGGAGGTACTGGAGTTGATATTGCGTATGGTCTTGAGATAAATCAAACTGGGGATATATATACTACAGGTTTTTTTTTGTCAACGGTAGATTTTGACCCAGGTGCTGGAACATTAAATTATACCTCAAATGGAAGCTCTGACATATTTGTACAAAAACTTGATCAAAACGGGAATATGTTATGGACAAAGGTTATGGGGGGGGGTGTAGATGATGAAGGGAGATCTTTAAGTCTTGATTTAGCCGGGAATGTGTATACAACGGGTAGGTTTCAATCAACTGTAGATTTTGACCCAAATGCTGGTACATCAAACCTAATAACAAATGGTAGTACCGATGTATATATTCAAAAACTTGATTCGAATGGAGATCTTGTTTGGGCTAGAAATTTTGGCGGTACTGATTTCGATTTTGGTCGCTCAATAAGTGTTGATATAAATGACAACATATATGCACTTGGAGATTTTGCAGGAACTGCAGACTTTGATCCTAATGTTGGAACGTTCAACGTAACATCTAACGGACTTAATGATATCTTTCTTGAAAAAATCACACAATGTGTACCTACTCTTAATCCTGTTGTCCCATCCAATGGCTCGTCAACGGTGAATTGTATTACTGATGCTGTTCAATCAGCTTCACCAAATGTCACTGATGAATGCGGGACTACAATAGTTCCTGTTATTAATGTTGGGGCTAATCCTGCCTGTTTAGGAGATAAAATTTACACGTATACGTATACAGATTATATAGGGAACTCTTCTGTTTACACATACACCTATACTATCGACGACAATATTAACCCTACGGGTTCTAATCCTGTTGCAATTAATGTTGAATGCGCAAGTGATATTCCAGCTCAGGATGTCTTAGTAGTAACTGACGAGGTAGATAATTGTTCAATTCCAGTAGTTGCTTTTGTAAGCGATTTATCGGATGGTGGTTCTTGTCCAGAAACGATTACAAGAACGTATTCAATCACTGATGCTTGTGGAAACTCAATAACAGTTGAACAAACAATAACGGTTAGTGATGTTACCCTTCCAACTGCAAGTGTCCCAGGAGGAATAGTTGTTGAACTTATATCGGATGTTCCTGTACCAGATCCATTGGTAATTCTAAACGAAGCTGATAATTGCACGGTTACCCCAATAGTGGGGTGGGTAGGTGATGTCTCGGATGGTAGCAGTTGTCCAGAAACAATAACAAGAACTTACTCAGTCACGGATGACTGTGGTAATCAGATTACAGTAACACAAACAATTGTTGTTAGTGATGTAACAAGTCCAACAGCAAGTAATCCAAATACTGTGAATGTAGAATGCAGTTCTGATGTGCCTGCTCCTGATCCTATAGTTGTAACAGATGAAGCAGATAACGGAAATACACCAATAGTGGTGTGGGTTAGTGATGTCTCGAACGGTGGTGTTTGTCCGGAGATTATTACCCGAACATTTTCCATTACGGATGACTGTGGTAATCAAATATTGGTAGATCAAACGATCAATATTCTTGACGTTACACCGCCAACTGCGAGTAACCCAGCTACAGAGAATGTTGAATGCTCTGGAGATATTCCAGCTCAAGATATTTTGATCATTACAGATGAAGCTGACAATTGTTCATCACCTACAGTAGCATTTGTCTCTGATGTGTCTGATGGTTTGTCAAACCCAGAAACGATTACAAGAACATATAGCATTACGGATAATTGTGGTAATTCAATAAACGTAATTCAATTAATAGTAGTTCAAGATATAACGGCTCCTCTTTTAGATGGTCCTTGTGTTCCAGGAATAACGGCAGTATGCGAAGTGGCTAGTTTAACGCCTCCAACGGCAACGGACAACTGTTCAGGTGTAGTAACTATATCGAATGACGCAACTTATCCAATCACTGCTGCAACAACGATCATATGGACACTTGAAGATGCTGCTGGAAATACAATTACGCATAGTCAAATGGTAACCATTACCACAGTTGATGCAACAATTGTCATGGTAAATAATGGAATAGTCGCAACTAATTCCGATGCAGATTCTTACCAATGGGTTGATTGTGATGATAACCATTCGCCAATTGCAGGTGAAATAGGCCAATCATTTGCTCCGACGGTAAATGGAAATTATGCAGTTGAAGTAACTGTTGGAAATTGTACTGAAACATCTGTATGTGAAAGCATAAATACTATAGGTATTGACGAAAACAATTTGACATCGCTTAAGCTATTTCCAAATCCATCGTTCTCGATATTGACTATTGAAACGGAACAGACATTGGAAAAAGTAGCGATATATGATTTGACAGGTGTATTGGTAGATGTGCACTATGCGTCATCTTTTTCGGTAGAGTATCTTGCAACAGGAACTTATACAGCTGTGATTTTCACAAGTAAAGGGACTGTCAGAAAAAGATTTGTTAAACAGTAAACTATTGAGGAAAAGCCATGTTCAAACCATAGGCCATTGAGCTTGTCGAAATACCATTTATTAAGCCAAATCGTTCCTCACAAATTGTATTGCTGCGCTATTTCTGCTATTGCATGCATTCGGGTATCAAAACAATAAAAAATCATGAAAAACGCAGTGTTAGTAGCACTGACTTAATTGCTATATCAACTGGGGTTAAAGCGCAAGATTCCTTTTATGAAGGAATAGCAAAAGTTGAAGGGACTAAATTTCAAGAGTACATATTTACGAGTGCAGTACCAGAAAAGGAAGGATATTATCACGCAGAAAATCCACACAGAGTCGTAACAGTTAAAACACAGAAAACAGAAAAAGGAAATTATTGTGGTTTCATTGGATATGAAGAAGGTGGAGATTCAAGAGGTTTTATGGGGTCAGATGAAATTTCATATAGTAGATTATATCCTAGTTTAGTTGCGCATAAGTACACAAAAGTGGGGGTATGTTTTTATTGATGATATGTTGATTACATTGGAAGGTATTTCAGATGGTTTAATCTATAAAAGAATTGGAAGAATATTTCTGATTAAACAAACAGACGAAGAAGTAACTGCTGCCGCTGAAGCGAAAGAAGAGGCTAAGGCAAACATGACAATGAAAGAAAAAATTGCTGCAGCTAAGGATGCTCTGAAAAAATGGAGTGAAAGGGACTCCAAGTGAGGAGAAGTTAAAGAGTATGAAACTTGATGAGGCAATTAAAGCCTATCTAAATGCGATGAATGAAAAGCATTTGGCTGGAGATAAATCAAAAGAGACGGTGATAGATGCTGATATTAAAGCTGAGACTGCCGATTTTTTAAAGCTAAGACAAGAACAGTCAAGAGGGTTGTCGAAAAAAATGAAAGCAAAAAAAACAGCTGGAGCTGGAGGAGCATCTAATTATACTATCAAAAACAACTCTGGAGTATCTTTGAAAATAATAACTGATTCAGGATTAACTTCAACATTAAGCTCAGGTGGGTCTACTACTTATATCTGTTCTACAGATGTTTATTATTGCGTTGGGGGAAGTTCAAAAGGTTTTTTGATTGCTAATGGTGATGATACATGTGGTTCTACTGTAACGATAGAATAGAAAATTTTTGATAACCTTTTTTCGCAAGAGCTTCAATCGAACAGTCACTGAGCTTGTCGAAGTACCATTCACTAACCCAATTTGCGGTTCACAAAGTGTCTTCAAATTATTTCGTCGAATTCCTTTATCCTTGATAAGGAACTGCTTATATGACATAAGCGTTAAAGCGAAAAATGAATACACAAACTATCCAACATGCACCGTTCACGTGCAGTTACTCTCCTCAACTTCCTGAACTTTTATTAAATCTCAATTGTACTATTGCTCTAACAACTTATCAGGCTGGAAAGCTAGTTTTTATCAGTCCGAATCCAGATAAGGAACGATTGACAACTTTACCTCGAACTTTTGAAAAACCAATGGGAATCGCTGTAAAGGGCGATAAAATGTTGGTTGCGGCTAAAGACGAAGTGTATTTATTAGAGAATTCAAGAGAGCTTGCAGCCCATTATCCAAACAAACAAGATACGTATGATAGCTTATGGTTACCACGAATCACATTTCATACAGGGCAAGTAGATATGCACGATATTGCTTTTGGTGATGATGGAATCTACGCTGTGAATACATCGTTCTCTTGCATTTGTAAAGTAGATGGAAACTTCAACTTTAAACCGATTTGGCAACCACTATTTATTGATAAGTTAGCTTCAGAAGACAGATGCCACCTAAATGGTTTGGTTATGGTTGATGGAAAGCCGAAATACGCTACAGCATTGGGAACTACAAATACCCGTCAAGGTTGGAGAGACAACATTACATCTGGTGGAGTTTTAATCGACATTGAAACCAATGAAATCATTTTAGATGGTTTGGCAATGCCACATTCACCTCGAATGTACAACGGAGAACTGTATGTTTTGCAATCTGCGAAAGGAGAATTGATCAAAGTGAATATTGAAAACAAATCGTATGAAGTTGTGAAGGCTTTTGATGGTTTCTGCAGAGGACTCGATATCTACCAAGATTACGCTTTTGTTGGCTTCTCAAAGTTGCGCAAAAACTCCAGCACATTTGCCAAACTTGCATTTTCTGAGAAGGCTGATTTCGCAGGAGTTAAAGTTATTCACCTCCCAACACAAGCCGAAGTAGGGGAGATCAACTACCAAACAAGCGTCGATGAAATTTATGAAGTATCAATTCTTCAAGAAATGATTCGACCAAATATTTTAAATACAATCAATCCACTTCATAAACAATCACTTTCGATCCCAGGAAATACCTTTTGGGCAAATCCTGATCAACAATAAAAGAACCAATCACCACCATTATGAAAAAACAAATACTCACATTTAATGACCTTCTAAGAAGGCTCAATAAGTATAGAAACAAGCTTGCCCGTTTACAAGAAAACGGAATAAATTCGCACCGTCAAGGAGTTCTTTTAAAGCACATTGAACGACTCATTGTTAAGCTTAACGGATTCCATTTTAATATGCAGCGTAAAGCTATTCTTGCAGCAAGCTTTACAGCAATAATGGGAATAGGTATTCAAGAAACGAATGCTCAGATAGACTTTTACTCGCCTGAACCTAATCCGTTTAATCTATCGAGTACTACTGGCTATATGTTCGCTGTATCATTTGCGGATCTTGATAATGATGGAGATTATGATGCTATTTCTGGCACGTATTCTGGTGATGTTCACTATTTTGAAAATACAGGAACGGCATCAGCACCATCCTTTAACGCTGAACAAGTGAATCCGTTTTCTCTTACAACAGTACCGAATAATTTTTCAACTGAATTTGTAGATCTCGATGGAGATGGAGATTTTGATTTAATGCACGGGAACGTTGCCGGTGAATTCATCTACGTTGAAAACACGGGGACAGTATCTGCTCCAGCTTTTGGAACACCACAGATGAACCCTTTCTCTTTAACAACTACTGGGTCATATTTGCACTCATCATTTGTAGATATAGACGATGATGGTGATTTTGACTTAATGGCAGGAGAGGAAACTTCCGATTTTCACTATTTCGAAAATATAGGAACGTCTACTTCTCCAAATTTTGCTGTAGATCAAACGAATCCATTTTCTCTCTCTTCATCAACAGGTTGGTTATCTCCATCTTTTGGTGACGTAGATGGAGATGGTGATTTTGATTTACTTTCTGGAAGAGGAGGTTTAACAAGCTTTTTTGAAAATACAGGCACGTCAGCTGTTCCAGTTTTTGGTCCAGAAGAAGTTAATTCATTTGCCCTTTCGCCAATTTATAATGGTCAAGATCCATGTTTTGTTGACTTGAATAATGATGGAGATCTTGATATGATTCAGGCAAATAACGTTGGGGATTTTTTCTATTTCGGGAATATCGGAACACCAACCGTTTCTGCTTTTGAAAATATTTTTGCAAACCCATTTTCTTTAGCCAGTAATGGAGTAAGAAATTCAGCGACATTAGGTGATTTGGATGGAGATGGAGATTTAGATATACTAACTGGAGATAACAATGGGGATTTCGCATTTTATGAAAATATTGGTTCTTTAGCAGTGCCGGTGTATTCTGTATTTCAGTCAAATCCATTCTCTCTAACAAATATTGGATCTGGCAGTCTATTTCCTGAATTCGTTGATTTGGATGCTGATGGTGATTTAGATTTAATGACTGGTGAAGGGTTTGGAGAGCTTATTTATTTTGAAAATACAGGGACTACATTAGCTCCTTCTTTTGGTGTAATGCAAACGAATCCATATTCTATTGTAACAACCGGACTATGGAGCTCTAGGCCAACGTTTGGGGATCTGGATAACGATGGAGATTTGGATATTTTGAATGGCAGTGTTAATCAAGGATTATCCTATTTTGAAAATACAGGAACTAGTTCTGTTCCAGTGTTCGCTGCTTTTCAAACCAATCCCTTTTCACTGATGAATTCTGCATCAAACTCTAGTCCTAGTTTTGTTGATCTGGATGAAGATGGAGATTTGGATGCATTGGTTTGTTCAAACAATGGATGGCGCTATCAAGAAAACATTGGAACGGCTTCCGTTCCTAACTTTGACGTGGGAGTTGTTAATCCATTCTCACTATTTTACGGAACTGGTAATCCGAGTCCTACATTTGGTGATTTGGACGGAGATGGTGATTTGGACCTCTTAACAGGTGGTAATAGTGGAGATTTCTACTACTTCGAAAACATTTCAGGTTGTTCAGTGAATACAAGCGTTACCCAAACAGGAAATACACTGACTGCAGATCAAGCTGGTGCAATTGAATATTACTGGGTGGATTGTGACGACAACTTCAACATTATTCCAGGTGAAACAAATCAATCATTTACACCAACTGTAAATGGAAATTATGCATGTGAAGTTACATTGGTAGGATGTGCTGATTATACAGAATGTATTGCAATTACAACGATTGGATTGGATGAAGTGTATAAGACCCATGTGAACGTTTATCCAAATCCGGCAACGGATCAAATCACAATTGATTCGGAAGATGAAATCAGCTCTATATTGATCTTCGATTTATCGGGAGTTTTAATTCAATCAGAAACAACAGCTTCATTCTCAATTGAAGGGTTGGATTCAGGAATTTACATGCTGAATGTTAAAACAAGCACAGGATTGGCACGTGTTAAATTCATGAAACAATAACATTATAAATTACATTATGAAAAAACAAAAACACACATTTAACGATCTTCTCAGAAAGTTTAATAAATACAGAAGCAAACTTGTTCGCTTGCAACAAAACGGAAAGAACGAACACAGACAAGGTGTTCTTCGGAAGCACATTGAACGCCTATTCGCTAAACTGCAAAGTTTAGAATTGAACATCAAACGTAAAGCAGTTCTTGCCGCAAGTTGTTCTGCAGTAATGAGCTTAGGTGTTCAAAATGTGAGAGCACAAACTGAGTTTCAAGAAAATCATGTCAATATGTTTTCTTTACAGCCGGTTCCTTCAGGAGCGAATAATGTTGAAGGTAGCCTTACGTCTGCAGATTTAGATAATGATGGAGATTTAGACATCCTAGCAGCCAATGCAGATGGTGATTTCTTTTATTATGAGAATACTGGAACAACATTGGCTCCAGACTACGCTGCTCTACAAACAAATCCCTTTTCTTTAAGTTCTACCAATCAATATATAAAACCAGCATTTGTTGATTTGGATAACGATGGAGATTATGATATTTTGGCTGGAGAATACAATTACGGTTCTTGGGTAATCAGTTTTGTATACTTGGAAAACACTGGAACTTCTTCTTCGCCAAATTTTGCCGCACCGGTTACCAATCCATTCTCTCTTGTTGTTCCGTCACACATACCTAACCCAACCTTTGGTGATTTTGATGGGGATGGTGACTTGGACATGTTCACCAATAGTGATTACTATGAAAACATAGGGACTAATGTTGCTCCAGACTTCGCCGCTCCAGTTGTAGATTATAACTCAATGGGAAATCTAAGCGATAGTAGACTTGTTGACTTAGATAACGATGGTGATTTAGATGTGTTAGCTACTACTTCTAGTGCATTTAAATATTTTGAAAACACGGGAACTGCTACTGTCGCAAATTTAGCGGCATTTGTAATTGAACCATTTTATTTAAAGAATCTTTTTGGAACAGTGCGTGGTACAACTATAGGAGACTTCAATGGAGATGGAACCTTTGATATTATTGCACCTAACTTATACAACGGAGAGCTTCGTTTTTACGAAAATAATGGCACTATTTCAGCTCCAAATTTCACTGATGGACACATGGGTATGTTTTCACTAACGACGGGAGATATTCATGGTGAAGCTCAATCGTTTGGTGATTTAGATAACGATGGCGATATGGATATGATTGCAGAAAAGGATGGTGATTTGTATTACTATCAAAACGCCGGTACCGCTATTTTGGCCAATTTTAATACACCAATAATAAATCCATTTTCTCTAACGTCGAGTCTAGTTGATAATCCGACGTTAGCGGATATTGATGCAGATGGAGATTTGGATTTATTTGGGAGAAATTCTTGGGATGGAGAGATAGGATTCGTTGAAAATACTGGAGATGCGGCTAATCCTGCTTTCGCCGCGATACAATCAAGCCCATTTGGTATGATTAATACAATCGCGACAGATATTCCAACTTTAGTTGATTTGGATAACGATGCAGATCTTGATTTTGTGTCGTTCGATGGTGCTACTGGATCGTTTTACTTTACTGAAAATACAGGTTCAGTGTCAGCTCCAACTTTTGGAACTCCAGTCTTAAGTCCCTTCGGATTGAATCCAATAAGTGGATCATATCCTATTTCTTCCATCTCCTTCGGAGATTTGGATAATGATGGAGATATGGATCTTCTTTGCGGAGAGAGAGCAAATGATCCAGGGTTCTTATTTTTCGAAAATACAGGAACGACATCTAACCCTACATTTGGAAGCGGGCAGAATAACCCGTTCTTTTTAAGAGATGTGTTCTACACTACTCCAAATCCCTATCGAAATTTTACTTCTTTAGTTGATTTGAATGCTGATGGTGATTTGGATATTCTGAGCAGTATTCAATACTCGCAAGTATTTCTTTACTTCGATAACATATCTAGCTGTACAGTGAATCCTTCAGTTTCAGAATCAGGGATTACATTAACAGCAGATCAAGCAGGAGCAATAGAATACCAATGGGTTGATTGTGATGATAATTTCAACATCATCCCAGGAGCAACAAATCAAACGTTCACTCCAACTGTAAATGGTAATTATGCATGTGAAGTAACCTTATCGGGTTGTTCAGACTTTACAGAATGTACAGAAGTAACAGAAGTAGGATTAACCGAAATGGAACAAAAAACAGTACTGGTTTATCCAAATCCAGCATCAACAATTATAACAATCGATACGGATCAGCAAATTGAATCGGTTTTGATCTTCAATTTAAACGGAGCATTGGTGCAGCAAGAAACAACAGGATCGTTCTCAATTGAGAATTTATCTCCTGGGATTTACATGGCAAACGTTCAAACAAATGCTCGGATAACACGTATTCGTTTGGTGAAAAATTAATACCACATACCATTATACACAGCCGACTTCTCATCTGAGGAGTCGGATTTTAACAACTTGAAGAAAGTACAATTCCAATTATCCTCATTAAATTAGCACCTTGACACAAATAAATGCCATAATAGTTGATGACGAACGAAGAGCCCGCAATGTGCTCTCCAGTCTTCTTGAGCGGTGTTGTCCTGTCATCAATATCATTGCTGAATGCTCAAATGTTCTCGAAGCTGTTGAGGAAATCAATCGATCGCAACCTAATGTTGTTTTTCTAGATGTTCAAATGCCGAATTACGCTGGATACGAAATTGTAAACTTCTTCGATCAGATAGATTTTGAGATCATTTTTGTGACTGCCTATGATCAATACGCTATTAAGGCTTTTGAGTTAAGTGCAATTGATTATTTTATAAAACCAATCAATAGAACTCGTTTGAGTGAAGCTGTAACTCGCCTTGAGGCAAAATTAAAAGAACGTAAACGTTTAGATGATTACACAGTTCTTCTTGAGTCAATGAAAGAGAAGGAGTTCAAGCAAATCGTAATTCCTGAACTTGGAGATCGACGCGTTTTGAAGTTAGATACTATCATTGCAATCGAGGCAGATGGAGCATATAGCAAGGTTCACCTTTCTGATGGTCAAATTATTACGGTGAGTAAAACGCTAAAGTATTTTGAATCGGTATTGCCTGAAGATTCAGGATTTTTTAGATCCCACAGAACTTGGATAATTAATCTGAAACATCTACAGCTATTCAATAAAACACGTGGAACAACAAGTCTTAGTTGCAATGTTGTTGCAAAAGTATCAAGAAACAAAGTAGGTGAATTTCAGAAGAGAGTGAGTGAATAGCTATCTGCTTATTGGTGATAATGTCTAATTACGGCATCACCAATTCTAAACATTGTTAAACAACAAAACTTGGAAGTGTTTTGGTTATAGTGAGATTTTATTCCTCCTTAAACCAACTTGAATACTTCACGTAATTATTCGCAATTCGCATTACTTCACCTTCGAACAGCTCAGGAGAAATATCCTTTACTTTCTTAGCGGGAACGCCAGCCCAAATTTCACCTTTTCCTACTTTTGAACCTTCTAAAAGTACAGCTCCTGCAGCAATAATACTTCCAGATTCGATATAGCAATCGTCCATAACGATCGATCCCATTCCGATAAGAACGTTGTCTTCAACAGTACATCCATGCACCAAAGCATTGTGTCCAATTGAAACGTTGTTGCCTAAGACCGTCTTTGTTTTTTCGAAGGTGCAATGAATCACAGCGCCGTCTTGAATGTTGACTTTGTTCCCCATTACAATGGAATTCACATCACCGCGAATTACAGCGCTAAACCAAACGGAGCATTGATCGCCCATGGTGACATCACCAACAATTGTTGCATTTTCTGCAAACCAGCAATCGTTTCCATGGGTTGGATTTTTTCCCCTGCATTCTTTAATCAAAGCCATATTTTTTTGTAAGATTTTGTTTTAGCTATCGCACTTGCTTAATTCCACATCGGTCTTCACCTGCTCAAGAATCTTAGCTTCTTCTCTGCATTCTTTTATTAGTGCCATTCTGAAAATTTGATTTCAAAGATATGGTTTTAACTGCAGAGCATTTTTTGCTAAGTAAAATTATTTAACCACAGAGGCGCAAAAGGCACAAGAAGTGTATTGTTTTAGTACAATGGTTGGGTGAAGTATTTAAAGAACATTGACCGAAAGAAATCCTGAATCACAAAGTGATTACATAGTGTCTCGTACTCCAATCAAGAGTTGGCATAAATTGTGTCTTTTGCGCCTATGTGGTTAAAATCAAAACACAGCACTTAATCAAAAATCTAAAAGGCAAGAAAAAGCGATAGCTGTTGAAAAACAAACGGTAGTGAAGTTATACGATCCAATAGCGAAGCGGTCCATTATCCAAAAGAGCCAGCGATCCAATTTAAATCAACACCCCTTTACTCTCTTCAGTATTCCGTTTATTAATAAACACAGCTCCCTTATCCTCAATGTAATTCGCAATCAAATCCCCAATTCTACTGCAACTCGAAGGCGATTCAGAATTCAAATCCACAGAAACAATTCCCTCTTGCATCGCCCAATCAACAGCCTTTCTTGTCACTTCAGCCTCTTCGTGCATCCCAAGATTATCAAGCAACATCGCAACGGCCAAAATAGTCGCATTTGGATTCGCAATGTCCAAACCCTTTGCCTGCGGATACGATCCATGAATAGGTTCAAAAAGACCATTTTTTCCGCCAACCGAAGCCGAAGGAAGCATTCCAATTGACCCCGTGATCACACTCGCCAAATCAGAGAGAATATCACCAAACATGTTCTCCGTTAGAATCACATCAAACGATTGAGGTTGCTGAATGATCTGCATCGCAGCATTGTCAACGAATAAATAATCCAACATTACATCCGGATATTGCGCTGCAATCCGTGTTACTTCTTTACGCCACAATCGAGATGTTTCCAAGACGTTCGCTTTATCGACTAATGTCAATTTACCATTGCGTTGTTCAGCAGCTTTAAAGGCCTCGTGAGCAATTCGCTCAATTTGTTCAACGGTGTACGAGCACAAATCACTCGCTTTTGTTTTGTCTTCGCTCAGCGTTTTTTCGCCAAAGTAAATCCCCCCAATGAGCTCGCGATAGATCACGAAGTCAACGCCGGTCAATAAGTGATTTTTTATTGGTGAACTGTCAGATATAAGGTCGTAAGTCTCAATTGGACGGATATTACAAAACAAACCCAAATGTTGTCTTAGTTTCAAAAGACCCTGCTCGGGCCTAACCGTTAAAGTTGGATCGTTGTCGTATTTAGGGTCTCCAATTGCACCCAAAAGAACAGCATCGCTTGATGCGCAAATTTCAAGGTCTTTATCGGTAATCGCTACGCCGTATTTTTCAATCGCACACGCGCCCATTTCAACAAGAACGTATTTAAATTCATGATCGAATCGAAAGGCAATTGAATTCAACACCTTAATTCCTTGATTCACGATTTCAGGCCCAATTCCATCTCCGTGAATTACTGCTATTTGCTTTTTCATAGTACGTTCAATTCTTCAAATGCTTGCACATCTTTTTTGATACTCAATAAATATTCCAATTCGCTAATGTCTTCCATGATGAATTTCTTTTTCAATGGATCGAGCGCAAATGTTTTCTCGAACGAAAAATCATCGTTGTAAACCTTTACAGATTGCGTTTCGATGTCAATATCGATGTTTGCCTCAGGATGCTTTTCAACGTAACCCATGACCAGTTTTAATTCCTCTGGATCGAGTTCAATTGGAACGATGTCGTTGTTCAAAGCGTTTCCCTTAAAGATGTCTGCAAATTGACTTGAAATAATGGCGCGAATTCCATAATCGGAAATGGCCCACGCAGCATGTTCACGACTTGAACCACAACCAAAATTGTTTCCCGCAATGAGAACCGCGGTGTTTTTTGCGGCCGTGTTCAGAATGAAATCTTGGTTCGGCTCACCGTTTTCGAGGTAACGCCAATTTGAAAACAAGTGTTCCCCAAAGCCTTCTCTGCTTGTCGCTTTTAAAAATTTAGCTGGAATAATCTGATCGGTATCAATGTTCTCGACATTCAATACCATGCCTCTTGATTGAATCATTTTCATCTTAGTTTAAATATATTCGTGGGTCCGTAATTTCTCCCTTTATTGCCGCTGCTGCAGCTGTAATTGGGCTTGCTAATAATGTTCGGGCACCATCACCTTGGCGTCCTTCAAAGTTTCTATTGGAAGTGGAAACACACAACGCTCCACTTGGAATTTTATCGTCGTTCATGGCCAAACATGCTGAGCATCCCGGTTCTCTAAACTCGAATCCAGCCGCTTCAAAAATGAGATCCAAGCCTTCTTTTTTGGCTTGATTTCTAACATCGTTTGAACCTGGAACAACCCAAACGGTAACGTGCTCCGCTTTTTGTCGGTCTTTCGCAATTTCCGCTACTAGCCGTAAATCTTCAATGCGGCCATTTGTGCAGCTTCCGATAAACACATAATCAATCTTCTTTCCGAGGAGTGTTTTCTCAGTTTCCAATTGCATGTATTTCAATCCTTTTGGATTATTTCGAGATGATGAAGCAATCGATTTTGTAAGATCAATTCCAGTATCTGGAGATGTTCCCGTTGTAATCATTGGCGCAATTACGGATCCATCCAATTCAATGGTTTGGTCAAATTCAGCGTCCGTGTCGGAGTTCAAATTCAGCCAAGTATTTTTTCGTTCTTCTTTAAGATCAATGCGGGCTTGAACATATTCAATTGTTGTTGCATCAATTCCAACCATTCCACCACGAGCTCCCATTTCGATGCTCATGTTGCAAACCGTCATACGTTCCTCCATGGAGAAGTTTTCGAATACGGTTCCCGTGAATTCAACAAAATGTCCTGTTGCGCCTTCTGCTCCTAAATGTGCGATGATGTACAAAGCGGCATCTTTGGCTGTAACGCCTTTTTGCAAAGCACCATTCACCGTAATTTTCATGGTCTTTGGTCGGCTTAAAAGCAAAGCTTGTGTTGTCAAAACGTGCTCTACTTGCGATGTTCCAATTCCAAAAGCCAAAGCTCCAAATGCGCCGTGCGTTGATGTGTGGCTGTCTCCACAGACGATCGTCATTCCAGGAAGTGTAAATCCGTTTTCAGGTCCGATAACATGAACAATTCCGTTTTTCTCATGCCCAACTCCAAAGAGTTCTATGTTGTGGTTCGCGCAATTTTGTACCAAGGTTGCAACTTGATTGCTTGAAAGCTTGTTCTCAATCGGAAGGTGTTGATTCTTCGTCGGAATGTTGTGATCTGCTGTCGCAATTGTCTGTTTTGGTCGAAGGACTTTTAATCCTCGTTTGTCCAGTCCAGTGAAAGCTTGCGGACTTGTGACTTCGTGGATGTAATGCGTGTCAATGTATAAAACATCAACCGCGTCAGTCACCGTTTTAACAACGTGCTGATCCCATATTTTATCAATTATTGTACGCGGCATAATGCTTCGTTATTTAAGAGTTCTTTCAATTGGTAATCGTTGATTTGGCTCATCTGGTCAGCGAGTTGTAAAAAGTGATCGTAGGCTATGTCCAATTGATTTTTATTCAAGTCTACTTTTAGGAGTTTCGCCCTGTATTTCAATGCAGCTCTTCCGCTTCTTGCTGTTAGAATTATTTGTGAATCACCTGCACCGACATCCTTAGGATCGATTATTTCGTAAGTTTCTCTGCTCTTTATTATGCCGTCTTGGTGAATTCCGGATGAGTGCGCAAATGCATTTTGGCCGACAATGGCTTTGTTTCGTTGAACAGGCATATTCATTTCCAATTCAACAATACGAGAGATTTGAGTTAATTGCTCTGTTTGAATATTTGTGTTCAGTTTAATGTGATCGTGTTGGCGCAAAATCATCACAACTTCTTCGAGCGATGTGTTTCCAGCGCGCTCACCAACTCCATTGATTGTGCATTCAACTTGTCGTGCTCCTGCCTGAACTCCTGCAATACTGTTTGCTGTTGCCAAGCCAAGATCGTTGTGGCAATGCGTTGATAGAATCGCTTTGTCAATATTCGGAACATTGTTCATCAAATAGGCGATTTTTTCTCCGTACTGATGTGGCAAACAATAGCCCGTTGTGTCTGGAATATTGATGATTGTCGCTCCTGCGCGGATCATTTTTTCAACCACCCGAGCCAAAAATTCATTGTCCGTTCTTCCAGCGTCTTCAGCGTAGAACTCTACTTCAGGACATATATTTCTCGCGTATTTAACCGCTTTAATTCCACGCTCAATAACGTCTTTTCGATTGGTGTTGAGTTTTTGCAATATGTGAAAGTCAGAAGTGCCTATTCCCGTATGAATTCTACCATTTACGGCATTCTTCAACGCGGCTCCTGCGGAATCAATGTCCTTCTCAATGGCCCTTGATAAAGCACAAATGGTCGTGTCTTTTATTAGTGTCGCAATTTGATATACTGCTTCAAAGTCCCCCGGACTTGAAATTGGAAATCCTGCTTCAATGACATCGACCCCAAGAATTTCTAGCTCTTTGGCTATTTCAACTTTCTGGGAAGTGCTTAATTTACACCCCGGAACTTGCTCGCCGTCTCGTAAGGTTGTGTCAAATATTTTAACGTGTTCTTTCAAAATGTCGATTTTCTTGTTAATGTTGTATTCGATTCGAATCTAGGTGAGTTGTGATTCGAATGAAAATTAAAAAACCAATGCGTTAAGATGTTAAAGCAAAGCGTTTTTGATATAAACGACTGATAAAAAGCGTTTTAATAAATAAATTGTGCACATGTCCAAGTCGAATACCAATGCCTTATATTTGTTAATTCATTCGCTTTCGAAAGCGGAAAAACGACATTTTCGATCGTACGCGAAACGGAATTTCGGGGAAAAAGACATTAAATTCTTGACGTTATTTGATTTGTTGGACAAACAGTCGACATACAATCCAGAAAAAATAAGGGTTAATTTTTCAGGAACAAGCGTCAGTGCAATTTCGAATTTGAAGGCACATTTGTACGAGCAACTATTGATCAGTTTGCGTCTGTTGCACAGAAATGATTCATCGGTTAAAATTCACGAACTTTTAAGTTTCGCCAATGTTCTGTATTCGAAAGGACTTTACTTGCAAAGTTTGGAGCAATTGAAACGCGCTCGGGTTTATGCGGAAAGCATGGAAGATGAGTTATCGTTGCACTCAATTGTTGAAATGGAACGGCGGCTAGAATTGTTCTACGTGACGGATAGTGGCGAGAACAGAGCCTCCGAAATTGTTGAAACGAATATTAAATTGCGAGGTCAGCTCGATGCCCGGGATAATTGGTCGAATGTAGCGCTTTTGCTCTACGATTATTACTTAAAGTATGGACATGTTAAGAACCAGCATCAGTTCATTAAAGTAGAGGCGTTGTTTAAAGAACAAACCGAACATTTAATGGATGAAGCCGGCTCAATGCAAGGTCGCGTTTACCGACACATGGCCTTTACGTGGTATTATTTTATCACACAGAATTTTGCTTTGTGTTACCGCCACGCTTCGGATTGGATCAATCTTGTAGAATCGAAAGACCTTCTTATGAGCAGAGACCCAATCTTTTATTTGAAAGGAGTGCACAATGCGCTATCTGCTTTATTTTATTCGAACAAGCCGCGGCAATTCAATAAAATGTACGATAGCTTTAAGGCTTTCCTAAATAAGGAGAACGCTGAATTCGATCACAATACGCTCATGTTAATTGACGTCTATAAAAACATGGCGGAGTTGAATCAGCGTTTCTTGGCAGGTCAATTTAGAGGAAATGAAGCCTTTGTTATAGAATTGAAACAGTGGTTAGAATCAAATTCTGACTACTTGGATCAAAACAGAATTCAGGTTTTCAATTATAAAATTGCGTGTCTATATTTTGGCGCGGATGATTTCAAAAATTGTATCGTTCATTTGAATAAAATTATTCATTCTGAAGTGAAAGAGAAATACTTGAGACAAGATGTTCAGTGTTTCGCGCGAATCCTGAACTTGGTCGCACATTACGAATTGGGCAATGATGATTTGGTTGAATACCAATTGAAAAGCACGTATCGATTTTTGATTAAATATGGAGATTTACAAAAAATTCAAGAAGCAATTATTAGTTTTATTCGGACAACGGTAAATGTGAGAAAGGAAGAGGTAGGAGAACATTTCGTTGCGTTGAAAGACAATTTGGTTTCTATTTTTGATGATCCTTTTGAAAGACGACCGCTTTTGTATTTGGATTTGATTTCTTGGTTAACGAGTCGGATTGAAGGGGTTCCAGTTGAAGAAATTATTCGGTCACGTCAAGAGCGCAGATGATTTTCTTAATAGTTTGTGTCCTATAATTTTTTTAACTGCTGAGGCGCAAGAGGCTCTATTTATGCCCAAAGTAGGATGTAATTAAAGGCGCAAATGACCTCTTCGTGGTCTTATGTTAAGTGAAAGATTACTAACAGAACATTTTACAGACTTTGAGCTTTGATTCCTATTCTTTTAAAGAACAAAACAAACTTCGGTCACCCCCTGGTGATACGCATTTATGTGAGTCTTGCGTCAAAACAATGGGAATATAGTGCCTTTTGCGCCTCAGCGGTTAAAAAAACACAACCAACTTCGGTCAACCCCTAGATGATACACATTTATGTGAATCTTGCGTCAAAACAATGGAGATATAGTGCCTTTTGCGCCTCAGCGGTTAAAAAATTATAGCACAATAAATCATCGGTTTTCATAGGTGTTTAGAAACGTCAACGGCGTTATTCCGGTGTGTTTTTTAAAGAACCGGATAAAGTAAGAACTCTCTTTAAATCCCAATTCATCTCCAATTTGAGTGACGTTAAATTCCGAGTGCATTAACATTCTCTTTGCTTCGAGCAGAATACGTTCCCCAATCAATTGTGTGCTCGTCTTATCGAAACAACTCTTCGTGATTCTATTCAAGTGTTTCTCAGAAGTATTTAACATTTGGGCGTAGTCTCGAGCAAACTTTACTGCTTTAAAATTAGTCTCTATTAAATCCTCGAAGTGTCGCGCCTTATGAAGGTAAGTTGTACTTTTCACTTCTTTTTTTTGTGAATAGTGCCGTGCGATGTTGACATAAATGATCGTAATCAAAGCATGTACTTTTTCCCATTTGAATTGATCATTTTTTTCTTTCTCAAGCACTAATTGCCGCATCGATAAACTGATTTCGTCCATTGTTGTTTTGGCCAGATGCACACAAGGTGCGTTTTGAAAAGAGGAATAGAATTCAAAAGTCTTCAGTCCTGCTCCAACTGAGTATTTGTCGTAAAAATCTCTTGAATGGAAAAATACATAACCGTCAATATCATCCGAAAGTTCCCAGAAGTGCATCTGCCCAGGACGAAGAATAAACAAGGCTCCGGGAGCAACATCGAACGATTCAAAATCAATTTCATGGCGGCCACTTCCTTTTGTTATGAGAACGATTAAGTAAAAATCATGCTTGTGCGGAAGATTCGTGAAATGATGTGTTTTAACGTGCGGACTAAAGTAATTCGCATAAAAGTCACTGTCTGGGTTTTGAGATTGAAACTGATTAATGCTATAAACAGGAAACGCTGAATTCATTCTTAAAATTACGAAAATGTCCGAATAGTACTATTTATAGCGTAGAAAATGAATTGAATCAAAGGGATATATGATCTAGATTTGTTTTATGGGAAAGAAAAGTAATCCATTTCGATTTATAAGAGACGTTAATGCAGAGAAGTGTCCTCATTGTAATGAAGGGCAAGTGTTCAAACTTAAAACTGGAATTTTAAAGTTTCCAGTGATGAATGATAAATGTCCGAATTGTGATTATAAGTTTGAGCGTGAACCTGGCTATTTTATTGGTGCGATGTATCTGAGTTATGGCCTGGCCGTAGCGCAAGGAGTAGCGGCTTTCGTTTTGACGGCTTTGATTCTCCCAACACTTTCTATTGAATGGGTTATCACGTTGGTCGTTGGTACAATTTTTATTTTCGCTAAAAAGAATTACAAATGGTCTCGCATTTTATATATTCATATTTTTCCCTGGTAGCTGTGAACTTTTTTTACCACCAAGACACAAGGCCACTAAGCTAATTGGATGGTCTTCGACACCAGTAGACCTTGAGGTCTTCATTACTTTGTGTCTAAAACAAAACTCTGCATAGTGCCTAGCCTGAAAAGCGGTTAGTGTCCTTTTGGTTAAAAAGAAAAACACAGCACCTCCTCTGAATTTATTCACAGGCATAATCAACCGTGATTCCGTATCTTTATCAAGAATAATTGACACTACCCACATGAAAAGTCTACTTCTAATCATCACATTGATCGCTTCATCTTTTTCATTTTCTCAAGACAAATCCCCTTATAAAATTTACGATTCAAAAGGAAAACAAGTCACTTATGCAAAAATGCTTAAGTCGCTTCTGGAAAAGGATATCGTACTTTTTGGAGAAGAACACAATTGTGCAATTGCGCATTGGTTGCAATTGGAATTGACAAAAGACATCGATAAAAAAAAGGATTTAATACTTGGGGCAGAGATGTTAGAAGCCGATAATCAAGAACAAGTGAATTTCTATTTGGCAGGAACAATGGACGCTAAAGAACTTGATTCAACGGCACGTTTGTGGTCAAATTATGAAACAGATTATGCACCATTACTAAATTACGCTCGAGACCAAGGCCTTGAATTCACGGCAACGAATATTCCTCGAAAATATGCTAGAGCCGTGTATAAAAATGGAGGGTTATCGGCTCTGGATTCAATCAGTGATTTGGAAAAATCTTGGATTGCACCACTGCCAATTAAATTCGATTCTGAACTTCCTCAGTACAAAGCAATTTTGGATATGATGGGTGAACATGGAACTCCGGAGCTAGTCATGGCGCAAGCAATCAAAGATGCAACAATGGCCCATTTCATTTTAAGAACTTATAAAACAGGTCAGTTCTTTTTGCATTTTAATGGTTCGTTTCATTCTAATTTCTATGAGGGGATTTTATGGTATTTGAAAGATCAAAAACCAGACTTGAACTACGGAACGATTTCTACAGTCACTCAAGAAAATATTGATAGGCTTGAAAAAGAGAATAGGGGCAAGGCCGATTTTATCATTTGCGTTGATGAAGATATGACAACGACTTATTAGATCAACATCTCGTAGCAATAATACGGATGGTCCTTTTTGTATTTCAAATAAACGGGGCCTAAATCAGTATAACCCCGGTTCGTGTAAAATTTCTGATTTCTCGGATTCTGACTAAAAGTATCCAATCGAATTGCGTTGTATCCTTGGTCTTTTGCATAAACTTCAGCGAAGTCCATTATTTTTCGCGCAATTCCCTTTCCTTGTTGATCTGGATGAACCGCCAAACGATGCACAACTATGTTTCTGTCGGCATCGTTTGTTGACCATTTTATTTCCGCGTATTCTTCATCTTGCGATTCATTGAGAACAACAATTCCCAGAACAACGCCATCTTCTCGATACACGAATAATGTCTCTGAATTGAGGTCATTAAGAAGACTGGTGCGGTCCGGATAGTTCTCATCCCACTGATCGATTCCATTATCACGCATGTGTTTGCCACAAGCTCGTGTAAGCTTTAGAATCGCGTCCAATTCGTGAAGTTCTCCTTTAGAGATCATCTTAGTCAATTACGCCTAATTCCTTACCAATCTTGATGAATGCAGCTGCAGCTTTATCCAAATCAGCTTTAGAGTGAGCCGCAGAAATTTGCGTGCGGATTCTAGCTGCGCCTTTCGCTACAACAGGGTAGAAGAATCCAATAGCGTAAACGCCTTCTTCTAATAATTTATCTGCGAATTTTTGTGACAATGCCGCATCGTATAACATGATCGGAACAATTGGTGAATCACCCGGTTTGATATCGAAACCAGCAGCAACAATTTGGTCCTTGAAGTATTTTGTGTTCTCCTCAAGTTGATCTCTAAGCTCCGTATTCGAACTTAAAATATCAAACACTTTAATTGAGGCACCAACAATTGATGGGGCCAATGAATTTGAGAATAAATATGGGCGCGACTTTTGACGAAGCATGTCAATGATTTCTTTTGGTCCAGTTGTATAACCGCCCATTGCACCGCCTAATGCTTTTCCTAAAGTTCCAGTTATAATATCAACACGGTCTTCAACTCCACAATGTTCTGGAACACCACGACCTGTTTTTCCAATAAATCCAGCAGAATGGCACTCATCTGACATTACCAAAGCGTCATATTTATCAGCCAATGCACAGATTTCGTCCATTTTGGCCAAATCACCATCCATCGAGAAAACACCGTCTGTCACGATAATTCTGAAGCGTTGTTCTTGGGCTGCTATTAATTGCGTTTCCAAGTCTTCCATGTTTGAGTGCTTGTATCGGTAACGCTGTGCTTTACACAAACGAACGCCATCAATGATAGAAGCATGGTTCAACTCATCAGAAATAATAGCATCTTCTGCTGTAAATAAAGGTTCAAAAAGCCCACCGTTGGCGTCAAATGCCGCTGCGTAAAGAATCGTATCCTCATTGCCATAGAACTTAGAGATTTTCGCTTCAAGTTCTTTGTGTATGTCTTGAGTACCGCAAATAAATCGAACCGATGACATTCCAAAACCATGCGAATCCAAGGCATCTTTTGAAGCTTGAATTACATCTGGATGAGATGAAAGACCCAAGTAATTGTTTGCACACATGATGATCACATCTTCTCCAGTGCTCACATGAACGTTTGCTCCTTGAGGCGAAGTTATAATTCTTTCTCGCTTATATATTCCGGCTTCGTCAATCGCTTTTAATTCCGACTGAAGATGATCTTTCATTTTGCTGTACATGGCTCAATTTTTTGTTGAAGACAAATTTAAGAGAAAAAGCGATTATTCGATGGTCCGATTTATCGAATATTCGAACGATCTAAAGATCGAACAATCAATCTTAAAAATTCCACTTCAAATTCCGATTGTTCAGAACGGCGAATGAAATTTTAAAACTTGGAGTAGGATCAATTTTATTCCCATCGGAGAGAACGCCGTAGATTCCAACACGCAAACGGCGCTTAGAGAATTTGAAATTACGTTCCAATCCAGCAAGGATTTCAAAATGCTGCCAATTGAATTCAGGGATGTATAGCGCTCCTCCTCCAATAACAAGCCCAATACCTGTTTTCTTCATGAACGGAATCTTGTTTAAGATCGCTCCGTTGTCGTGGTGAACGAAATGCGCCTCGTAGTAGATCTTTTGCGTCGGAAGTGTAGAATCCAATCCTTGGAACGAATACAATGGGTTAGAGAACCAAAAAGGGTCGCTTCGTCTGTGGAATTTTTGATCCGCATCTTGAAGTCGATTCGTGTTTAAGAACAGACCTGTCGTTACATGATAACTTGACGTACCAAGGGTTCCGATCTTAAATGTCTGCAGAATTCCAAATCGGATGTAGTCATGATCTACATCACTTCCTAAAACACCACGAATTCCTTTTTCGTACCAAGCATAAAACATTGGCCATTTTGAACCCAAAACTACTTTTCTGTTCGGCTCACGCATGTAGCGTTGGCCTGGTGTGTACTTCAAAGTTGCGCCAAAAATTAAGGCTTGATAGGCTTGAAATTCAGTTGGTTCATTGTTTGGTAGAACTTCATCGACCGCTGTGATGAACTCGTAGTCTTTGAGACTTCTTCGTTCCGTAAATGAAACTTCTGTTTCAAGATACATCCCATTTAATATTTCATAAGAATGGTCGATTGTTAAATCCGTAACTTCTATGAAATTATCCCGCTTGTAGATTTGGGTAATTGCGTCAAATCCTCGAATGGCATCAAACCCATGGGCCAATTTAAATCCGACGGTTCCAAAGTGAAAAGGACTGTATCTGAAATCGCCACCAATGTCACCCTTTATATCCGAGTTCATAAACCCGTAAGAAACTTCCGCTTCAAAATCTATCCACCGTTCATCATCCCATTTTTTAAAGAAGGAAAAACCAGGTGCAATTCTCGGGCCTGCAATGTAAATTGGCCGAGCCAGACCTGCGATAGAGCTGAATCCCCATTGCGTCTTTTTCGCTCGATTCCGATGATCGATTCCCCACCAAAGCACCTTTAGTGCAGTCACCTTATTGAATATTTTATCTATAGAATCTAAATATTCCGTTCGATGCTGTGCGTCGTAAATACTGTCTTTGGTAATGATGAATTGGCGTTCTTCTGGTGTTAGTTTAACCTGGCGTTTTTCACTCCAATACGTTGTGTCTTTATCGTAAGCTTCTTGTTCAGTGATGGCCACTTCATTTCCGAAAAACTTAGGTGGGAATTGAGGATCGAAATTATAACTGTCAAAATTGGCGGTTGTCGTACACGTCGATGTTTCATTCTTGTATTCTACTCCGTAATCTAAAACCTGTTTTCTTAGAACACACATCGTATCTCCTGGATGGTCAAACTCTTGAGTGATTGTGAAGTAATCATAGACAAGCAGGTTGCCTTTCTCCATTGTCAGTTCTAGTTTTTGAACCAACCACAGCGAATCAACGACATAAATATGACCCGCTAAAGTTGTTGTCGCCGTATTTCGAGCGATTATTTTAATCTTGCTTATTTTTTGTCCGTTTTCCTCGTATTGTTCAACGAGTTTGTATTTGTAGGATAAAATCCCTGGTCCAGAAATAGGCGAACTCACAGGTGTTTGGTGCAAATCATCCAAATGCAATAAGTTGGAGAAGAAATTGAAATTTGATTTAACCGTCGTTGTGTAATAGAGTTTGTTTCTTTTGCTTCCTCTTTGCTCAAATGCGGTTCTTAACTCCTTTACTTTCCATTTAGATCCATAATTTCGTATAAAATCGACCTCAATCAAATTCATATTTTTGGACAACTCCTCATCTGCTTTGTGTTTTTCTGCAAATGGATCTTCAATACCTGAAGGGTCAGTGTTTACTTCTTCATCGGAATCCTTCTTTGTTTTCTTTTCATCTTCAGGTTTGTCATCTTCTTTTCGCGTAATTTTCTCAGTCGCCTTGATATAACCATGAACGGAATGCGGATAATTCCATAGATTCGTCTGATCTCTTTTCGCGACCACCTTTAACATGATTTCGCGTCCAGGATTCGATTTTTTCACGGATACGTTGATATCTTCAATATTTTGAATCTTCGTTGGAAAAAGGACCATGTCCTTGGTAACCGTAATTTCTGAAATTGTAACGTATGCTTCTCGCGTGTCATAGCCACCTGCACTAAAAAACAGAAAATACTCATCCGGAATCAATCGCATTTCATAATACCCGTCGGCATCGGCCACCGTTCTTAGCTCCGTGGAGTTTTTAACGAACACCTTGGCATGCGGAATTGGATTGCCTAATTCATCCGTTATTGTTCCTTTGAGAAGCTTTTGAGCATTTAAACTTCCTCCTAAAAGAAGAAAACTCAAAAGGGTTATAAGTTGCGCAATTTTCATTGTATATAGGACAAGTTCATTGCAGGTTTAGTTACAAAATTCAACATATTTCTGTCTTGAACAATTAAAAATACAGAATTGTTCAACCATTGTAATCAAGAATGTGACTAAGGTAACGTAGAGGCTAATGAATTAACTATAAATGTGATGGAAGGGGTTTTCTATTCTTCGCTGGCTTCTTTCTCTGCCATGTATTTGAGGTGCTTTTCCATGCGTTTTATCATCCAACGACGAACGAAGTACATGAGGAAAGAAAGTCCAGAAAACAGGTAATAATATGCCCAGATTTTAAAGCCACTTTTCTCAGTGAATCCCATGTAAGTGACAATTACGAAAATTAGGACTCCGATGAAAAGCCAAAAGAAAAGCATGATTTTATTGTACAACTGCATTGCGTAAGTTTTTGATAAAAGTAGTGATTCTAATCAGAATCGGACATCGCAGCTTCACCAACTGGATTATTAACTCTATAGGAGCTGAAAGATTGAGTTGTTCGGATGCCTGAGCCCGTTCCAACCTTGCCGTTTCTTCTTACAATCACGTTTCGGTCTGTGTAAATAGAACTGTCGCGTTGATTGTAGAACAATTCTTCGGTTTCAAGAATTTGATTTTTATTAATGTTGCGGAGCACAACGGAATCCCGAACAAACATGATACCTGTTTGGTGGTTCACCACTCCATACAAAGCCGTTAATTTTGAGACAATTTTCCCGTCAGGAGAGTAAAAGTCAACAGTAACTCCATCTTTGATTTTTGTAACTCTTTCTGGCACTTTGAAGGTTTCCGCTATCACAGCGTGAATTCTCACTTGGGCATATCCTGAGTCAGTAATTAGAACTTCGGCATTGGCCATCACTTCTCCCGCTGCTTTGTCATCGAAGGTTACTTTTTCAATTGTGTCCAAATCATTTACACATGAAATAAGAATACCTGCTGCGAAAATCACAGCAGGTATTCTAAATAATTTTTTCGATGAATTTGACTTCATTCTAGTTGCACGGTTTCACCGTTACTCCCCAACATTCAAGAGTAACTGATGCAGGGTTTCCTTCGCCGAAACAATCTCTTGCTGTCGGGAATTTTGCCTTGTAGCTTGTAATTAAGCTAGCACCTGCAGCTCCTCCAGACTGCTCTAAAAGTTGAACAGCGTAGATGAAGTTGCAATTTCTATCGAAAGTACTTACGCCACATTCGTTTGCCAATTGACCAACACACTGTCCCGCTATCGACATTGCCTTTCCTCTAAATTTTCCTTGAATGTTCATTGCTTTGCTGTAAGCTGCGTTGTAAGATCTCATTTTGAAAAGGTTGTCTACAATTTTGTACTTCAATTCCGCTTTCCGTTCGTCTGTTATTTCTGGAGAAGCAATTAACTTTTCGTAAATAACATTTGCTTCGCGGTATTTGTTTTCTTTCTCCAAAATCTTCGCTTTCATTTCAAGCGCTTTCAAAGATTCAGGATCTCTTTCCAAATACGCATTGATCAAGTCCATGTATTCCTGTGTATCTTCACATCTCTTTGTTTCCATCAAATCGATTAAGCTCATTAAAGAATTTTTAGCTGCTTCAACGTCTTCTGAAAGATCTGCAATGAATCCGGCAATCTCTGGTGTTAAATCATCACATGTTTGAACAGCCGAGTTGAAATAAACTGTAATACCTTCTTGTGCTCTAAGTGAGAAGTTTGATTTTGTGATCAATTTTGATAAATCAAAATAATCATTGATCATTCTTTTCTTTATCACATTTTTATTTTCTGCATCTTGCTCCATGAGGAAAAGTGTAAACGTGTTGTAGTAATGCAAAGGAATGTACATCTCTTGAACTGGAGTTCCGCCATTTGCGTGAGCAGCAATTCCTCGCGTAAAGTACTTATCCGCTTTTAAATAACCAGGAGTTGATTTTTGAAGTTCAAAATTTCCTCTGTACATGTCGTTTTTGTTGTCGTACAGGCTCTGTTCATCCATTCTGTCCCAAATAGCACACAATGTATCAGCATACAATTTTTTCGCGTCAGCATCTGTTTCCACATTAATAACACGAATAAGACTTCCAGTTAAACGATCGTAGTTCGCTGATCCAATGTCTTCACCATTATCATTTTTCAAGAAGTCTGGTCCACAAGTAACTTCAGCTTTGATAAAATACTCTGTTGCTTCTTTATAATTCTCTACTCTCATAGCTTCGTTAGCTATAAACCGCATTCTTTTGCATTCGCGATTATCGTCTTGTGCAAACGTTGCACTTGCAAGAATCATCGATGCTCCTAATAAGATACTTCCTAGTTTCATATTTATCACTTTAGTTAGTTCAATTTTCGCTTACGGAACCACTTTTCAGTATCACCTGGTGCTATTGTAATTCCGAGGCTTATTCCGTAATAGTTTTCTTTTAATTGGGTCTGATCAGCTACTCCTCTGCTACCAACTGAGAATCCAAAGTTAATAGATGATAGCGATTTCTGAACAGCAATCGGTATACCAAAACCAAATGTTGTGCCAAAATCTGAAACTTGATCACCATTCGTTGTGTAAGGGAGCGTATAGCTGTAGAAACCAGCTCTGTATCTCACTCTAGCTAAAAAACTTGTTGTTGCTGTGTTCAGCTGAAACTCTGCTTCCGGTATGAATTGAACGCCAAATGAGATCTTCGAAGTGTTAAAGAAAGTTGTTGCCGAATCTGTTGAAAATGTGTTTTCAAATTTCGACCAGTCTGAAGTGCTGTATGTCGCATAAACAGCAAACTCTGGATGCAACTTACGTTGGATCTTCTTAGAATCCGTAAACCTGTACTTATAGCTAAAGCCATACGTGAGTTTAGGTACATTCGTTAACGTCCCCGAAGTTTGTGAAAGATAATACGAAGTGTCGTAAGTGCTTGGGTTATCAACCTGTGAAGCGTAATAAACCCCTTCTTCGTAAGTCGTGTTTAATTTTTGGAGCGGATCAAATGTTGCATAAACTCCAACAGAGTGATTCGAATTAAATTGGTGGCTAAATGAAAGTCCTAGATCGTAGTGAAATGAACGAATATCGTACGTTTTAACTCCAACACCACCATTTTGTGTTGTACTAAACAGAACTGCTTTTCTTGTGTTTGAAACGTTTCCGAAAAGGAATCCCAAATTAGCTCCTACCGAAAGACGCGTACTGTCAAGCTTTATAATATCAGCGGACAATCCCAGAAAGGCTTTGTTGATCGTTCCAGTTCCTTGGTAGGTGTATGTGATTGAATCTGAATCAATAAAATCACCAACATTAAAGTCGTATCCTCTTCTGCTGTATGGTTGCAAGCCGAAAGCCATTCCCAAACGGTTCGCGAAGGATAGTCCAAAAGCGAAATGTTGAATGGATGTATTTGTATTGAATTCGTTTGCGCTTCCCTCATTGTAATTCGATAATCGACTTGAAGTACCAAAAGAAAAAAGAGGTTGTCCCTTTCCAATTGATGAGTAAGATGCAGGATTGTAAAAGTTTAGGACTGTTGAATCTACCATCGAAATGGTCGCATTCCCAACGCCTAAAAATGTCGAATGGTCTAAGCCGTTTGATTCACCAATGCCATAAGAGCTAAAAGTTGAGTTAATAGAATTTTGAGCAATGGATAAATTCCCAATGAACAATAGAAGTATAAATATGATTTTACCCATTATGCTTAAATATTTCAAATAGACCGATTAAGGTCAAATTTTCGTCTGCAAAGATGTCATTTTTTGAGTCTAAATCAAAGTATCTTGTATCCCCACCTGTCATAAAAAAAGTTAAGTCGCTATATTGTTCAGAATACATCTTAATCAATCCGTTAATCTCAGCATTCATTCCGTTCAAAACACCAGATTGAATACTTGAATTGGTATCGTTACCAACGAGTTGTGTTGCTGATTTATTGGAAAGCAGTGGTAATTTACCTGTGTAGTCATTTAAAGCCTTGTATCTTAGGTTGATACCTGGCGCAATTGATCCTCCCAAATAACCATCATTTTTAGAAACGAGATCAAATTTTATGCAAGTTCCAATGTCTATACTGACACCAAATGCAGTTTTTAATAAAACAGAAGTAGCTACGGCGTTGCACATTCGATCCACACCAAGCGTGTTTTTTGTGCCGTATTCAATGCGAATTGGAAGCGAAGTTTCTGTCGTAACAAGAAACGAATTTGTCTTTTCAACTATGTTTTGGGTGGCTTTATCCGATAAAACAGAAGATAAAACACGACTTGAAGAATTATTTTCATCTAAATATGAATAAAATTTATCCATGTCATTGTTTGAAAAACGATGCACGTCAACAAGCGTATCTTCCTGAAAATGTCCTACTTTGATAGAAGTGTTCCCGGCGTCAATTACAAGTACAATGTTCTCTGATATCATTGCGCAAAGATAATCAAGAAAAAAAAGTAATTAACCTTTATGGTTAATAGAAAGAAGTTATTACCTTTGCCCGCACAATTAAAACGGTGATATAGCTCAGTCGGTAGAGCAATGGACTGAAAATCCATGTGTCGCTGGTTCGATTCCAGCTATCACCACATAAATTGGTAAAGGCGTTCAGAAATGGACGCCTTTTTTGCGTTTAAGGGTTTCCAGCGACACGCTGTCGTACCTCAGCTATTTGTTCTGGGGACGGGGCTTCGTATTCGAAAGCAATGCTTTCTCTGGTTCATCCCGATAGCTATCGATTCCAGCTATTGGAATTGCAACATAAATATGGACACTGAGTTAAAACTACATTTTCAGAATGAGCAAGATAAAAACACACATTTCATAAACATCTAATATTCATTTATTCACAATACATTCAGAGATTTTACTTTTTGGGTTTTGGTTCGACTTTGGTTGTGATGCGTCTACAGAAATTGGTAAAGGCGTTCAGAAATGGGCGCCTTTTTTGCGTTTGGTAATTCAGGCAGTTAGGGCTCACTCAATCATATTTAGTGCGACGTTGTGGATTCTTGCTTTTTGGAGGGGGGGTGCGGCTCCGATACCTATCGGAAGGACTAAGTTGGGATTTGGAGTGGACTTTTGTTCATTTACAGTCATCACGTTACCGAATAATAAGTTCCAGTCAAAAAAGTTGAACACTAGGTGAGGATATTTGTATCTTAAATCCAATGAATTTCAAATCACAAACCATATTGATTGGTCTTGTTCCAATAACTCTACTTTGTTTTATGCTTGTAGGTTGTAATTCGACCGAAAAAAAGAACGCTCATAATTCAGACTTAAATGTAACTGTAAAAGACAGTGTTAATTTCGAAGCAACAATAATAAATGAAACTTTAAACATTGACACCCTTAAAATATTTGTTGTTCAATGTTCAAATGGTTATTCAGGGGCTGGATATGACTTTAATCCTTTTATTGAAACAGAACTTAATAAGTTCGAAAGTGTTCAAGTAGAACCATTCCCTTTCAAAAAACTGATGGGTGTCGCATATCAAGGTGTCTTTGATAAAAAATATTGCACACCAATAATTGAAGAGGTGGATGTCGATTTTTTAATATTAACACGTGTCGTTAGTAACGCTTTTCCTGAGGTTCCTGGCGATACAGAAACGGAATGGGGATATGAGTTGAGAATCGTAAATACTAAAACTCTTGAACAAATAAATTCAATTAGTGCTGGTAATCTAAAAGAATACGAACAAATCGAAAATCATATAAAGGACAATATAGAAATTTTGAAATCTGATATTTTGAAATTAAAATAACGCATCATACAGAATCGTAAGGAGCAATAAACGAAGCTATTTCCACAACTTACCCCCCCTTCACCTTCTCAAATATCTCGCTATCATCATAGAAGCACTTCACCTCTATCCTTAATACCGCTTTAAATCAAAACAGGCTCCCAATGAATTAGAAGCCTGTTTAAATAATTTAAGAAGTGAACTGGATTAAATAATCACGATCTTTTTTACTTCGACTTGATCTCCAGAACGCAAGTGAATGGTATATATTCCACTTTCTAGAGAACGCACATCGATTGTGTAATTGGAAGCATTCGTCGATCCTGTTAGAGACTCCGAATGAATAAGTTTTGATTGACTTGAATAGATTTCAACTTCGATCGAATTGGATTCCAATCGCGCGTTTGTCGCGATAGTGAATTCATCTTTAGTAGGATTTGGATAAACACTGGCGAAGAAAGATGATGTATTGAAACTCGTTTCTAATGCGATCACATTTGAGTAGGTGTATGAACCGTCGAAGTCAACTTGCTTTAGTTTGTAATAGAAAAGTCCAGAGGTTTCAATTGGGTCACTATAAGAGTAATGCTTTTTGTGCAACGAGTTTCCCGCTCCGTCAATAGTAGCGATTTCATCGAACGAGAGTAAATCCGATGATCGTTCCAAGACAAAGTAATCGTTATTGCTTTCCGTTATGGTCGTCCAATTTAGGAGGTTACTCCTGCTTTCATCATCATAATTCCCTAAGAATTCAGAAAGTGTGACAGGTAAAACTGAGCAAGGATTTGCACTAGTGACATCTAGCGTATATGTTCCTGCAGCTGTGGAGCTATACCCTTCCACAGTAAGGTAGTAAACACCTGGAATAAGAACTGTAGTGATCTGGGATCGAAGTCCACAGAAATCATCATTTAAGGATACATTTGAAGCGCAACATGAATTTCCCAAGTAGAGATAGGTATCCCATGTCGAGCCTCCATTACAGAGCGTTACTGTCCACGTGTCATTGCATGGAATGGTGATTTCAAATGTTTGATCCTGACTTGGCCGGAGTGTGCATGTATTTCCAGCACCTAATGTATTTCCAGCCAGAGAGCCGGGGGCAATCATTGTAAAGTCGACAATACAGGGACCGGGGACGGTGGTTGACCAGGAGGTAGAGATAATCAAGCAGCCATCGTTAATTCCTGTCGTGGTGACGGAGCAATTCTCGGGGTTACCATCTACCGTAAGTGTCATTGTGAAACATGGACCTGCAATACCATCGTTTGGCTCAAAGTCTCCTGCTCCTCCATATGTGTAAGTTAGAACTCCTCCAGCAATATTAGCAGTTGCAATATTCCCTCCATTGTTTAATACAGCAGCACTTGTTGCCGTGATATTCAATCCACATCCCATTGTTACGTCCAATCCATCGACAGAACCATTGTTGCCTATACAGACTTGAAAGTCAAATGTAAAGAAACCACCACCGACATTATTCACATTAGATGCCGTTAATATTGGGGAAGTATCGCAAGCGATTCCAGAAAAATTAAACAGAAAAATTAAACTTAAAATCGAGAGTATAGATTTAGGCTGATAGCCAAAAAAAGTATTGAATTTAATTATCTTAAGCATAATTCATATTAAGTATTACGGCAACGTATTGCTAATTATAGAAAGGTGACTTATAATTATTAACAAGAAGCGAGGTTAGTTCGTCTATTATACAAAGATACCGTTGTTTTTTTTAATTGTGTGTTAAACACCGAGTAGAACGTCTCTTTTGTTTACCAAACCTTTGATTTCAACCAATATAACTCATTTCCCGTCGCATATTTCACTTTTGACAAGTCTGCTTCAGGGTCGACTAAAATCATTTTTTTGTTTCCGTTGAAGCCCACTTTGAAGTCAACGAGCACTTTTGGATCTTTCAGACCTTTTTCGACGCCTATTTTTTTAATGTATTGCGCAACAAGAGGAATGAAGTCGGGGTAGTACATGAGATTGGTGTACTGCTTATCATTTAGAAAATTACCTAGGTTGACTTCTAACTTATCAGTTTTACCTTTCTCAACAAGGTAAAAGTGCATATCGACTTCTTTGTACATAATTTTCATTCTCCATGAAAAGCGCTGGCCAAGTCCGTTCCAGTCTACGTGTCCTTCATACAATAGATGTCGAAAAGGAAGTACTAATTGGAGCACTAAAAAGCCAGAAAGAATATAGACCAATATCGGATTGGAAGTTGACTTAGAAGTAATTTTGGTTTTATTTGGAACGAGCCATTCTAATTTTTTTGATGTTTTAATCGGGTTCAAGAAAATGGGGATGCACGCCAATAATAAAAAGGGGAAAATTCCAATTTCTCCAATGTCATGGAACAGCCAATAATTGAGTAGGTTAAATACGATGAAAATCGAAACTCCAAGACGTCTCGTTTTCGGGATCCAAAGTAAAAAGCCTATGCTAAGATCAAAAAGAAGTCCTGACCATGAAAAGAAGCCCGAAAAGAATGAAGAGTTAAGCCAATCGTATCCGTTCAGCTCGGACTTAGCTTCAAGTATGTGTTTCATTGGCTGGTGTTTAACCATCCAGTAATAATTGATTTTGTTAATGCCGGCAATGAAAAATGTTAGAAAGATTTGCGCTTTTAAGGCAAAAACCTGATAATAAGGTACTGTAGCTTTTTTGTTTTTCCCTTTAAGCGAACCCCAAGCATCCGCATTCGAGATCAGCAGTAAAAGAACAAGAAGAGAAATGAAGTAATAGTGATTGTTGAAGTAGCTTTTGTCTAACAGCCATAAATAGGTAAAAGCCAACCCGAAAAAGGCAGTAGCAATTTTAAAAAACCGACCGAGCATGATGAAAATGGATGCAATCATCATTGCGAAGAGTAGCAAATTCATGCCTTGTTCTGATAAAGGCTCCAGAAATTCAAAACTTGAAAATGTGAACCGAATGTTCGAATCAACAAAATTCTTGGTGACAAAGTCGTCGGACATGAATGAAACCGTTTGAATAAAGAGGATAAAACCAATTAAAATGCGGAACAATCCCAGGCTGGAAGGATTTACTTCTTCGAGCATTTTAGATTTATACGTTCTCCAGAATTGAAACATTTTAAATACTTTTACGGTTAATTATCTGACAATTAATTTTTTGGATACCAATTGACCTGATGTCAATTCAACCAGCAGTATATAGATTCCAGCATCCAGATCAATTACCGGAACAGTTAACCCCATTTTATTGATGTTGTTTTCTGAAAATTGAATGCGGCCTCTCATGTCGACAACCTCAATGCTATTGATCAATTCATCAGCGCTTATCGTTACGAATTCTATTGCAGGATTTGGGTAA
This sequence comes from Salibacteraceae bacterium, assembly GCA_047628775.1. Classification (GTDB taxonomy): domain Bacteria; phylum Bacteroidota; class Bacteroidia; order Flavobacteriales_D; family Crocinitomicaceae; genus UBA4466. Next base: position 8,810 of record JBLHVW010000003.1, on the reverse strand, counting down.
ATGGCCAATTGAGTTTGGCTTTGTTCGGTCAATCCAATGGATCCTTCATTAAGATTGTAGTGGAAGATTCCGCCAAGGTCTTGCCCAAGAAAAGCATTTAGAATTCCATCGTCATCAATATCATCCAAGTAGATTGAGGAGTGTTTCCCGACATCAATTCCTTGATAATTGTCTGAAACAAGATTGAATGAAGCTCCTTGCGCTAAGTTGGTAGCGATGTCGGTGTAATAGGATAGTGTTCCTTTAAATGACCCACATAGTAAATGGATTTCATTGTTTTCACGGAAGAAATGAATTGAAGCGTTCGAGCTTTGGTTTCCAGGGAGAATGTCAACTTGTCCTAGTGTAGAGTTCATGAGCTCAAACGATGGAATTGTGGCACTTCCAACATTTTGATAGTAGATAATATTCCCAAGTCTGTTTCCAAGAAGTAGATCAAGTAATCCGTCGTTATTAAGATCGAATAATTGCGGGTAGCTAAAGGCATTGACACTGATAGTGTTTGCTTGATTGTCTTGGTAATTTGGTGTTCCAAGTGCCCAAATAGCTCCATTTCCCGTCGATGTGTTTTCATAAAAAATGAGCGTTCCATCTTCCAAACCAAGAAATAGATCTTCGTCGCCATCATTATCAATATCACCAAAAGCTGGGACAGACCGCAAGCCTAAATTTGCGTTAACAAGATTCAAAATATCATCGTCAATGAATTTAAATACAGGTGCTGTTGAGGTTCCAGTATTTAAATACAACGCGATTAAACTCTCTTTTTGATTTGTTGCTTTGTAGTTGTAATAGTTTGCTACGATTAGGTCTTTAAGGCCGTCTTCATTGTAATCAAAGAGTACAGGGATAGAACCCGTTCCGTGTTCAATCATACTCGACTGAAGGAAATTTGTCGAAACGGGACTGAATGTTGGCTGACCGTTCGAAGCGAGGTTTTTATAAAAAAGGACGCTGTTTTTATCAAAAGAAGAATTTTCGGAGTTCGGGGAAACAATCAAATCATTCAATCCATCAAAATCGACATCTACGTAGAATGAAGCTGGAAAATTGTTGCATTTAACTGGGGTAGTATAGGAAGGGAATGCATCGTCAAAGCTAATCATCGGTGAGTCCGTGTTTACAGCCGTTCCGCCGTTTAAAAGAAGTGTCAACCCATTGTATGCGGCATCTCCGAGAATTAGATCGCGTACACCAGAGCTGTCTATGTCTAAAGCCAAGATAGATGTTCCTTGATGCGCAATTAATTTGTATTCTGAAAGGGTTGCGTTCTTTTCTGGATTTGGAATATTGCCTCCAACACATGGCGGATTAGGATCAAACAGCGTTACGACGCTTGAATTTAATCCTTCGGTAAACTTTCCCCAGCATTCATTTTTCTGAACGAAAAGAAGGGAGTCAGGAATCCCATACGTTTCCATGCTTTGGTTTTGGTGGTATTCGATGCGCAGACCTTGGGCGTCTGAAGTTAAAATATCCAGATCACCGTCGTAATCCACATCAACAAGGGCTGGTATGTCGTCTGCACTGATAAATAGTGGATTGATGCCTGTAACTGCGTAGTCCGAATAAACAATGTCTTTAAATACTATCCATTGCAGTCCATTTACACCATTGGAAACATTGCGGTATACTTTTAGTCCTCCAATTCCCCATGTAAAGAGGTCATTTCTTCCGTCATTGTCATAATCGAAGAGTTGTGCTCTGTACCGTAAATCGGGCGGGAAAAGTTCGCTTGCGCCAAATTGATGTTGGTAAAAAAGACCATTGGGTCCCGTTTCTTGAGTATAGACTTTAATTTGATCACTGCTTCTGTCGAATACTAAAAGATCCATCATTCCATTCTGATTGTAATCGAATTCTGAAATCTGGATGAAATTTAATCCTCCCGCCCATGGGTTCTCTAATGTGTCCGAAATTCGAACTACAGGAATCGAATTGTCATAATCGAACGAATGTTGAGCAGATAGTTGGGCCGAACCAAAAAGGGCTAAAATTAAAAATATATGATTTATGCCATTTTTTGAAACGATGGAAAAGAAGTTCTTGAGCATTAAGTAGCAATGTTTGTAATACAATTAATCAAAGATATCGAATTCAGAATTACTATACAAAGTGAATTTGTATCAAGAATTAGTTGCAATTGAACATACTCCTTTTAACAGGATATTTTAAACGAATCCCTTATGTGTTTTACTGAGAAGGGGGGGCTTGCTTTTGGAGTTTTTTTGGAGATTCCAATGGCTATCAGAAGGACTAATTTGACGCTTAAAGATACCTTGAGAAAATCAACCCCGCCACAACAATCGCCGCAATTGCGCCAATCAAAACAGCTCCGGCTGCGGTGTCTTTTATTATTCTAATGGATTCTTTACGTTCTTCGGTGACTTCATCACAGAGTTTTTCCAAAGCCGAATTGACACTTTCCAATCCCAATACTAAAGCCGAAGTTAGAACAATAACGATCCATTCAAACCTGTTGATTTCAAAGTAGAATCCAGCGGCACAAACACAAATGAGAGCAACAACATGAATTTTGAAATTCCGCTCCGATTGAATCAAAAGAAAAATTCCGCGAAAAGCGTCGGCAAAACTTTTAAGCATTGTTTACATTTTTATGAGTTTGCCCGTATGAAGAACTGTTCCGTTGAACAAGACGGTATAAAGGTAATTTCCTCTGTCCCATTGTGCGCTCTTTAAATCAATCGCGTGCGCGCCTGCAAATTTCTCGCCGAGCTTGCATTGTTCTACAAGACGGCCTGAAAGGTCTCGAATTTCAACAACCACTTCTCCAATTCCAAAAGTGGAGAACCCAATCGCCAATTGATTTGTAAATGGATTTGGCCAAGCTTTGTGGTACAACGCAACAAATTCTTGTTCCTCTATTGCTACATTGCAATTTCCAGGTAGGTTGTTGTCAATCCAAACAGAGCGTTGCTCCATATATGTTTTTAGGAAGTCAACATCCTCTTGGTAGGTTTGACCTACGAATCCATTCCAGTTTACATATTGTCCAATGATTGGCCATCTCTGGAAATTTCGAATTCGAGCATCCGTTAACTCCAAAGCAACTGAATCAATGTAATTATTGATGTAGGCTGTGCTTAACACGCCTTGTCTCAATTCCTCCCAACGGCATCTTAAATTCTGCTCATAAAGCCAATCTTCTTGCAATTTCTCCCACCAAAAGGGAATGGAAGTAGAGAAGTTTCCGCAGATGTCATCAAATTCATATTGCCATCCGTAAATTTCATCGGCATCGCAGTAATCTGCGTTTCCGTAAGAAAGATTAAAATCCCACATTGGTCCTGCAACAAGTTTTGCATTCCAAGCCAAGGTGTTTCTGTCTTTGTGCATGAATGAACTTGAGCGATAACCGTCAACAGTTCTTCCTAACTCTTGGAGAATAAAGAAATCATGAAATGACTGTTCATCAATGTATGCTGGCCAACCCAAAGCGTTGTCAGCGAAATTTGGGCCGTTGATTGCCGCCTCAAATTCATTGATGTAATTCTCCATATAGCTCGACTGCAGCGGATCCAATTCATCGTATTCTGGATCTTGAAATTGAAAAATCACTTCATTGTTGAAGTTCGAAGTCCATTGATAAGGCACGTCACCTGTAGTTTTATCAACCTTAACGATGTATCCTCCAGTAATTGTATCATTCCATTGATTCGGGATGTGCACATCTGCTACATCAACCCTGTCTCCGTCTTTTTTGATTTTTTCCATGAGAATGTAAATCCCGCGGTAGTCGCCATCAATGACCAATTCACAATAGCGCGTTCTTGAAGCATAATGCCCCATTTCTCTTGCAAGGTGGAAAGTCAATACGTTTCGAATCAATGTTTTATCTGGATAGGGTCCGTTTAAAATCCAATCATTTTCAACAGGCATTCCCAGTAAGCCAACAGGAAGGTTGTTTCCAAGGGCATCTTGCGTTTCAAATCCGTATCCTTTTTTGGGATATTGCTGAGATGTAGATCCTCTGTATTCAATCGCGATAGAATCGTTGTAATTGTTAAATGGATCGTTAATATTATTCATGTTCCCGACACCATTGTCAATAACTCCTAGATGCGCTCTAACACGAGGATCATCTTGAATTACCTGGCCCGGTTGGTTGGTAATAATTAGAATCGGCAGGTTTGAAGTTGTTAGTTGAGCGAAAGTTGAATAGCTCAACAACAAAAGAGAGATAAGTACAAGTTTCATAGACGTCTAATTTACAATTGCTTTCTTGAATTAGCTAGAAAAGAGGATGGTCTTTATTTTAAACCATTTTTCATTTTGGCTATATTTTATCCTATTCAGTAAAGTTGAAAGATGGATTGGCAATCAGCATAATTCCATGAGATTTGGAATATAAAAGATTTAGAACTTCGACTTTTTCTTTCTTCTGATAGGCCTTGATGCAGTCATTGTAATAAGAGGCTGCAATAAATTGCATCAATTTTATTGTTCCATGTTTAAACTGTTCTGCCTTGTCCAAATTGAAACAAAGTATTAATGATCTTTTGGTCTCTTTTCCTCAGGTGGAGTTAAAATTATTAGACTCGGGGTTGTATAATTCCTTGTAGATAAACGATCTGCAAAAATAGGTTCTAGCCGAAATTAAACCCTCTAGGATAGTATTGTCAATGTGTATTTTTGCAGCATTCATATCGCTTTTGTCCATTGCAGCAAAGGCTTTTTTAGTAGTGCTTTGACCGATGGCGATAGTTCCTGAAAAGATCAAAAGTAGAAGGGAAAGGTATTTCATTGTAGGCAGATATATGTAATTTTGTGACCTTGAAATCACAAATAAACTCATTTCAATGAATGATGGTTAATTAATCTGAAGTGAACATTATTAGAATCAAGCTTTTTGTTTGTTTAGAATAATGTTTGTGCTAACTTTGTCCCAGTTCATTCAAATAGACTTATGAAGAAAGGTGGAGGGATAAGGCCCTACGAAACCTTGGCAACCTAACTAACTCAGTTAGAAAAGGTGCCAAATCCAATCTCGGTTTTTACTGAGAAACGATAAGTTAGCTTGTATCCCCACAGCTTCAGTAGTCAGAAATAATATCAATGAAGCAGGATATAAAATCAATACTTAAAAATAGAATATTAGTACTCGACGGAGCGATGGGTACGATGATTCAACGCCATAAACTCGAGGAAGAAGATTTCCGAAAAGGATGGTTCGACGATCATGAGAGCCCTTTGAAAGGGAACAATGATTTGTTATCGTTAACACGGCCTGAAATAATCAAAGAAATTCATTCAGAGTATTTTGCTGCTGGCGCAGATATCGCAGAAACAAACACGTTCTCGGGTACAACAATCGCCCAAGCGGATTATAATTTGGAAAGTGCTGTTTACGACATTAATTTTCAAAGTGCAAAAATTGCGCGAGAAGTCGCGGATGAATTTACCGCTCGTGAACCGCATAAGCCGCGCTTTGTTGCTGGATCAATTGGTCCGACAAACAGAACAGCATCAATATCTCCAGATGTTAACGACCCTGGATTTAGAGGAATCACATTCAATGAACTTGTTACGGCATACAAGCAACAAACCAACGCCTTAATGGATGGTGGAGTAGACTTGCTGTTAGTTGAAACCGTGTTCGACACCTTGAATGCCAAAGCCGCTTTGTATGCAATCGATGAGGTTTTTGACGACCGTGGTGTGAAAATTCCAATCATGGTTTCTGGAACGATTACGGATCAAAGTGGAAGAACGTTAACGGGCCAAACGACGGATGCATTTTTAATCTCCGTTGCCCATATGGACCTGCTTTCCGTTGGCTTGAATTGTGCTCTTGGTGCTTCAATGATGCGGCCTTATCTTCAAGTTCTGGACAAAAATAGTCCGTTTGGAGTGAGTGCACATCCCAATGCAGGATTGCCAAATGAATTTGGTGAATACGATGAAACGCCAGAGTTGATGGCCGAACAAATCAAAGAGTTTTTAGACGAAGGATTAGTAAATATTATTGGAGGTTGTTGTGGAACAACTCCAGATCATATCGCAGCAATTGCAGATATGGTGGTAAATTATTCACCTAGAGAAATTGAAAAACATGTCGAAGAATAAAGCGACTTTAAAACTTTCGGGACTGGAGCCATTAATCGTAACTCCGGAAAGCAATTTTGTAAATGTTGGTGAACGAACAAACGTAACAGGTTCACGAAAATTCCTTCGTTTAATAAAAGAGGAATTATTTGATGAAGCCTTAAGTGTTGCGCGTGAACAAGTGGAAGGTGGTGCTCAAATCATCGATATCAATATGGATGAAGGAATGATCGATGGGAAAGAAGCCATGGTGAAATTCTTAAACCTTATTGCTGCCGAACCAGATATCGCAAGAGTTCCAGTAATGATCGATAGCTCGAAATGGGAAATCATTGAAGCTGGATTGCAATGTGTTCAAGGAAAAGGCGTTGTGAATTCCATTTCATTGAAAGAAGGCGAGGAGAATTTCATTGCGCAAGCGAAAAAAGTAAAACGGTACGGAGCTGCTGTAATCGTTATGGCCTTTGATGAAGACGGTCAAGCGGATAGTTACGAGCGCCGAATAGAGATCTGTGAAAGATCGTACCGCGTGCTTGTAGATAAGGTTGGTTTTAACCAAAACGATATTATTTTTGACCCAAATATTTTCCCTGTTGCAACAGGAATGGAAGAGCACAACAACAATGCTTTGGATTTCTTTAACGCAACAAAGTGGATTCGAGAAAACTTACCCGGTGCTCACGTGAGTGGAGGTGTTTCGAATGTTTCGTTTTCGTTTAGAGGGAACAATACGGTTCGTGAAGCAATGCACGCCGCTTTCTTGTATCACGCCATTCAAAATGGAATGGATATGGGGATTGTGAATCCTTCAATGTTGGAGGTTTACAGCGATATCAATAAGGATTTACTCGAGCGTGTTGAAGACGTGCTTTTCAATAGGAGAGAGGATGCGACAGAACGTTTGCTTGAATATGCCGATACCGTAAAAGGCGGAGAAGGGAAGAAGCGCGTTGTGGATTTAAGCTGGAGAGAAGGAACGGTTCAAGAGCGAATTACACATGCTTTGGTAAAAGGCACTGCAGATTATATTGTTGAGGATACAGAAGAATGCCGACTTATATTTGACCGCCCTATTGAGGTGATTGAAGGCCCATTGATGGATGGAATGAACGTGGTTGGGGATTTATTTGGAAGCGGAAAAATGTTCCTGCCTCAGGTTGTTAAGTCAGCGCGGGTAATGAAAAAGGCCGTAGCTCATTTATTGCCATTCATTGAAGCAGAGAAAGGGGGTAAAATTACGTTTTCTGGAAAGGTGTTGATGGCAACCGTTAAAGGGGATGTCCATGATATTGGAAAGAACATTGTTGGCGTTGTTTTAGGATGCAACAATTACGAAATCATTGACCTTGGCGTGATGGTTCCACCGGAAAGAATTATCAAAGAGGCAATTGAGCATAATGTTGACGTAATCGGCTTAAGCGGCTTGATTACGCCGTCGCTGGATGAAATGGTGACTGTTGCCAAAGAAATGGAACGGGCAGGATTGTCAATTCCATTGATGATAGGAGGCGCGACGACATCTCGTGTTCATACTGCTGTAAAAATTGATGAGCACTTCAAGAAGGACCAAACGGTTCATGTTCTCGATGCTTCTAGATCTGTTACTGTAGTTGAAAGGTTACTGGGAAGTAAAAAAGGGGCTTTTGTAAAGTCAATTAAAGAAGAGTATGTCAAGGTTCGTGAGAACCATGCAAAGAATAGAGCGAAGAAAACAATTTTACCGATTGAAACAGCGCAGGAGAACAAGTACCAAATCAATTGGGAAGAAACGAATATCGTTGAGCCGAATGAATTGGGTGTGAACTACGTTGAGGTTACGACTGATGAGTTACTTCCATATATTGACTGGACACCGTTTTTCAGAACTTGGGAGTTGCATGGAAAGTACCCTGCGATTCTAACGGATGAGGTTGTTGGAGAAGTGTCAACAAAACTTTTCGCTGATGCAAAAGAGATGCTGAAGCAAATTGAAGACGAAAAATGGTTGACGCATAAAGGAGTTGTTGGGCTCTTTCCAGCGTCTTCAGTTGGAGATGACATTCATATTTACGATCCTGAAAACGCGAGTGAATTATTGATGGTTCAGCATTCTATTCGTCAGCAATCGAAAAAAGCAGCAGGTGTTCCAAATATCGCTTTGTCTGATTTTATCGCTCCTCGGGAAACGGGAGTTGTAGATTACCTTGGCGGATTCGTTGTAACATCTGGAATTGGTATTGACGATAAAGTAGAAGCGTTCGAAGCAGATCACGATGATTATAATTCAATCTTATTGAAAGCATTAGCAGATCGACTTGCAGAAGCCTTTGCTGAGTACTTGCACAAAAAAGTGCGAACGGATCTTTGGGGATATACTCAAGATGAAGGATTGGGTAACGATGAATTGATCAAGGAGAAATACAGAGGGATTCGTCCTGCTCCCGGATATCCAGCGTGTCCAGATCACACAGAAAAACCTGCATTGTTTGAATTGCTCAATGCGACGCAACTTACGGGTGTTTCACTCACGGATAGTTTGGCGATGTTGCCAACAGCGAGTGTTTCTGGTTGGTATTTCGCGAACGAGGAGTCTAAGTATTTCGGTGTCGGTAAAATCGGCGAAGATCAGGTGAAATCATTGGCTGAACGCAAGGATCTTAGCGTTGAAAAAATGGAGCGTTGGTTGTCGAGTAATATGCTTTGATTCATTTTAACCTTTGAGATGTGCTAGCGCTAGGTGTTGGCTGCTTATGTTGGATTGCTTT
>JBLHVW010000002.1:0-90023 GCA_047628775.1 Salibacteraceae bacterium | reverse complement strand
TCGAGCTATCGAGCTATCGAATCTTTCCTTTTATCAGAACAACTAACCCAAACAGCAAATTGATACCAGCGAAAAAACTAAAAAACATTAAGTCGTGGATTGAGGAATAGAACAATTCAAACACTACGGCAAAAGAGATGATTCCAGGGGAAATTAATCTCAATAATAAATGAAGCGGCTTGATAAAGTAAATCAAGTTTACGATTCCGCAGAAAATTGTAGCCATACATGTGGAGACAAATCCCAACAAGTATAAACTATTTACTTCTTTCCAAATCCCAAGCACTAATGAATAAATCAGACCGCTCATAAAAAGGACTACAAGTGATAAAAGATAGGCTCTTCCCATTTTTTAATATCTAATCGATTAAAAATCTAAAATCTAACAGTCTAAAATCCAACCAAACACAGTTCCTAAATCCAAAAGCGAAGCGGTCCAAAAAGGAGCTTGCGACTGCTCCAATAATCCAAAAGGCAAGAAAAAGCGTTAGCTTTTGAAAAACAAGCGGTAGCGCTGTTATACCGATCTAAGGTCCAATCAAACCTTCCCCTTCTCACTCAACAATATCGCAATATTCCGCGTCCCCTTAAACTGAGAAAAGATGATAATCATCGTCACCGTTATCGGCACACTCAAAAGCATTCCTATGATTCCCCAAATGGCGCCCCAGACTGCTAGAGAGAGGATAGCAACCAGCGGGCTTATGTTTAGCGTGTTTCCCATTAATCGTGGTTCTACGAGGCTCCCTACAAGAACAGCGACAATTCCCAATGAGATCAGAATAATTAAGAAAGGGGTGAATTGACCAAATTGAAGCAAGGAAAACAAAGCTGGCATGATTGTGCCCAATATCGGTCCGACAGAAGGGATGAAATTGAACATGAAGATCAAGAAGGCCCAGAAGACTGGTGAATCAATTCCGACGCCAAGCAAGATGAAATAGCTCAGTGTTGATGTCATCAAAGCAATCAACGATTTTAAACTGATGTAACTTGAAAGTGATTGATCAATCTTCTTCAATGTTGATTGGAAGCCGTCTTTATTTCCGTTTTCATTAAAAATCATACTTATTTTTCTCTGGAACAATGTCTCTTCTATAAACAAGAACACCGTGTAGAAAATGATCATGACCATGCTGCCCAATAATTCCGAAATAGAGTTAAAGAAAGATTCTAAGTAAGATGTGAATTCAAAATCATGTAAGAACTTTAAAGCCTCTTCATTTAAATTAATTCCAAGTAACCTATTCAATTTCTCGGTAATTATTCCAACATTAGAAGCATAATCGTCATAGGATGCGGAAATGTTCTCAATGTTTTTCGTTAACAGTTCACCAATAAAAAAAAGCAAAGCGAAAATACTAAAAGAAGCTATCAAAGTCTTTACCCACATCGGAATGTACTTGTGCACAAATCCAATTTTATCAATTAGATTTCTCATCTTTTTAACGACGAACCAGATCAACAAAGCGACCACAAAAGGGACAATTATTGATTTGCCAAAAACCAATGTGACGATCACCAAAAGTGTAATAATCAGGGACGAAGTAACGTTGTTCAATTTCACAACGCTAAAAGTAAAAATTATTCTGTTGCGAACCTGTTTTTATAATGAACTTCAGATCGATGCGTTTAAATGAAAATTGTGATGTGAATTGTATTATTTTAGCCGCTTATATGAAATATTGTTTTTACATCTTCGCGCTATTACTACTCAACGCCTGTTCTACTGAAAAGGAGGAGGAAGTGAATAATACACTTTCGGTTTCTTGTGATGCCGAAAAATTAAAAGGGGCCAATTTTATTTCTGCAAATGTGGAATTTAGAGGTGGGCAATCTCAATCTACGGATCATGCACGAAGCGGCAAGCATTCTGTTAAACTGAACAAAGAGGCCCCGTATGGGTTTACCTATGAAGTCAAGAATGTTAAAAAAGGAGACATAATTGAAGCCTCAGTTTGGAAGCATTTAAGTGGAAAGACCGGCGGTTTGGTCATTTCTGGAGAAGAGCCTCAAAATCAATATGAGTTCAATCAAATGTTCATTGAAGAACAAGGCGAATGGGGGAAGATTGAATCTTTTTTCGTTGCTCAACAAGACTATAAAAGAGTTCTGATTTATGCCTTAAACGCAGAAGCAATTCCGACTTACTTCGATGATATCAAAATTAAAGGATATTTCAACAATTCAAAACCTGATGATTCTCACGAAGCCCTTGAAATCAAAATCAATAGTTCTGCATATACTACCTTGACGGAGTTTAGAAAGATAGCTTTGGCGCAAGGCGTAATTACAAAAGAATTAAAGGAATACGTTGAGGCAAACTTGACGATAGCAGGGGAGAAAATACCAATCGAGCTTCGTTTAAAAGGAGATTGGACGGATCATCTGGAAACAAATAAATGGTCATTTAGAATCAAGATTAGTGGCGATAATGCCTTTAAAGGAATGAAGACCTTCTCTATTCAGAATCCAGATACACGCTCATTTATGTTGGAATGGTTTGCACATAAGATGTATGAGAACGAAGATATACTGACGACGCGTTATATTTTTGTCCCTGTAATAATCAATGGCAAGAAAATGGGCGTTTATGCGATTGAAGAACACTTCGACAAGCAACTTTTAGAATACCGAAAAAGAAGAGAAGGTCCAATTGTTAAGTTTGATGAAAGTGGAGTTTGGCAGCTGCATTACATGGAAAAAAACGAACACAAATATTATAAAGTTCCAGCATTTAAGTCCGCGGAGGTAACACCATTTAAAAAGAACCGAACGAATAAATCGGAAGCTTTAACAAAGCAATTCAATTTTGCCAAAGGTCAAATGGAACGGTATCGAAATCACGACAGAGACGTAGATGATTATTTCGATGTGGAATCATTGGCCAAATTTATAGCCTTAAGCGATGTCATTAATGGAAAGCACGGCTTGATCTGGCACAATCAAAGAAATTACTTTAACCCCGTTACGAATAAGTTAGAACCAATTGCTTATGATTGCTTTATGGCGCCGAACCTCATTCAAACGAAAGTTGATATTGAAGGTTTGGATCGAAGTCGTAAACAGAACTTTACGTTAATTGAGGCGGTGCTATCGAATCCGAAAGTAGAAGAAAAATATTTTGAATACTTAAAGGAATTCTCAAGTGAGAATTACGTCGATGCGCTTTTCAGTGAATTGAAAGAGGAGATTAAGGCAGCCGAAACATTGTTGAGTTTTGAGTATCCGAATATAAAACTCAACAAGGAGTTTTTTAGAAACAACGCAAAACAAGTTAGGGAACAACTTCCAGAATATGCCGAGCATCGGAAAAATCTGAATGTGGAAAGTGAAGAAATGGTACCTTTCGCAGTATTGCCTGAGAATGTAATATTTACCGATATAGCCTTGAAAGTAAATCTGGAGGAAAAGAGAGAAGATGGAAGTGTTACAATTTCACTTCGAAACTTCCACTCGGCTGATCTTGAAATTATCGGTTACTCGACCAAAGCGAATAAGAAAGTTATTGTGCCGATGCCAAAGACAACCTTGAAAGCTTATCAATCGAAAGCAAAACCTCAGTTTATAAAATTGAAAGAAAAACCAAGACGTATTCATTACCGAGCAAAGAATTGCGGCGCTACAGAATTTAAAGCGGGAATCGAGAAATGGGGAGTGGCAAAACAACCTCAGTTTTTAGACAAAATGGCGCATATTCGAATTCCGGTAAAAGGAAGCAAAGAAGTTGTCTTGAGCGGAAAAAATATTTTCAAAGGCGACATGCATGTTCCAATTGGTTATACCCTGGTTATTGAAGCAGGAGCAAAAATTGAACTTGTAAATAACGCGTCGATTGTTTCGTATTCACCTATAGATATTCGAGGAACTAAAGAAAATCCAGTTCTTATTTCATCACCGGACGGAAAGGCAAATGGATTTGTGGTGATTTCTGATGAAGCTTCAAAAATGAACTATGCGATTTTTGATAATTTGAATACGATGAATAAAAACGGCTGGACTTTAACAGGTGCAGTAACGTTTTATGGAGGAAACGTATCGATTGATAATTGTGAATTCTTAGATAACAATTGCGAAGACGGATTGAATTTGATTCGTTGCGAATTCACAGTGCAGAATTCAACAGTTTCCAATGCTTACTCCGACGGTTTCGATGCCGATTTCTGCCATGGTAAAGTTTCCAATTCTTCTTTTTCCAATACTGGAAATGATTGTCTTGACTTCTCTGGAAGTAAAATTGAAATTGACAATTGTTCCATTACAAACGCTGGAGATAAAGGAATTTCAGGCGGAGAAGGATCCGAATTACGTGTCTCAAATTGTTCAATAGATGGTTCGTATATTGCCTTGGCCGCTAAAGATTTAACTGTAGTTTACGTCGATAATATAAGTGTCAAAAATTCTAAGTACGGATTTGCGTGTTACCGCAAGAAACCTGAATACGGGCCTGCTCGAATTGAGGTGACTTCCATCAAAACAATGGACGCTGAAAATCTAAAACTCCTCGAAAAAGGATCTGAGCTTATTTACTTGAATAAAAGCTATGTAGGAAAGAAGAAATTCGATATTGACTCCATGTATATGTCCTACACAAAGTAATCTCTACTATGAAAAAGTTTCTATGGATCACGTGTGTTTTAGCCGGATTAATTTCATCCTGTTCAGATGCAGTTTCTGTTGACGGAATCAATTCATTAAAAATTTCATCGGGTGCAGAAAAAGTGGATGGAGACGAGTTTACTTCAGGTAAATACAGTTTGACTGGCGGAGATCTTCGGTCTTCTAGAATGGCCAGAAACGGACAGTTTAGTCTTGCTTTGAATACAAAAACACCAAACGGATTTGGACTAAATCTAGAAGGCGTTGAAAAAGGAGATGCTTTCGTTGTTTCCGTTTGGCGGAACATTGGCGACGGCGCTGGATCAATTATTATTTCTGGTAACGACGCTTCAGGTGATTTGTATGAAGAGAATTCCACAATCATTGACAGAGAAGGGAATTGGGGATTGATTGAAATGAACTTCATCGCCCATAAAGATTTTGAGGAACTGATCATCTACATTAGAAATGACAACGAAGTCACGACCTACTTTGATGACTTCAAAATCAATGGTTATTTCAAGCATTCAATTCCAAAAATGACAGATAATGCACTCGAATTGGAGATCGATTTTATGACGATGGATTCGTTGATAATTCTTAGAGGCAAGGCGCTAAAGAAAGGAATGATCACAAGTAAAATGAAGCCTTATTTCTCAGCTAAACTTAATGTCAATGGTAAATTTGTTCCCGTTGAGATTCGGTTTAAAGGAGATTGGACAGATCATTTGAAGACGGATAAATGGTCGTTTAGAATAAAAATGGGGGATGACGACGCTTACAAAGGACTCAAGACCTTCTCTATCCAAAACCCGTCTACAAGGTCCTTCATGATGGAGTGGTTTGGCCACAAGCTTTTCGAAAAGGAAGATGTCCTAACAACCCACTACACGTTTATCCCCGTCATTATCAATGGCGAAAAGAAAGGCGTTTACGCACTTGAAGAACATTTTGACAAGCAACTTCTTGAGGGCAGAAACCGACGTGAAGGTCCAATTGTCAAGTTCGATGAAAATGGCGTTTGGAAACAGCATTTGGCAGAACTGAACGGAGGCAAAGCCTTCCACATTCCAACGCTATTGGCTGCGGAAATCAATCCATTTAAGAAAAACCGAACGAAGAAGAATCCCAACTTAAAGATGCAGTTCAATGTGGCGCAAAGTCACATGCACAGGCTGAGAAATCATGATGTTGATGTCGACGGTTATCTAGATGTCGATATTGTAGCGCGCTATTTGGCCTTAACGGACATTCTAAACGCCAAACACGGATTGATTTGGCACAATCAGCGCTATTACATGAATCCCGTCACAAGTCGGCTGGAGCCCATTGCATTTGATTGTTTCACAAGTCTAAATCAAATGTCGAAAGATGTTGCAATGGTTGGAACGGGTTGGACGTCAAAGAATTCATACAACACGACTGAGGCTTTATTATCCAATCCTGAGGTAAACGAACTTTATTTGAAGTACCTCAAACAGTTTTCGAATCCAAATTACTTGCGGGATATCTTTAATGATTTGAATGTTGAAATCAATAAAATGGAACAATTGCTTAAGCATGAATATCCGTTTTATAAGTTCGATAAGGAGTTTTTTGAATCGAATTGCACACAAATTAGGACGGCCATTCCTGAATTTGAAACGAAACGTTTGTCGACACCAAAGGAATTCTTTAAAGGTCAAGTAGTGTTTAATAAACTGCCGCAAGGTGAGCTGTATAAGGATGTAGCCCTTAAAGCTTATGTCACTAAGAAAGATTCACTTTCTTGTGATATTCAACTGAATAATTTTCACTCGTACGGAATTGAGATTATTGGATACACACTAAAGACGGACAAGAAGAAAACGATCAATCTGAAACAACCCATTCGAATGAAGGAATACAAATGGCCTTCGAATCAAACAACGATCACTTTGACGGAGAAGCCATATTCTTTTGTATATCGTGCGGTAAATTGCAACGACGAACTCTTCTATGGAAAGTTGAGTAAATGGAGCCCAATCGACCGAATTGAAATTCCTGTCGCCGCAGACTATAGTCAGTTGCCATTTAAAGAAGTTGGCGATAGTTTGGTATTGAAAAGCGGAAGTTATTCGGTTTCAAAAGATGTTGTTTTCCCTAAAGATAAATTCATTGTTTTTGAAGCTGGTGTTCAATTGGATTTAATCAATAGTGCTACTTTTATTTCATATTCACCCGTTTTGATGGGAGGCAAAGCTGGAAATCCAATCCAAGTTACTTCGTCTGATAAAAGTGCCAATGGATTCAATGTTTTAACTAAAAACGGGGTCTCAATTATGAAGTACGTTCAGTTCTCTAATTTGAGTTCATTGAACAAGAAGTTTTGGAAAATGACGGGCGCCGTGACAATCTATCAAGGGGAAGTACTCATTATGAACTGTAGCTTTGACAACAACAATTGTGAAGATGGATTGAACCTAGTTCGATGCGCGTTTATTATGGAACATTCGTCGGTTTCAAATACAACCTCGGACGGTTTTGATGCTGATTTTTGCACTGGAACGGTCATTGCATCTCAATTTGAAAATACTGGAAATGATTGTTTGGATTTTTCTGGAAGTGATATCTTAATTGAAAACTGCTCCGTTAAAAACGCTGGAGATAAAGGGATTTCAGGAGGTGAAAACTCTCATTTATTGGTGAATGGATGTTCAATTGATGGCGCTTATATCGCTGTCGCATCTAAAGATTTATCAACTATTTCTGTCGAAGAGATCAGTGTTTCAAATACGGAATATGGATTTGCAGCGTACCAGAAGAAACCTGAATACGGCCCCGCTTCTATTAACGTTGAATCGAAAATCAAAATGGATGTCAAAAATCTATACCTTCTTGAAAAAGACTCCAAACTTGACTACCTTAAAAAGGAATACGTTGGGACTCGAAAGTTTGATATCAATGCCATGTATAGTAAGTAGAACCGACGAGAATTTACCGTTGGTCTCAGTGCAATGATCGATCTGTAAGCGATTGAAAATCAATCCAAATAAAAAAAAACAATTAATTTAAAGGCATGAATCTAATTCGTGCCATCCTTCTGGGCGTCTTTTTAATTGCATTCAATTCTACCTATGGTCAAGTTGGGAGGGGCGGAAACAATGACCGAATTTGTAGAATTTGCATGGGTCCCGGTATTTTTGCAAATTACATCTTCAAAACTTAAATCGATGGAGGAATCAATTATCTAGTTTACACTGCTGGATATGCAAACAACCTCGGAATGCTCAGAATTGGAAAGCCCGAGGCTCTTCATCGTTTATTTTTGAGGTTAGGAACAGGGTGAAATTTTAAACGTCCAATCATCGCCCTAAAAGTCGGTGTCGGTTATCAGCCTTTTAAAAATCCATACACGCAAAAGCCCAAGTCGGACTTTGCTTCCACAAATAGAGGGTCTAATTTTTTACCGTACTGCAAAGGTGATTTTAAAACGCATTCCCTGCGGCCTGAAATCGGTTTGGGATCCCCGTTATTTACAGAATTATCCCGATATAAAATATTATTAAGTCCCTGTCCTTCAGAGTGAATTGCGGGTGCAATTTTTACAAAAGACAGGGTCGTTCCGCTTTCGATGAACAGCCATTTATTCTCCGTTGGAATTATCTGGAAAATGGACTTAGCACGTTATTAACCTTGAGAAATCCGATCATTCGACGCGCTTCGCTTTTGGATCATTCGACCGCTTCGCTCTTGGATTTGAATTTGTTTCATGGAACCCATCGAACCATCGAAAAAAATCGAACTATCGAACAATCGAATGATCGATCTAGCTACTTCTCCAATGCCAAAAAACGACAATCAATCGTAACTTTCCCTCCAATTTCACCTTTTGGTAAAACGCTTAAAAAACAACTATCGGTACTCCAATTGTTCTTGTAAATGAATTGAATATTCTTTCCTTTTACCGAAGCGGCATGAACATCTTTATCACCATTTGAGATAGTAAAATCGAAATTTGATTTTACATTCCCGCTCACTTCAATTTCAATTCCATAGACTTTTCCCTGGTCCAAATGCTTCGCGAAAGTGAAATTTGTTTCCTTTTTTAGGTCAATAGTCTCTGTTTGTGCTGCATTGTTCAAATAAATCGGTCGGATATAGGCAGCGTATCCCCAAAAGCCTAAGCCTATGATTAAAGCTGAGATTGCTAGTGATATTGGGACGTAATATTTACCTCGATTTGCCATAGTTAAAATCTTTTTTCAATAAAAAGCTTGTTTTATTGAAAACAAATTTAGAACATTTGTGGCATCAAAATACCACATCTGTGGATCTTGATTTATAAAGAAGAGGTGAGAGACAGGCTCGAAGACCCTCTGGCAACCAACTTAAAGTCGACGCGAAGGCGAAGATTGGAAAACCGGTGCCAATTCCTGATTCCTAATCGAATCGTTCGATGGGTGAATATAAATTTTAAGAGTATGAAAAACGCTAAGATTCAATCTTCCGGAAACAGACAAATTCAACAGCAATTGCGTGCAATGAATTTTATTGAGAAACACCTTCTCACACATCGAATGTGCTGTTGTTGCTGTAAATAGCCTCCAAAATAATTCGTGGATGAATTCCGAAGTCGCAAACGACTTTCGAACACATACGTGCACACAATTCTTCACCCATAATTCATAATTAGGTATTTCAAGTTCGTCCAAAATGTACTCAACAATAAATAAAAGAGAATTCGTCCTAGAAGGCGGAGCAATAATTGAAAATGTAACCGTTGGTTTTCACACCTACGGGAAATTAAATTCCAAGAAAGACAATGTCGTTTGGGTGTGTCACGCATTGACAGCAAACAGTGACGTTTTCGAATGGTGGAGCGGGTTATTCGGGCCTGGTAAACAATTCAATCCTGAAGACTATTTCATAGTGTGTGTAAATACATTGGGATCGTGCTATGGAACCACCGGACCCGCTTCCCCAAGGGATAATCAGCGGCCACTTTTGGATGAATTTCCATTAGTCACTCCACGCGATGTTGCTCGATTGTTCGATGCCGTGAAAACGTCGTTGGAAATCAATTCTATCAACACGCTGATCGCTTCGTCCTTAGGTGGGCAGCAGGCTTTGGAATGGGCGATCTTAAATCCAATCTTAATTAAAAATTTAATTCTCATTGCCACAAATGCGCGTCATTCAGCGTATGGAATTGCGTTTAACGAGAGCCAACGACTCGCAATTTATAGCGACTCAACGTATGGGGAAGGCATTGAAGGAGGGAAAAATGGATTGAAAACGGCTCGAAGTTTGGCATTGTTAAGTTATCGATCGTACGAAATTTACGACAGATCGCAAACCGATGATGAGTACCGCGTTGACGAATTTAAGGCAGCGAGCTACCAGCGTTACCAAGGAGAAAAATTGGCCAATCGATTCAATGCTTATTCGTATGTGACTTTGTCTAAAATGATGGACAGCCATAATGTTGGACGCGGAAGAGTATCAATTGAACGGGCGCTAAATCAAGTGTCAGCAAAAACATTGGTTGTTGGAATAACTTCCGACTGTTTGTTTCCGACCCGAGAACAGCGCTTTCTTGCATCGCATATTCGGTATTCGGAATACGCTGAGATTTCATCGGACTACGGGCACGATGGCTTCTTAATTGAAACTGAAAAATTAGCGGAAATGATCCGCGATTTTCTGCACAATGGATTTAAAAAGAACCGGCCGACGGTGTTTAAAAGCACAGTAAAAAAAAGTGAATTAATGTCCTGATCGTTTTCTGGAATCGTGTGTAAATAGAAAAATTAGAAATTATGAGTAAGAAATTATCAATAGGATTAGTAGGTTTTGGATGTGTTGGTTCAGGATTATACGAAGTATTAAATCAGTCGAACTTGATTGATGCCGAAATAAAAAGAATCGTTGTTAAAGACAAATCAAAGAAGCGAAGTATTCCGCAAGAGAACTTTTCTTATGATGTGAACGAGATCATTGACGATGAAAACATCAACGTTGTGATTGAATTGATCAATGATAGTGATAGTGCCTATACTATTGTGAAGCGTTCATTGAGCGCAGGTAAAGATGTTGTAACAGCCAATAAAAAAATGCTTGCGGAGCACTTGGATGAGCTGATTGACTTAGCAAATGATAACAATGCATCACTTTTGTATGAAGGCGCTGTTGCCGGTTCAATTCCTGTGATTCGGAATTTGGAAGAGTACTATAACAACGATTCTTTGAACTCCGTTGAAGGAATCGTAAACGGGACAACGAATTATATTCTGACCAAAGCAAACGATGGAATTGATTACAAAACGGCTTTGCAAGAAGCACAAGATTTAGGATTTGCGGAATTGAATCCAACCTTAGATGTTGATGGTTATGATTCGAAGTACAAATTGGTTTTACTAATCAAACATGCCTTCGGAATAACGACTTCACCTTCGGACTTGTTTAATGTTGGAATCAGAAATGTTTCATCACACGAAGTAAATTACGCTTTGGAAAAAGGCTACCGAACAAAGTTGATTTCAAGAGCTGAGAAAATTGGTTCTGAAGTCGTTGGGTTTGTGGCGCCTCATTTCATTAAAAAAGACCACTTCGCTTACACTGTTGATAACGAATTCAACGCGGTGATTGTCGAAGCGCTATTTTCAGATAAGCAATTGTTTATTGGTAAAGGAGCAGGGAGTTATCCAACAGCAAGTGCAGTGCTTTCAGATGTGTCAGCGTTAAAGTTTGACTACAAATACGAATACCGAAAAACCGATGCGGACAAGTATTTAACATTCACTTCAGATTTCTTTTTGAAAGTCTATTTGGGATCTGAATTCATCGAAGCCATCAACGAAATTCCATTCTATAAGATTGATGAGGTTTTCCAAAGTGAAGACTACTCGTATCAAACAGGATGGGTTCGTTTTAGTGAATTAACTACCTTTCATTTTAACAACAGAAAAGAGTTGTCGCTCATTATTCTTCCCGAAAAATTTCAGAAAACTGCGACATTTGAGAAGAACCAAAAAAGCATTCAACAAAGGAAACTACAACCCGAACTAACATGACAACTTTACCTTGGTACATCGGAGGGCCATTAATTGGATTAATGGTTCCACTGATTTTGATTTTGAGAGAAAAACAGCTTGGGGTCTCCTCCTCATTTAGATATATTGGAACTTTTATTCTTCCAAATCGAGACTATTTTAAATACGATAAGAAGAAAGACGTATGGCAAGTTCAATTTTCAGTGGGGATTGTTTTGGCTGCTGTTGTATTTCTATCAGGGGGAATTGCAAGCCCAGTAGAAATTGAAACAGAATCGCTTTACGGACTGCAAGCATCGACTATTTACTCGTTAGACAACTGGTTGGTTTTCCTCATTGGAGGTTTTGCTGTTGGTTTTGGAGCGCGCTATGCAGATGGCTGTACGGCAGGACATTGCATCATGGGGAATTCGCTTTTAAATAGAAATTCCATGATTACCACGATCTGTTTTTTCCTCGGTGGGTTGGCCGTAACGTATTTTGTTTTACCAAATATTGAAATACTATGAAAGCCTTAACATCATTACTACTTGGCTTTACCTTCGGAGCAATTTTAATCTTCTCGGAGGCTTTTCATTGGTATAGAATTCAAGAGATGTTTCATTTTGAATCGTTTCACATGTACGGTTTACTAGGCTCTGCCATTTTAACGGGAGTGATTTCAGTTTTAATCCTTAAAAGATTCAAAGTGAAATCAGTTTATGGGACTGAACTCAAATTGGTAGAGAAAGAACCTCGTCGAATCGGGAATGTTATCGGCGGGTTGATTTTCGGAATGGGATGGTCATTGACCGGAGCATGCACTGCTCCTCTAATAATTTTAGCGGGATGGAAATGGGAAATTGGATTAATTGGTTTGGGAGGAGCACTTTTAGGAACATTGGCGTTTGGTCTGGTCAAAAATAAAATTCCCAAATGAAAACAACACTTACCCGAATCGATACTCCGTATGTTTTTGAATTTGAAAACGAACGCGGAATCAAATGTTTAATGGACGCTGCTCCGGGCATTGGTGGAACAGGCCGCGGTTTTCGCCCAATGGAACTTGTTGGCGGAGCAATAGCGGGCTGCGTTGCTATTGACGTTCTAAGTATTTTGAAGAAACAGAAATTCGATCCTTCATTGTTTAAAATTACAATTAAGTCGAAGCGAAAAGAAGGAGTTCCATCGCCATTTGAGTCGATTATTCTAGCAATAGAAGTGGATGAAAGTATCGATAAAGTGAAACTCGATAAAAACGTGAAGTTGGTGATTGAAAAATACTGTTCGGTCGTCGCTTCATTGGATAAAAACATTGTCATTGGACACGAAATAATTTAAAATGAGCAGACAAGAAACAGACGCAATCCGAATTCAATCGGAAAGATCATCAAACAACGAGCATTCCGTACCTTTATATTTAACGAGCAGTTACGTTTTTGAAGATGCGGAAGATATGCGATCACAATTCGCTGATGAAAAGGAAGGCCATATCTATTCAAGATACGCCAACCCAAACGTTGATGAATTAATCCAGAAAATGACAGCTTTGGAAAAGGCGGAAAATGGATGGGCGACTGCAACGGGAATGGCATCTGTGTTTACTTTTTTTGGCGCAATGCTATCTTCTGGTGATCACATTGTTTCCTGTCGATCCGTTTTTGGTTCAACGCATAAGTTGCTGACTGAGATTCTTCCTAAATGGCAAATTGATTTCACTTACATCGATTACGATGATTACGACGGATTCGAAAACGCAATTCAACCGAACACGAAAATTGTGTACATCGAAACACCGAGCAATCCTGCTTTGGATATAATCGACATCAAGAGATTATCAAAAATCTGCAAAGCCAAAGGCGTTTTGTTGGCAGTCGATAATTGCTTCGCGACTCCGATCATTCAGCAACCGATTGTTTTGGGCGCAGATGTTTCGATTCACTCCGCAACGAAGTACATCGATGGGCAGGGAAGAACACTTGGTGGAATTATACTTGCATCGAATGAGATTATTGCAAAAGTGAAAACCTTCGCGCGTCATACAGGGCCAGCAATGAGTCCATTTAATGCTTGGGTGCTCTCTAAGTCCCTTGAAACGTTGGATGTAAGATTGGAACGCCATTGCAAGAACGCACATGAGATTGCGCTTCGATTGGAAAAGGAAGAAGGTATTACCATCGTTAAATATCCTTTTTTGGAATCGCATCCGCACTATTCAATTGCAAAAGAACAAATGAAATACGGTGGAGGAATCGTATCATTCGAATTGAAAGGTGGTTTGGAAGCTGGCAGAAAATTCTTGGATAAGCTAGAGATGTTTTCATTGACGGCAAACCTTGGTGATGTGCGAAGTATCGCAACGCATCCCGCTTCAACAACGCACTCGAAGTTGACACCAGAACAACGCTTGGAAGTTGGGATTACAGATGGGTTAGTCAGGTTGTCAATCGGTTTGGAACATATTGAAGATATTTGGGAGGATTTGAAGTTGGGACTGGCGTGAGAATTAAGCCCTACTTTTTTCTTGAAAAATAACGGTCGAATATGTTCTCCATGTAATACGACTGTTTAGATTGATTTAGTTTAACTGCATAAACATAATTCGCATGGGAAAGAACTGTGTCTCCGGTCTCTAAATAGCAGATAGAACGATTACCGTAATAGTCTGTATCATTTTTATTTAAAGTATACTTATTTGTTAGGTCTTTTAGAGCTGCTTCAAAGTCTTTGATTTGAATATAATTGTTGGCACGATTATAAAAAGCATGTCTATAACTTGGGTCCATTTCAATCACTTGCGTGAAAAAATCAATGGATTGTTGACAGTTAGTATCTATCTTTTTGCAATTTTCCCCATATGCAAACCCCAGTCCATAGTAGGCTTCAATGCGCTTGTTATCTTTAAGAAGCGCCTTATTGAATTTAATTATCGCTTCTACTTGATTCCCTGATTCAGATTCTTTTTTACCTTCTTCAATAAGCCGATCATAATTGACACAGCTAGAAGCGAACAAAAAAGTCATTAAAAAACTAAAAACCTGAATTTTCATAAAAAAAATAAAAATGAACGGATTTAGAACTAGATTTCATATTATCCTAACTCCTAACTCCTAACTCCTAACTCCTAACTCCTAACTCCTAACTCCTAACTCCTAACTCGATAATTCATAATTTAAACCTACTTCTTTTTAATCAAATTCCAATTCGAATACCCAAAGAACTGTCTTCCTTCATTAAGCACATTCTCCAAAAACGTAACAACACGGTACTTCACCTTCTCGTGTTTCATCTTGTCTCGAGTAATAACACCTTTTTTTGTCTGATTCAATTTGCCTTCCCAGTTCATCTTTGCAATAAACGGCGCCATGGCTTTTGGGTGTGTTCCAACAAATTTCGGTACTTTTCCTAGAGGACCGTAATCGAATTCATCGGGCTTCAATTTGTATTCAGAATCAATGACCGCTTTTCCGTGGTGCATTGAATCTTGTTCCTTCTTTTTGGATTGCATCAAGCGCGGCGGGCGAACCCATCCATAATGATAAACAGTAGCGTCAGTTTTGATAACGTTTAGCTTCTCGTTGTCATTTTTCCGGAAGGAAACAGCATCTAAATATGAATAGACACCGATGTTATTCCGTACCAAGCGAACCTCATTCTTGGCCCAACCGTGAACCGGTAAATGATGGTTGTAATCTCCAAAGAAATGGTAGTAATTGAACAGCAAACCCTCCACTTCTGGATTGTCTAAATTGTCTGTGCAAAGTTGAACGATAGAATCCAAATCTTCTTCATGAACTACTTCATCCGCTTGCAAATAAAGACACCAATCTCCGCTACATTGTGACATGGCAAAAGTTGTTTCATTGGCGAAAATTACCCCGTCAACAAATTCTTTTTCCGACCAAATACGGTCAATGATTTTAACTTTGTCCGAACCAATAGATTCGAGAAGTTCTCTCGTTTTATCGCCTTCGTCATTGTTGCCTAGTGCTACAACGAACTCATCCACAATGGGTAATACAGATTCGATTGCTTCTTTAATAGGGAAGTAATACTTGTCAGCATTGCGTACCATCGTAAATCCACTAATCGTCATTGCAGTCCTTTTTTTCTAAGAGTTAATCAATTATAATCCGCTAAAATAGCTTGTTTTTAATACTTAAATGACAATTATGGTTAATGTTTTTTTCACAATCTTCTCTAGGATTCAATAATATTAATCTAAACCCTATCTTTGTCAAAAAAATACAATACATGTCAGAAGAATTAGATGCAGTTAGTTACTGCGTAGGAATGAGTTTAGGAGGTAGTTTACTTCAACAAAATTTACAAGGAATTAACACAGAGGTATTGGCTGAGGCGATCAGCGATGCTTTTGCTGGTAAGGAAATGAAATATACTCCAGAAGAGGCAAACGGAATTATTCAAGAATTCTTGAATGCTGAAGGCGAAAAGAAATTTGGAGCGAACAAAGCTGTAAGTGAAGCTTTCTTAGCTGAAAATTCCAAAAAAGACGGAATCTTAATTACAGAGTCTGGATTGCAGTATGAAGTTATTGAGGCGGGAAGCGGTGACAAGCCAGATCCAACAAGTAATGTAACCGTTCACTATCACGGTACTTTACCTGATGGAACTGTTTTCGATAGTTCTGTTGAAAGAGGTGAACCTGCTAGTTTTGGTGTCAACCAAGTTATTCCAGGATGGACAGAAGCTCTTCAATTGATGCCGACTGGAGCAAAATACAGATTGTATATCCCACAAGACTTGGCGTATGGAGCAACTCCTCACCCAGGTGGACCAATTGAGCCTTACATGGCATTGGTATTTGATGTTGAATTATTAGAAATAGCATAATGAAAAAGTATTTATTTATTCTTCCATTCTTTGCGCTGATTGCCTGCGGAGATAATGAAGTGAAAACAGAGGAGGTTAAAGTGATTGAGGTGAAATCAGACAATGACAAATTGTCTTACTCATTTGGAGCCCTTGAGTCACGAAAGATAACGGATTCAAAAAATGAAAACTTAGCTCGATTAGACAGAGATAAGATTCTTGAAGGATACAAAGAAGGATTCGCATCTGGAATTGGACAAGATCAAAGTGACCCTTGTTACCAAACCTTGGAAAGCCTTTTTGGACAAAAAGGAATGGATTTCAACGAATTGTATTTGTCAGAAGGGTCTAAATGCTATGGAAGATTTATGGCTGCTCAATTTTACATGCAATTGGAAAGTGTTTCAGAAGTAGGTAGAGTTAATAAAGAAGTTCTTTTTAAAGGATTTCAAGAGGGATTGAAAGGAACGGATCCAGCTATTTCTAAAGAGGAAATCGAGTCAACAATTCAAGCTTTTGATCAAGAAATGCAAGCTAAAATGATGGCCGAACAGGAAGCACAATTTGGAAGTAATAAAGTAGCTGGTGAAGATTTCTTAGCGAACAATGCAAAAAAGTCAGGTATTATTACAACTGCTTCTGGACTGCAGTACAAAGTGTTAAAAGCAGGATCAGGTCCGGTGGCTAAAAGAGGAGATCAAATTGCTGTTCACTATACTGGAACAACATTGGATGATGTCAAATTTGATAGTTCTTATGACAGAAACGAACCGTATCCTCTTACTTTACCAGCGCAAGTTATTACTGGTTGGAATGAGGTTTTACTATTGATGAAACAAGGGTCTAAATTTGAGGTTTATATTCCTCAAGAATTAGCATACGGTGCTACTCCGCGTCCAGGAGGTCCTATTGAACCATTTATGGTATTGAAATTTGAAATGGAAATAATGACACTGAAATCTGCACCAAATGGTCAGTTTTAATAGAGTCAATTGATTTTTATAAACCACAATTCTTAATTGGATTGTGGTTTTTTTATGCTACTAATTCAAAGGGATAAAGAACGCAATTCTGTAGATAATTGGAATTACTGTACCAATTGAACTCTTTGTCAAATAGGGTTGTAAAGGGCTGTTTGGGTTTTTACTTTCTGGATTACTTGTGTTTGGAATATCAAGTATGTCATACATAATTCCAACGTTTAAACGAATATCCGATTCGCCAAGATTCATTGAAAGTCCGCCGCCTAATAAACAAGTTGGAACCCATTTAGGATCAAAGCCGAACAATCCATTTTGAGAAAAGGGAGAACGTAAGACTTCAACCTCCGCTCCAATGAAAACAGCATCAAAAAATCGAGCGTGAATAAATCCGCCGCCGCCCCAAACATTGAAGCCAGACTTCGTTCCAGCAGCCAATTGGTTTGACCAAGAACGTTGGTAGCGCAAAGAAGGTCCTAGGATTACAAACTCACCGAATTTCATTCCATATTTCGCTCCGACTCCAAAAGTTCCTCCAAATTGAGATGCCCAAAAACTTCCGTCCACACCAATTTCGGTTCCTTCGATTTGCGCATTGGTTGAGTCCATAATGCAGATTAAAGAAAGGAATAATAAAAGCTTTTTCATACGGTTGATTTTCGTCAAATATAAGTCATTTCAGCAAAGAAAATTTCACAATAAATTTTATTGTTAACAGGAAGGTTCTTATATCTTTGAATTAAATAAAGATTTATCATATGCAATTATTAGACGGTAAAGCAACTGCAGAAGCAATTAGAGAAGAGCTTAGAGAAGCAGTTGATTCACGAAAAAATGGCGGAAAGAAAATTCCTCATTTGGCAGCAGTACTCGTTGGCAGTGATGGTGGATCATTGACATACGTGAATGCAAAAGTAAAAGCCTGTGATCATATCGGATTTGATAGTTCATTAATAAAATATGAATCTGACGTTACCGAAGAAGAATTATTGAATAAGGTACACGAATTAAATAATGACGATAATGTTGATGGATTTATAGTCCAACTTCCATTGCCAGATCATATTGATGAATTGAAAGTGACAGAAGCAATCGACCCAAAGAAAGACGTTGATGGATTCCATCCAATGAATCTTGGCAATATGGTCTTGAGTTTGCCCGGTTTCTTGCCTGCAACACCCGCGGGGATTATGGAGCTTTTAAAGAGAAATAATATTGAAACTTCAGGAAAGGATTGCGTAATTATTGGTCGCTCTAACATCGTTGGGACTCCATTGAGTATTATGCTAAGCCGTAATTCAAACCCTGGAAACTGCACTGTAACTTTGGCGCACAGTCGAACAAAAAACCTAAATGACATCGCTGCTCGAGCAGATATTATTATTGCTGCAATTGGAATTCCTGGATTCGTTACAGCTGACATGGTAAAAGAAGGTGCTGTAATCGTTGATGTAGGAACCACGCGCGTGCCGGATCCATCTAAGAAGAACGGTTGGGCTTTGAAAGGTGATGTTCTATTTGACGAAGTGGCACCAAAATGTTCGTATATTACTCCCGTTCCTGGAGGTGTTGGGCCAATGACAATTGCATCTTTAATGATCAATACACTCCGCGCAATGGATCTAAATGGAAAATAATCTAAAATCTAATATTCTAAGGCTAATCTAATATCTAAATTCACACACATAGACAAATCTACAAAAACAATGAAAAGATTAAACATTATCTACTTGTTCCTAGCCATGACGATTGTCTTAGGTTCTTGTAGCTCTTCAAACAGTGTTGTAAGCAACAGGTTAATCACGAAGAGAAAGTATAACAAAGGATTCCACGTTAAAAAGAAGGGGGATTACAAGAGTTCAAACGAAGACGTAGCGAAAAACAAAAATGTTGAAAAAGTAGAGCGTAAAAAGTTTTCAGATAGAACTAAATCGAGTAAAAAACAGCAAGAGGTTGTAATAGCAGAGTCTTCGGAGTCAGCTCCTTCAAACTGGTCTACTGAAGAGTCTGATTTGAATGAAAGAACAACTAGTACTCGTTCTTCTGATAGAGTAAATTCTGATGAAGTCACAGAAATTCAGCCAGTTTCAGTTGAAAATCGTGACGCTTCACTTGAAAAAGAACAAGAGGAAAAAGACACGCGCAATTCTCTTAAAAAGAAAGTGGAAAAATCAGAAAGTAGCGGTTGGGGAGCAGATGCTATGTTTATTTTGGCCGTAATTTTTGCAATTCTAATTCCACCGATAGGAGTAGCGATTTACACAAATATTGATTGGATGAAGGTTTTAATTGCCTTCTTACTTTCGATACTTTTCTGGCTTCCTGGAATGATCTACGCGCTGCTTGTAGTGTTCGACGTCATTTAGTATGGGTAATAAAAAAATTGTAAAAGGGCCTTCTATTTATAGAGGGCTCTTTTTGTTTACAGACGTTCTAATGGTGTTTTAACTCCATCCACAAGCGAATAGCAAGCCAATTTATCCTTGAAAACAGACGACTTGAAGATTGATTTGTCCAATAGCATTCGAACGCATTCTTGAATTCCTTCAACAATGGATGGATGCGGGTGAACAAGCTCTGCCAAAACCTCTACAGAGGCATTCATCTTGATCAATAGTCCGACGGCCTGAATAGCTGAAGACGCATGTTCTCCAACGGCGCGCATTCCTATAATTCGCATTTCATCATCATTGGTAACGATTATTTTGAAAAAACCCTGTGTCTTTCTCATTGCAATTGCTCTGGCGATAACTGAATAGTCCAGTTTTACTACCTTGACAGGGATGTTCTTCTTAATGCATTCGGATTCATTCACACCAACAGCTGCAACTTCGGGTTTTAAGAACATGATTGTACAAATATTGTCATAACTCAAACGCACTACCGAATCTAAAAATACCTTTTCAACAGCATGCCGTGCTTCAATTTCCCCCATGTTTACGAGCGCAATTCTTCCAGAAAGATCTCCTACGGCATAAATGTTCGGAATATTTGTTCGAGTGTCATCATCTCCAATGTGTATGCCTCGCTTGGACATTTTAATTCCTATCTTATCAATATTGAGTCGTTCAATATTGGGAATTCTTCCAATAGAGAGCAATGCTTTTTCGACGCGAATTATTTCAGTTGAACCATCCGGATATTTTAGCTCATATTCAACCTCATTGCCGATTTTCTCCATTCTTTCCAAGCTCGCATTGTGGTGAATTGTCACACCATTTTCTTCTAGATTACCAGAAACAAGCTTGCCGATGTCCTTGTCCTCAAAGGGCAGGATTCGATCTTGCCGATCTATTAAATAAACTTTCGTTTGTCCAAAATTGGAAAAAATTGTCGCGTATTCACATCCGATTACTCCCGCACCGACAATTACCAAGCTTTTTGGGTAGTCTTTTAAAGATTCAATTCCGTCACTGGTTAAAATATTCTGCTCATCGACGGCAATTGTCGAAATTTTCCTAGGTCTGCTTCCTGTCGCTAAAACAATATTCTCTCCCCAAATTGTTTCTTTTTGTTTGTCATTAACAATTTCAATTTCGTTCTTGGAAAGAAAACTGCCAAACCCTCTTTTGTATTTAAATGTCGTGTTTTTTGTTTCGTTTTGAAGTAATTTTATATGACAAGAATATTGGAATTTTCTTTCGAAAACAGCTTCGTCCAATGTCTTCTTAACCTGTGACCATTCTGGCTTGTATAAGTTCCTGCCTTCCTCTGTCAACGTTTTGTTAATGTCAGCAATTCTATTAGACATCTCCCATAATGTTTTTGACGAAAGTGCACCATTATAAACACCCGCACCACCAATTTTATCAGCTTCTATCAAGCACACTTTTTTTCCAAAGTCAATTCCCCTCATAGCAGCTGCGTATCCTGCTGGCCCTCCGCCAATAACAATTAAGTCGTATTTCTCCATTAATGCGTAATTTCGTAATCTCTAAAGATAGAGGCAATTTTCGTTTCTATCTTTTAACTCGACCATTTTTTATGGAATACCAAGATGAATTAAATTACAGCAAAGAAGAACTTTTGGAAGTTGATAAAATGTTTAACCGGCTAAAACGAAGAAAGCCTAAATATTTAGATGATGTATTTCATGAAGCACACGACAATGCCTTTGAAAAAATTGATTGTCTTTCATGTGGAAATTGTTGCAAAACAACCAGTCCAATTTTTCGCGACATTGACATTCAACGAATAGCAAAAAAGTTTAAAGAGCCCGCGGCAAATATTGAGAAAAAATACCTTAAAAAAGATGAAGATGGAGACTGGGTTCTTAAAAGTTCGCCATGTACTTTTTTAGGAGAAGACAACAGTTGTTTTATCTACGATGTTCGTCCACAGGCCTGTAGAGAATATCCGCATACTAATAGAAAAAAGATGCATCAAGTTTTGGATCTTACCCGAATTAATATTGAAATATGCCCTGCAGTTAGCAATGTGGTTCGACAAGTGACAAAAGAATATACCTAAAGCCAACCAAATTTTCATTATTTTCGTCTGGTAGAACGGGTAAACCAACTAACGAAACTATGAAAACTATTCTTCAATTAATTCTTACGTGTCTTGGAGTATTGATTTTGTTCAATTCCAACGCTCAAAGAAGCAAGGAAGGCAACCAAACAATATCCACTCCAAACACGGTTGTAAATACATACACAAATCTTACTGCAATTGCTGCGGCAGGTACTTCAACTCTTACTGTTGCCAATAATGCAATGACAGGTGGTGCTTTTGGAGGAACTCCTTTGGCACCTGGAGATTTGGTAATGGTAATTCAAATGCAAGGGGCTGTTCTCAATTGTGATACCTATCCAAATGATAACGGCTGGGGGACATATACAATTCCAGCACCTTACCGTTGGTCAAATTCTTGGAAACACCATGCTCACGAATGGGGAGCCTTAATTCACTTAAATATTTTTGGCAATCCAACAAACGGTTACGGAAACTCTGGAAAGTTTGAGGAAATTGAAGTTTTAAGTGTTACTGGCGGAACTACGATCGAATTGGGTTGTGATTTAACCAACACTTATGACGGAGGAGGACATGTTCAAATTGTTAGAATTCCGAGATACGATACACTTACTATAACTGGTGCGGGATCTATAATACCAAATTTATGGAATGGAACAACAGGTGGAGTCGTAGATATAGAAGTCAATTCTCATTTAGATATTAATGCAGGTGGTCTAATTAGCGCAGATGCTTCTGGATTTAGAGGTGGCGAGTTGGACAATTTTGGAACAGCAGGTTCAATTGTGATTCTCGACGATGTTAAATTTTTAGGGACATCTGATCCTGCTTTAGGTTCTGAGAAAGGAGAGGGGATTCATGGACATTATATTGAGTTGGATGCAATCGCATCAAGATATGGTATCTCTGGAGCTTCCAATGGTGGAGGTGGAGGTGGATTCCAAAACTGTGGAGGCGGAGGCGGTTCCAACGTTTACGCAGGGGCACTCCGATATACGGGTACTGGAATACCAAACCCACTTTACAATGTGAATTGGGCATTGGATTTTTCTTACCCTGATTTTAATTTGGATCCGCAAACATACAGCAATTTAGTTGGTCGTCCTTCTCCAGGAGGAGGTAGAGGAGGGTATTCTTTAGCGATAAACGATAATAATGAAAATACCGTTGGGCCGAGACAGGCAGCTTGGGGAGGAGACGGAAGAAAGCCAAATGGCGGTCGTGGTGGTCATCCTTTAGTTTACGATGCAACACGTATTTTCCTTGGAGGTGGAGGTGGTGCTGGAGATCAAGATTCTTTCCAAGGTGGAAGAGGTGGAGATGGTGGAGGTATTATCCATATTACTACGTACGGAACTTTTGTTGGTGATGGAACCATAAGCGCTGATGGTGAAGATGGTGAAAAAACAAATCCAACGAATCAAAATCCTGGTATAGCTGCTTCAGACCGCAGAAAAGGGAACGATGGTGCAGGTGGCGGTGGTGCAGGTGGTTCAGTTTTTATTGAAAACGCAGTTGGAATTCCGGCAACAATAACGGTTCAAGCTCGTGGTGGTAATGGTGGAAATCAAGATATGCGGCTGTACCAAAACCCTAGTTTCGGAATCAATACAACGGATGAAGCAAGTGGACCAGGTGGTTCTGGAGGTGGTGGAAATATCGCTTTCAATTCTGGTGCACCAACACAAGATGTTGCGGCTGGATCGGCAGGAACAATTATAACACAAAATTTTGAGGGTGGAGTTTATACAACCATTGCTGGTATGGTTAATAATCATATCGTAAATGGCGCCACAGATGGTTATCCTGGTGAGCAAAGTTTAGCAGCACCTTATTTCGATATTGCTGGAACAGATACTACAATTTGTGTTGGTCAATCGGTTAACTTGACAGTTTCAACTTTAGGGACTTTCTTAGCAGGATTAGGTAATGCAGATATTACATGGTATACACAGCAGTTTTGTGACCCAACAACAAATATTCAAGGAACAGGATTAACAATTTCAGTTACTCCCCCAGCGACAACAACCTATTGGGTTGGAATATGTCCGGGTAAATGGAGAATTCCAGTTGTTGTAACAGTTACTCCTGGAGCAACTTTAGTAACGACTGATCCTGCAGCTCTTTGTCTTCCAGCTACCGCAGATATTTCGGTTCCAGCAATTACTGCTGGAAGTGATGCTGGTACTTTAACGTACTGGCAAGACAACGGAATGACAACTCCAGTTGTTGATGAAACAGCAGTAGTAGCTGGATGGCATTACATCAATCTATCTTTAGGTGGAGGATGCGAGGCTCTCGATTCTGTGTTTGTTACCATTAATCCATTGGATGATGCAACATTTGTTTCAACTGATTTCTGTGCGTCAACCGTAAATACAATTAGCGGTGTTGCTATCCCTGGTGGAACGTATTCTATTACTGTACAAACGGGTTCTGGACTAGTAACAATAAGCGGAGGAACAGGAGTTCTCGCAAATTACGTTGCAGGAGATCAAGTAACAATTGAATACACTACACCAGCAGGTGGATGCCAAAATTCAAGTTCATTAGTAGTGAATGTATTACCAGCAGACGATGCTGCGTTTGTTACTTCCGATTTCTGTGAATCATCGGTAAATACAATTTCAGGAGTTGCAACGCTTGGGGGAACTTATGTAATTACAGGTCAAACTGGTTCTGGACTGGTAACGATAAATGGAGCAACAGGTGTTCTTTCAAATTATATTGCAGGAGACCAAGTAACAATTCAATACACTACTCCAGCAGGAGCATGTCAAACATCTTCTTCTATTGTCGTGAATGTTACACCGGCAGATGATGCGAGTTTCACAACTGTTGATTTTTGTGCTTCATCTGTTAATACAATCTCTGGAGTCGCTACACCAGGAGGAACATACACAATAACAGGTCAAACAGGTTCTGGATTGGCAACGATTGATGGTACAACTGGTGTGCTTGCAAATTACGTTGCTGGAGATCAAATTACAATTGAATACGCAACTCCTAGTGGAGTATGTCAAAATACAAGTACACTAGCAGTTAATGTAACGCCATTAGACGATGCAACGTTTGTTTCAACTGATTTCTGTGCGTCAACCGTAAATACAATTAGCGGTGTTGCTATTCCTGGTGGAACGTATTCTATTACTGTACAAACTGGTTCTGGACTGGCAACAATCAACGGTTCGACAGGAGTTCTTGCAAATTACGTTGTTGGAGATCAAGTAACAATTGAATACACTACACCAGCAGGTGGATGCCAAAATTCAAGTTCATTAGTAGTGAATGTATTACCAGCAGACGATGCTATGTTTGTTACTTCCGATTTCTGTGAATCATCGGTAAATACAATTTCAGGAGTTGCAACGCTTGGGGGAACTTATGTAATTACAGGTCAAACTGGTTCTGGACTGGTAACGATAAATGGAGCAACAGGTGTTCTTTCAAATTATATTGCAGGAGACCAAGTAACAATTCAATACACTACTCCAGCAGGAGCATGTCAAACATCTTCTTCTATTGTCGTGAATGTTACACCGGCAGATGATGCGAGTTTCACAACTGTTGATTTTTGTGCTTCATCTGTTAATACAATCTCTGGAGTCGCTACACCAGGAGGAACATACACAATAACAGGTCAAACAGGTTCTGGATTGGCAACGATTGATGGTACAACTGGTGTGCTTGCAAATTACGTTGCTGGAGATCAAATTACAATTGAATACGCAACTCCTAGTGGAGTATGTCAAAATACAAGTACACTAGCAGTTAATGTAACGCCATTAGACGATGCAACGTTTGTTTCAACTGATTTCTGTGCGTCAACCGTAAATACAATTAGCGGTGTTGCTATTCCTGGTGGAACGTATTCTATTACTGTACAAACTGGTTCTGGACTGGCAACAATCAACGGTTCGACAGGAGTTCTTGCAAATTACGTTGTTGGAGACCAAGTAACAATAGAGTACACAACGCCAGCAGGTGGATGTACGAATACATATACGCAAACTGTCAACGTTACCCCTCTTGATGATGCAAGTTTCACAACTTCTGATTTCTGTGAAGCTTCGGTGAATGTAATTTCTGCAGTCGCTATTTCAGGTGGAACTTATGTCATTACGGGTCAAACAGGTTCTGGTTTAGTTACTATTAACGCTTCAACGGGAGTTCTTGCAAATTACATTGCAGGAGATCAAGTTACAATTGAATACACAACTCCAGCGGGAGGATGTCAAAATACAAGTACGCAAGTAATAAACATAACAGCTCAAGATGACGCATCATTTACTTCGGTTGATTTTTGTGAATCGTCTGTAAACGCAATAAGTGCCGTTGCGGTTCCTGGTGGAACCTTCACTATTGCAATTCAATCAGGTACAGCGACAATTGATGGCACGACAGGTATTTTATCTGGATACGCTGCAGGAGATCAAATTACGATTGAGTATACAACTCCAGCTGGATCTTGTCAAAACTCAAGTACACAAATTGTAAATGTTGTTCCTACTGATAATGGAGTGTTTACAATGACAGCATCGTGTGATGGAGGGACGGTTAACTTAACTGGACTTACAGTAGGCGTATTTAGTTTCTTGAATGCACCAACGGATGGAGCGATCATTGATCCAGCAACTGGAACTGTTTCTGGTGGAACAAGTGGAACAAATTACGATGTTGAGTTCACAACAAATGGCCTTTGTCCTGTAACCACTTCGCAATCAGTTGTGGCTTTGGATTTGGATGATGCATCGTTTGTTTTAACACCAACATGTGACGGAGCCACAGCAACTGTATTAGGAACGGTAGGAGGTTCATTTGCCTTCTCGATTCCTACGGTGGATGCTGCGCTTATTGATGCAAGTACTGGAGACATTTCTGGAGGAGATTATAATTCATCTTATGCTGTTGTTTACAATACAGCAGGTGCATGTCCAGCAAGTTCAATTGAGAATGTGATTGTAGATGATTGTTCAGTTCCTATATCGATTGTTATTCCTACTGCCTTTACACCTGGCTCGGACGGGGTAAATGGAACATGGGAAATTCAAGATTTAGACAATAATTATCCTGATAATTCAGTTATAGTTTATAACAGGTGGGGAAGTGTTGTTTTTGAATATACTTCAAATGCTGCAAATCCTTACTCATTGAACGAATGGGACGGAACATTTAATGGTCAAGAATTACCGGTTGCATCTTATTATTATATCATTACTGGCAACGATGGCGGTGATGACTCGTTTAAAGGAACAGTGACAATTGTAAGGAACTAATTAAGAAAACGTTTATTTCATTAACCCGAAATAAGCCAAGCAATAATGAAAGAAATAGAAAATAACAAGATTGCGACTGTAATACGAGATGTGTTTCAAAACAAGCATGACGATTTGGTAAAGACCGAGTCGAGGAAAATTCTTGTTTCTCATTACGGTACTTTCTCACAAGATCTCGTTGGTTCACTTTCGAATAGTGTTGAAGAACTTCTTATTTCTATTGGCGATAAAAAGATTGTCATTAAAAGAATGTTCTCCATTCTTCTTGAAGGACTTCAGAATATTAGAATTCACGGAGGCCAAGACGATTACGGCAATCAACTTGGCTTTCTTATTATTGGAAGCGATACGGACGATTACAAAGTCGTGATGTCAAATATTATTGAAGCAGGTGAGCGTGAAAAAATGGAGGCACACCTGGTCGAAATCAATTTATACACGGAAGAAGAATTGAAAGAACAATACCTTTCTGTTTTATCCAATGAATTCTTAAGTCAAAAAGGAGGAGCCGGTCTTGGATTTATTACTACGCGAATAAAA
This sequence comes from Salibacteraceae bacterium, assembly GCA_047628775.1. Classification (GTDB taxonomy): domain Bacteria; phylum Bacteroidota; class Bacteroidia; order Flavobacteriales_D; family Crocinitomicaceae; genus UBA4466. The sequence goes on along the minus strand of JBLHVW010000002.1, from coordinate 62,330 downwards.
TCAGGGAAGTTTGGATATTCTTTTGATGAGGTGGGTCCTGATGCACTTCTTTTTAGTTTAGAATTAACATTGCCGCGCTAATTATCTCTGAATCATTGAATTAATAAGTTCAATTTGAAATTATGACAATTATCATTTTTGAAATAATTTTTTTTGTTATCTTTGTTTAGAATTATTCTAAATAATGAAACAACAAGTCGCAAATACAAATGATTTTCTACCAATTGATCTTGGTTCAAGCATGCTATGTTCAGCAGATGTGTGTGGTAAGAAAACGAAGTGTTGTAAAAAGTACAAGAAAAAATCTATTCACTGTAAGAAGTGCCCAAAGATTTGATTAATTGCTAATTTGGTCGTAACGTTAAATGATCATGATGCACTTTTCCCAATTTATTTTCTTTTTTAGTTGCATTGTTTTAACGGTGTCCTCATGTTCGGATAGTAAACCAACTCGAGATAAAGACCGTGGACATTATAAGTCAATTCCTACAATTAACATTCAAACAACGGGCACTATTCCTTGGGACAAAAAGGACAGTTGCACAGCTTTTTATATAAACAAAGGCGACACGATTGAGATTGGTGCCAGAATAAAATGCCGAGGTGGAATGTCGAGTAGGTACGACAAACATTCATATAGTATTGAATTTGACAAGTACCTTAAGATCGGAGATTCTCCCGCAGATGACGATTGGATCTTGAACGCCAGTTATATTGATAAGACGTTTCAGCGGCATAAGTTAAGCTACGATCTGTACCGACAAATGGATTCGAATAACGTTGCAGCCGAATGTCAATACATTAGGGTAATGCTCAATGGTAATTACCAAGGTCTTTATATTGCAATGCAAGAAATAAATGGGTCCATGATTGGCTTGGACAAAAAAGACCCAAATGCGATGTTATTCAAAGATCCACCGATCTTTTACAAAGAGCGTCTGGAAAATCCTCAAGACTCGAATAATTATTACCAGCAGAAATTCCCGAAAATTAAGGTTTCACCCAGAACCAAATTCTTGGATGAATTCAATGCCTTTTTGTTTCAAACTACAGATGAAGAATTCGATAAGTTTATTGGTGAATGGGTTGATATTGAAAGTGTTATTTATTGGCACTTGATTCTTTTACTTTCCAACAATGATGATGGTTTGTTTAAGAATTTCTATGTGTATAAGTTGAACGTTGAAACGCCAATGCGATTCGCAATCTGGGACTACGATCATTCTTATGGACGGAATGGAGACGGAACAATTAATAGGATGGACCCTAATTCTGAAGTGGGGTGTCACAAAATTATTTTACTCAAACGCTTATTGGAAAGTGAAACGTTGGGATACAGAAAAAAACTAAGTCAGAAGTGGTACGCTCTTGAAGCTGCTGGTGTTTTTACTCTTGACAATTTAGAACGTATGATCGATGAAAACACAAGGCTTCTTGACAATCATCAAATGGAGAATTTTGAAAAATGGCCAGTAGAAAGTAAATGGTACGAGGATAAAAAAGATTATAATGCAGAAATAAGACTCATGAAATGGTACTTCGAAGAGCGTTTCAAATTTCTTGAACAATACATGATCGCATTAAATCAATAGATTAAATTATGGCGAAGAAGAAAAAACACATTGTATATTCTACAAATCCTGACTTTAATTTCGATAACGACGAAGAAGAGAATGAAGAAACTCTCGATGCCAAGGATCAAAACATGTACGTTTCCATCGATCGAAAACAACGCGGAGGAAAAGAAGTGACTTTGGTGGAAGGATTTATCGGCGATCCAGATGATTTAAAAGACTTGGCGAAATTCTTAAAAAGCAAATGTGGTGTCGGTGGAGCTGTAAAAGATGGAGAGATTCTGATCCAAGGAAAACACAAGGATAAGGTCTTTGATCTTTTAATTGCTGAAGGGTATCGAGTGAAGAAGAAAGGAGGGAACTAGTTTCGATCATTTGATTTTTCGATTATTAGAACGGCTGAAGCCTTTTGAATCGATTTTAGATTCCTTGCGCCTGCACCAAGTAAGTCAATAGTGTCCTTTGCGCCTTCGTGGTTAAAAAATAAACCAAGGACTTCAATCAATGCACGTCTTTATTGCCAAGCGCTATCAACGGAAGTAATCTTCTTCTTTTTCCATTTTAGATTGTTTCATTGAATCGAAAGGTCGAAAAATCATTTTTTTTGCTTTCGATTCAGCTTTGCTGAAATAGAAAGCAAAAAAATACCTGAGCTCAAATCAAAAAAACCGTAGTCAACCAATACTGCGATAAATAATGAAGATCTGAATTCAGGCATTTAAACCAAAAACAAACGGAAGTCTAATTCGATTTAACTTCCATTTCTACTCACCTAACGGTAACAATATACGGGCTTTTAGCCTCTCTTTTTTGAATGAAATCTGAACGGTATGAATTGTTGATTTAACAGTGCTAAATCAGAAATTTAATGTTTCAAATATATTTCAATCGTTTCGCGTTGGGCGTAATAAAATACTCTTTATCTTTGTCACAATGGAAAGGCAAGTGATTCTTAATTCTAAGCATTTTGAACTAACACTTAACCGCCTTTGTTATCAATTAATAGAAACCCATAACGATTTTTCAAATTCAGTTCTCATAGGTCTACAGCCTAGGGGGGTCAACGTTGTTACACGGTTAAAATCAAAACTGGAAGAAATTCTTGGAAAGGAAATTGTTTGTGGGAATTTAGATATCACGTTTTACCGAGATGATTTCAGACGAAGAGAAATTCCGTTAATTCCTAGCACGACCAATATCGACTTCGTTATTGAAAACAAAAATGTAGTACTCATCGATGATGTTCTCTACACAGGAAGAACAATCAGATCGGGACTGGACGCTTTACTGGCCTTTGGTCGACCATCGAAGGTTGAGTTGCTGACAATGATCGATAGAAGATTTAAAAGAGATTTGCCAATTCAAGCAGACTACGTAGGAAAAACAGTGGATACACTTATTTCTGAAAGAGTCTCCGTTGAATGGAATGAAATAGAAGGAGAAGATAAAGTCGTACTTTTTACACCGGAAGCCAATGGATAGTCTTAGCGTTGAACATTTAACTGGAATAAAGGATCTCACTAAAAATGATATTGAGATCATTTTTAAAACGGCAGATGCTTTTAAAGAAGTCATTAATCGTCCAATTAAAAAAGTTCCTTCACTTAGAGACATAACCATTGCCAATCTATTTTTTGAAAATTCAACCCGAACAAGACTTTCATTCGAACTTGCCGAAAAAAGACTTTCTGCCGACATCGTAAACTTTTCAGCGGCAAGCAGCTCTGTTAAGAAAGGAGAAACGCTAATAGATACCGTAAACAATATCCTTTCCATGAAGGTGGATATGGTTGTCATGAGACACCCGAATCCAGGGGCTGCAAAATTTCTTTCAGAAAGAGTAAATGCTAAAGTTGTAAATGCTGGTGATGGAACCCATGAACATCCAACACAGGCTTTACTTGATTCATTTTCAATTCGAGAACGGCTCGGAAGTGTTGAAGGGAAAAAGGTCGTAATCGTTGGTGATATTCTTCATTCAAGAGTCGCATTGTCTAACATCTATTGCCTTCAAAAACTAGGGGCAGAGGTTATGGTGTGTGGACCAACCACATTAATTCCGAAGTACATTCACAAATTAGGTGTAAAAGTTGAACACAATTTATTGAAAGCCTTAGAGTGGTGCGATGTGGCAAATATGCTTCGAATTCAATTGGAACGGCAAGAAATTAAATATTTCCCATCGTTACGAGAGTACTCAATGCAATACGGATTAACCAAAGATATTTTGGACTCACTTTCGAAGAGAATTGTAGTGATGCATCCAGGGCCAATTAATCGTGGAGTTGAAATAACGAGCGATGTTGCCGACTCAGATCAAGCGATAATATTGGACCAAGTTGAGAATGGAGTAGCGGTTAGAATGGCCGTGATATATTTGTTGGCTGCAAAAATAAAACGCCAATAAAAATTCTTACATTTGAAAGAAACAAATACACAAATGGACTTTACAGTAGATCAAGAAAACGGTACAGCAGTAGTACAAGTTAACGTCGTGAAGCTTAATGCAGGAAACGCATCCGGTTTGAAGGCTGAATTGGTTTTATTGAATAAGAACAGTGTGAATAATATCGTGATTGACATGACGAAAGCGAAATACTGCGATTCGTCTGGATTAAGCGCAATTCTTGTTGCTAATCGCCTGTGCAAGGATACAAACGGAAAATTTGTTTTATGCGGACTTCAAGAGAATGTTCAAAAGCTTATCGAAATTGCACAATTGGATAAGGTTCTAACGCTAGCAAGTGATAAAAGCGACGCCCTTTCTAAAATTCCATAGTGAGTTTTTCGGTTACCATATTGGGTAGCGGAGCAGCAATTCCTACTTCCAGAAGAAATCCTACGGCACAATATGTTCAGTGCAGCGAACGGCATGTTTTAATCGATTGTGGCGAAGGAACACAGATTCAAATCAGAAAACTAGGAATTAAATTTCAACGCATTAACCATATCCTAATTTCACACCTTCACGGGGACCATTATTTCGGTTTGGTAGGTTTACTGAGTACTATGCATCTCATGGGAAGGGAGAAGTCCATTCAAATATTTGGCCCTCAAGGATTAAAGGCGTTAATCATGAGTCAAATTCATGCTGGCGGAGGTGGGTTCGCTTTTGAAATAAATTTCGTTGAATTGGAAAAAGATTCAAGCGGAATTCTATTTGAAGATGCTAAAATGAAAATCAATTATTTTCCGCTTTCACATCGCGTTCCAACAAGTGGTTTTGTCATAACACAGAAAGTAAAAGAGCGCAAATTACGCGTGGATAAGGCGAAAGAGGACGGTGTCAAAATAGAACACTATCACCGTTTAAAAGCGGGAGAAGATATTGAATTTGAAGGAAAGGTTTTTCTGTCCGAAGATTACACAGTGTTAAGTGGGCCCGAATTGAAGTACGCATTTTGCAGTGATACCGAATACATGCCAAGTGTTATTGAATTTGTGAAAGGAGTAGATCTACTTTACCATGAAGCAACGTTCCTTGAGGATCTTAGAGATCGCGCTATTGCAACCAAACACTCAACTGCCAGTGATGCCGCAAAGATTGCCAAAGAAGCATCTGTTGGTAAATTGTTAATGGGACATCTGAGTGCTAGGTATGAAAATGGCGAGCTGCATATGGCCGAGGCATTACCTATTTTTCAAACTTGTGAAGTTGTAGAGGATGGAGACGTATTTGTAGTTGGAGTTTTTAAAAAATGAAACTATCACAAATCTAACATGTGAGGTGACTTATAATGGAACCCTAATCTTTATGCCGACGTTTTTAGGTCTGTCTGTAACTTGGGCTTATTCCTACTTCTGCGTTTTTTGATTTGAAGAAATACGATTAGTCCGATAATTAAAAATAATCCAACGAATAGAGCTTTCTTATTTAAATTGTAAAAGATCACCCATTGGTTTAAATATAGGTCAGATTTAAGTGAACTTTTGTCTACATTAAATTGATCATTAAATGCTTCCAGATAAAGATTCAACTTGGCATCATGCTTTCGATAGAAATCGTCGAGGAATTTTTTCTTTGAATAGATGCTCAAATAGTGATAGTAGTGTTTAAGAAATTCCGGATTCGATGTTATTTTTGACTGATGATGAGGATTTAACCTCTCATCATGTATAGCCAGCTTATTAATTCGTGTTGCATTTGAATCAAAACCAGCAGGCTCAAATAAATTGGTTTCTGGATTGTAATAATATCTGCAATTTATCCATCGTAATCCATGATGCCCTCCCACAAGGTCAGTTAAAGCATAGAATTTGGCAAGTAATTGAAGGTCGAATATTTGATTGACTGGAAGTTGCCCATTGCGGTAATCATTCAACAATACTACAGCTCTTTTGTATACATCAGAGTTTCGCTCTTCTTTTTTGTAGTTAAAGCCTCTTATTTCTGCTTCTTGATAGATACCCGGGATGAATTTGGGATCTTCCCAGTGCAAACCTGCAGGCCAATACTTATCATCTTCAAATCTCAGAATAGGACCATGAACACGATTCCAATTTCTTTCAATATTATGATTTGAAAAATGCTCTTCTTCTGCGTAAAGTCCTTTAAATTTATTGTTCACATAAACGGAAACGAAATCGTATTTGAGGTAGGGCAGTCCTTCTTGTTCTAAAAGTTTATGAAAGATCCATTCAGAAATATATGTTCTTGTTTTGGGATGTTGAAGGCTAACAATATTTTTGTCCCCATTTACTTTATATTTCAGCCTCCAGGACAATAGTTCGGTGTCATAATGATCAATCTTGTCACCTTTTAATCGAATTTTTGCCTCTAAGGTATCGTAACCTCTTAAAACTTTAGCTTTGAACCAAGTCTTTGAATATGTAAAATTATTATTTACAGGTCTCGCTAAAGAATCCATTTTATGGATGACTGCATCACTTATGAATAGATCATAACGACGAAAATCATCTTGTGAAAAGTTTTCATCTATTTTTCCGTAGAACGGAGGTAAGTTGTAAACTACAATGGTCAAAATTATTGCAAGTAGACCCCATTTCCAATATTTAAGCATATAGATGAAAGATTATTAATTACTCCCCGTCTCTTAACGACTAGAGATCCAATATTTGCGTTCTCTTTGGTTTTTACGCAACGGGTTTTAATGGTTGCGGGCTAAGTTAATATAAATGGGAATGTCTGGCTAAAGACACATCTTAATTTTCTTTGTTCCGCATCCAATAACAAAAATGAATACAATAAATTGGATGGCTAGTATTTTATGATTCTAGTCTAATTGAGCAGACGTTACTTCCCTCAAGGCAAACCAGCTGAAAAGTAATTTCAAAAGGGTAGAAGTAGATTTACATTGAAAACTTAACTGACATCAATTTACTTGTACAAAGAAAGCCTGCCATACTAAAATAGATTTCGCAGAATTCGATCTCAATTACTCCATTGTTCTTTTGAAGGTAATTGGTCAATCGACCGAACGGATCAGGAAATATACCATTGAATAGCACGAGGTTACGAGTCAATTTCTTTTGATAAAAACAATAATATCAAATCGTGGAATTGAAGAACCCAAAGCATTGTATGCTTTAAGGTGAGCTAGTGCCAAAAAATGATGCCTCATAAATTAGTGAGCTTGTGTCTTAGTGGTTAAAGGTTAAACAGATGATGTGCGTTCATCTGCTGTTTTGAGCGTCTAAAATGCGTATAATTGTATTATGCATATCCGCCACATTTTTTATTTAATTCTAGTAGTCATATGTAGTTCGTGTGCTTCCAAAAGCGACGATCTCCATAAGACTGAATTGAAGATACCTAAAGTTGAATCTAAAATTAATGGAGTTAGCCTTGAGATGCCTTCGGGAGCAATGAACAAAAATGAATTGGCAAAAGTTAAAAGATCCAATTCCGAATGGATAGCAATCATTCCCTATGCTTATTCTAAAGAAAATGAAGCTGCAGTTCACTATAATTACGATGGACAATGGCGCGGTGAAGGAATTGAAGGAACGTATGAATGTGCGCAAATGGCACAAGAATTAGGTTTAAAAATGATGCTTAAACCTCATGTCTGGGTTGTTGGTCAGGGGTGGCCAGGAAATTTCGATTTAGGCTCGGAAAAGGAATGGTTGGAGTGGGAGAAGACATATCGAGAATACATTCTTGAATACGCCAAGATCGCCGACTCAATGAAAATTGATTTGTATTCAATTGGGACTGAATATAGAATTGCCGTTGTGAAACGACCTTGCTTTTGGGAAAAATTGATTGATGAAGTTCGTGAAATTTATAAGGGGAAAGTTACTTATGCCTCCAATTGGGACAATTACAAAAAAGTAGGTTTCTGGTCAAAACTGGACTATATCGGTGTGGATGCCTATTTTCCACTTTCAAATACGGCAAATCCAACTCTTAAAGAATTAAAGAGGGCTTGGAAACCAATTGAAGCTGATTTGGCACTTTTGAGTATTAAAGAATCGAAGCCCATTCTCTTCACTGAGTATGGTTATAAAAGTGTTGAACATGCAACAACAAGGCAAGGATTACATGAAGAAAGTTCGCTTAAAACAAGTCCTGATAATCAACAATTAGCGTATGAAGCTCTTTTTGAAACTATTTGGAGTCAGGATTTCATGGCTGGCGGTTTTTTTTGGAAATGGCATTTATATTCCGATGAAACGATCGGAGGTGAAACGAATAGAAGGTTCACGCCACAAGGGAAACGAGCAGAGAAAACGATTGCAAAATGGTACAAAAGGAAGCCTTAGTGCTTTAGGCTCCAATCGCTTCATGTAAATGAAATTCGCAATCCCATCGATTTCTAATGAATGCAAAACACCTCGACCGAGAAACAAACTTTCCATTTGTTAATATCAACCGTGTTTAGTGGATAAGTTCTTCACGGTAGCCGCAAAAATACTAGGTTTCTTCTTTATCTTTGATAGCTCTCAGAAAAACCAATGTAAATGGCAGAAAATCAGTATACTGAGGATAATATTCGATCATTAGATTGGAAGGAACATATCAGATTAAGACCCGGAATGTACATCGGGAAACTTGGAGATGGTTCATCTGCAGATGATGGAATATATATTCTTGCTAAAGAAGTTGTCGATAACTGTATCGATGAATTCGTAATGGGCAATGGTAAAAAAGTCGATATCACGATCAAGGATGGTAAAGTTATTATTCGGGATTATGGTCGTGGAATTCCTTTAGGGAAGGTCGTTGACGTTGTGTCCAAAATCAATACTGGTGGTAAATACGATTCTAAAGCGTTTAAAAAATCTGTTGGACTGAATGGAGTAGGTTCGAAAGCAGTAAATGCATTGTCCTCTTATTTCCATGTTTATTCTGTCAGAAATGGAGAAAAGAAAAGTGCAACCTTCTGCCGAGGTGAGCTTACGGAAGATCCGAATATAGAATTGACAGATGAGGAGAATGGAACCTACGTTTCGTTCATTCCCGATGATACGGTTTTTAAGAAGTATGCCTATAAAACGGCGTACCTCCAAAAAATGATGTGGAATTACTGTTACCTCAATCGACATCTAGTGATCAAGATGAATGGTGAACGTTTCCAATCTAAAAATGGATTGAAAGATTTGCTTGAGGACAACATGGATGGAGATCCGTTGTACCCAATCATTCACCTTGAAGGAGAAGATATAGAAGTGGCATTTACACACGGTAAAACGTATGGCGAGGATTATTATTCCTTCGTAAATGGCCAGCACACAACGCAAGGGGGAACACACCAAAGCGCATTTAGAGAATCTGTAGCCAAAGTGATTCGAGATTTCTATGGAAAGAATTACGAAGCCTCTGATATTCGTCAGTCAATTGTAGCCGCAGTTGCTGTCAAAGTAGTAGAGCCTATTTTCGAGTCACAAACGAAAACAAAACTAGGTTCTCTGGAAGTTGAGCCTGAAGGAAAGTCAATGCGGGCCTTCATAAATGATTTCTTGAAAGAGGCGTTGGACAATTATTTGCACAGAAATCCAGCAGTTGTTGAGACATTAGAGAATAAAATTAAGCAATCGGAGAAAGAAAGAAAAGAACTTTCTGGAATTCGAAAAATAGCGAGAGATAGAGCGAAGAAAGCAAACTTGCACAACAAGAAATTACGTGACTGTAGAGTACACCTTTCGGATGTGAAGAACCCGTTGCATGAAGAATCAACCTTGTTTATTACCGAGGGAGATTCGGCCAGTGGCTCCATTACAAAGTCGAGAGACGTGAAGACGCAAGCCGTTTTCTCATTGAAAGGGAAGCCATTGAACAGTTACGGTTTGACAAAGAAAGTAGTGTATGAAAACGAAGAGTTTAATCTGATCCAAGCGGCCTTGAATATTGAGGACGATATGGATAACTTGAGGTACAACAAAATCGTGATTGCAACCGATGCCGATGTCGATGGAATGCATATTCGCTTATTGCTACTTACGTTCTTCCTTCAATTCTTCCCAGATTTGATCAAAAGAAACCATGTTTATGTTCTTGAAACACCTTTGTTTAGAGTTCGAAACAAGAAGAAAACGATTTACTGTTATTCAGAACAAGAGCGTAAAGATGCTCTTTCGGAATTGGGTAAAAACGCTGAGATTACTCGATTCAAAGGATTGGGAGAGATTTCACCAGACGAGTTCCAACACTTCATTGGCGATGATATCAGATTGGAGCCCGTTATCCTTTCAAAAGAGGCTTCGATAGATTCAATATTATCGTACTTCATGGGGAAAAATACGCCCCAACGTCAAGAGTTTATTATCGACAACTTGAGGGTTGAAGAAGATGTGAAGGAAGACGTCGGAGAAGATGATAAAGAAAATTCAGAAGAAAAATTAGAAAAAGCATCATAAAATGGCCGACGAAAACGATGGGTTAGAGGACAACGAATTGGAAAGCGGAAACGATGATTCTTCCGATGGGGAATCGGGAGATAACCATGACGATACTTCAATGCCCTTCGCTGAAAAGGTTTTAGACAATAATATTATTCCTGTTAGTGGACTGTATGAAAACTGGTTCTTGGATTACGCGTCTTATGTAATTCTAGAAAGAGCCGTTCCTTCGTTGCACGACGGATTCAAGCCTGTACAAAGAAGAATCATGCATTCCATGAAGGAAATGGATGATGGACGTTACAATAAGGTGGCAAATATCATTGGTAATACAATGAAATACCATCCGCACGGTGATGCTTCAATTGGTGATGCTCTCGTTCATTTGGGACAAAAAGACTTATTGGTTGATTGTCAAGGAAACTGGGGAAATACATTAACTGGAGATGGAGCAGCAGCACCGCGTTATATTGAGGCACGAATTTCAAAACTGGCGGCACACATTGTGTTCAATGCAAAAACGACCAATTGGCTGAAGAGTTATGATGGTCGGAATAATGAGCCAGAACAACTTCCAGTAAAATTCCCGCTGCTATTGGCTCAAGGGGCTGAAGGTATTGCGGTAGGGATGGCGTGTAAAATTATGCCACACAATTTTATTGAACTTATTGAACAATCAATTAACCATTTACGTGGTAAAAAAGTGACGCTTCTTCCTGATTTCCCAAATGGAGGAATGATTGACGCGTCCAATTACAATGACGGACTTAGAGGAGGTAAAATACGTTTGAGAGCCCGAATTAGAAAAGAAGATAACAAAACATTAGTCGTTAATGAAATTCCTTATGGAACAACGACATCCCTTATTGATTCGATCATAAAGGCAAACGATAAAGGGAAAATAAAAATAAAGAAGATTGAAGATAACACAGCCGCAAAAGCTGAGGTAATGATTCATCTTGCACCAGGAGTTTCACCGGACAAAACAATGGATGCACTTTTCGCATTCACCGATTGTGAAGTGTCAATTTCGCCAAATACATCTGTAATTGATGGCAATAAGCCTCGATTCATGGGGGTAACGGAAATCCTGAAAGTAAATACGGACAATACGGTTCGTTTGCTTAAAAAGGAACTTGAAATTCGATTGGACGAACTGGAACGTCAATGGCACTTCTCAACATTGGAGAAGATTTTCATTAATGAGGAAATGTATATCGATTTCAAGAATTACAGTGATAAAGAATCGCTTTATGGTTATATGCACAAAGCATTCAAGCCATTCAAAAAGCAATTGATTCGCGAGATTTTAGATGAAGATTTGCACCGTCTGACGCAAATTCCAATGATTCGTATTACACGATTTGATGCTAATAAAGCAGACGATACGATTGCGAAAATCGAAGCAGAAATGGAAGTCGTTAAAGCGAATCTTGCTAACCTGATTGAATACGCTATTGATTATTATAAAGATTTAAAGAAGAAGTTCGGAGAAGGGAAAGAGCGCAAGACAGAGCTTAAAGCGTTTGATTCTATCAATGCAACAAAGGTTATTATCGCCAATAAAAAATTCTATGTTGACTACGAAGAAGGTTTTGCTGGTTATGGCTTGAAGAAAGCAGAGTACATTTCTGATTGCTCCGATATTGATGATATAATAATTTTCTTCGCCTCAGGTAAAATGATGATTACCAAGGTTACTGACAAGAAGTTTGTTGGAAAGGGAATTATCTACGCCAACGTCTGGAAACGTGGAGACATTCGTACGATTTACCACATGATGTATCAAGACGGTATAGGTGGTCCAACGATGATGAAGCGCTTCACCGTAAAGTCAATTACAAGAGATACAGAATACGACCTTACCAAAGGAACGAAAGGATCTAAAATGTTGTACTTCAATGTGCACCCGAATGGAGAACGTGAAGTGGTAACGGTTATTCTTAGATCCCGTCCTCATTTAAAACGGCTAAAGTTTGATGTTGATTTGGGTGAACTTCTGATTAAAGGAAGAGGCGTTTCAGGTAATCGAGTAACCAAAGAAATCGTTTCTAAAATTATTCAAAAAGAAGTCGGAGGTTCAACACTTGCGGCACGAAAGGTTTGGTATGATGACGTCGTAGGGCGTTTGAACGATGATAAACGTGGTAAGTTCCTTGGCAACTTTAAAGGAAACGATAAAATTCTTACAATCTATAAAGGGGGCGAATACCGATTGTCGAGCTTGGATTTAGCAACACACTTCGATGACGATATGGTTCACATTGAAAAATGGCACTCAGACAGACCGTTGTCAGTTGTGTATTTCGATGCAGAGAAGGAAATGCATTATTGCAAACGGTTCCTGTGCGAAGTCACAAGTGATAAAAAAGTGTTGTTCATTTCTGAATCAGAAGGTTCATATCTTAATGTCGTCTCAACGGCCTACAAACCTGTAGCCAAAATTGTATACAACAAGCTTCTTAAATCAACAAAGAACTTACCGGATACAATAGTTAACCTCTACGAATTCATCGATGTCAAAGGAATGAAGTCGCAAGGAAACCAAGTAACGAAATTGAAGGTGAAAGAGATTCTTCTTGAAGGTCCTGTGGAGGGAGATGAGCCTTGGCCAGAACCTGAAAAACCAATAAAGCCAGAGCCGAATATTGAAAATACTGATGAAGATGAGGGTGTAGTTTCAGAAGACGATGTGCCTTCAACAACAGTAGAGTGGGATGTCTCCAAAAAAGACGATGATGAGGATGACCAACCGAAACTGTTTTAATTATGAAAGGAATTATCTTTTTTCTTTTTGGTTTTCTTTTGTTCTCTTGCTCTTTAGAAGTAAAGGACGAAGATTTCGAAGGAAAAGGATCGTTCCATATTTCAAAACCAGAGGGTTGGTTCATTGAATCCGGTTCCGTTGTTAAGGCAAACGACAAGAAGTTGAAGTTGAGCGATAAGCAGTTGCAAAACTTAACGGATAAGTATACTGGAATGGCTCCTGTTTGTGTTTATACAAAGTACAATCCTAAAAAGCAAGATGGAATGTTGCCCACGATTGAAGTGAATGTTGCAGCAAATCCATATAAAAACTTTGAATCATTTAAAGTTGGAATAGAACGAAGCGCGTTTGAAATCAAAAAAACGTTGAAGAATTACGTTTACATTCAGGAACCAATTGAAGTGAAGGTCGATGGTGTTCAATCAGTATACTTTTTATCCACTTTTGACCTTAAAATTGATTCCATAACAACACATTCCATAAAGAGTTGGACCTACGCCATTGCTAAAGGTGATCGTTTTTACCAAATTAATTTTTCAGACATGGAAAGTGAAGGCGAGCCAAGTGACTCTTTGTTTGAAAAAATTGTGCGCTCGATTAAGATGAATTAAGATTAGATTGTTTACTCAACTTCGGTTTTAAAGTACAATGGCGAGTTGCATATGTCGTCACTCTTTCAGGATTTAACTTTCTAGATGGTCCAAAAGAAATAACCGTCGAAGGCCATAAAGCATTCTTTTTTCAAAGTGAATTTAAGCTGAGCTAGGATGAAAGCGGTCTGGTAAAAGTTCGAAGCTGGATGTATGCCATTCCCGTAGAAGATTATTTTTATCAAATTAATTTCTCGGATATGGGAGGGATGATTGTAGCGCGTTATTTAAAAAAAATAGTTGCATCAATAAAGGTATAAAAATACTGTTTTAGACTGAACGGTTCGCCTTACCCATAGTTTTGGATAAACGTTCTAACAATAGCACCTAATCTATTGACAATACGGCCTTAATCCCTTATTTTTGTAATTCGGATGATTTCTCTCCAGTGAATGAGAAGAAAAATCGTTGCTTTTGAGAATCAAGTGTTAACGCAGATTCAAGATCAAAGATGTGAATGGAATTAAATAATATATTATGAACGATACGATGGAAAAAATGACATCACAAGAACTTATCGCTTTGGAAGATAAGCACGGTGCTCACAACTATCATCCATTAGAGGTAGTTTTGGAGCGCGGAGAAGGAGTTCACGTTTGGGACGTAGATGGTAAAAAATACTACGATTTCTTATCGGCTTATTCAGCTGTAAATCAAGGTCACTGTCACCCGAAAATTATTGGGGCGATGATCGAACAAACAAAAAAATTAACACTTACGTCAAGAGCATTTTACAATGACGTTCTTGGACCATACGAGAAATTCGTAACGGAATATTTTGGTTTCGATAAAGTCTTACCAATGAACACAGGAGCTGAAGCTGTTGAAACAGCGATCAAGTTGTGTAGAAAATGGGCGTATGAAGTAAAAGGAATCAGAGAAGATTCAGCGCAAATTATCGTTTGTGAAAATAACTTCCACGGAAGAACAACGACGATCGTTTCATTTTCAAATGATGCAGTTGCTCAGAAAAACTTTGGACCATTTACACCTGGATTTATTCGTATTCCTTACAATGATACCGAAGCCTTAGCAAAAGCACTTAAAGAAAGTGATAACGTTGCAGGATTCTTAGTTGAGCCTATCCAAGGTGAAGCTGGAGTTTATGTTCCAGATGAAGGATACTTGGCGAAAGCGAAAGAATTGTGTGCTGCAAATGGAACACTTTTCATTGCGGATGAAGTTCAAACAGGAATCGCAAGAACAGGTTCATTGCTCGCAGTATGTGGAGAATGTAACTGTACGAATTCATGTAAAAAAGATCCAACTTCTTACGTTGAACCAGACATCCTTATCTTAGGTAAGGCTATTTCAGGTGGTGCTTATCCAGTTTCTGCTGTATTGGCAAATAACGAAATCATGAATGTGATCAAGCCAGGTCAACACGGTTCTACCTTTGGTGGAAACCCTGTTGCAGCGAAAGTTGCCATGGCGGCGTTAGAAGTCGTAACAGATGAAAGATTGGCTGAGAATGCTTTTCGCTTGGGAAATATCTTCAGAAACGAAATGCAAAGAATCATTGATACAACGGATTTGGTTCTTAAAGTTAGAGGAAAAGGTTTGCTGAATGCGATCATTATAAACGATACGGAAGAAAGCGAAACAGCTTGGAACCTTTGTATGGCGCTTAAAGAAAATGGTCTTTTGGCAAAACCTACACATGGAAATATTATTCGATTTGCTCCACCATTAGTGATGACGGAAGAGCAATTGATGGATTGCGTTTCTATCATTGAGAAAACGATCAACGAATTCAATAAATAAATTTAAATGCCCGTTCAATGAAAATTGGACGGGCATTTTAAAATGAAAAAAGCTGCGATAGAAAAGAAGATTAAGGCTCTCGAAAGTGAACTTTTGGAGCAAAGACGACTTCTCATCCAAGAAGATGGTCAACGTCCAGCTACGGTTATTGTTCCCGACTCATTATCAGAACTTTTCGGAGAAATTGAAGAGAAAATAGAGAACCATTTCACCGACTTTAATTACGATCCTGTATCGGGAGAAATTACTGTTCACGGTCAGCGGTATATTCTGTTTCGATCCGATTCGATGAGCTATGAATTCATGGACTTTATTAAGGAGCGGTATTCTGATCGGTCTGAAAAGGAAGCCGAAAGTATAGGTAACAATTTCTTGTACGACAATGCAAAAGTAATCGGAAAGAAAGATGCAATCGCCTTTCATAAAAGCTTAAATCTTAAGGAGCCGATTGAGAAATTATCTGCGGGTCCAATCCATTTTGCATTCACAGGCTGGGCTAATGTTGAAATTTTCCCAGAAAGCAATCCCGTTCCCGGAGACGAATTTGTTCTCAAATTCCAACACCACAATTCTTTTGAAGCACAATCTTGGATGAAAGCCGGTAAAAAATCGAAGATTCCAGTTTGTACAATGAACTGCGGGTATTCCGCTGGATGGGTTGAGGAAAGTTACGATACAGCCTTGACAACAGTTGAGGTTACCTGTGAGGCTCAAGGAGCAGATGCGTGTACTTTTATAATGGCACCGCCACACAAAATTGAGCAATACATCGAGGAAGCATTGGATGTATCCTCTGATCATGATATTGAAATCCCTGTTTTTTTCAAACGAAAAAATATAGAAGAACAATTAAAGCAATCACTTCAACAAAAAGAAGTGCTGATCCAAGAGATTCATCATAGAGTTAAGAATAACCTCCAGGTAATTTCTAGCTTATTAAATCTCCAAATGGCGAAGCAAACGAATGCAAGTTTTCGAAAAGAATTTGGAACGAGTATCAATAGAGTGCGCACCATGGCGATGGTTCACGAACTGTTGTACCAGCAGAAAAGTATTGAAAGTTTTGAAATGAAAACGTACTTCACAGAATTGGCAAAATCTCTGATCAATACGTATTTAGAAGTTCCAAATATTGAAGTGAATATTGATATCAATGTCAAAAACCATTCGCTAAGTTTGGAACGATCAATCCCAGTTGCCCTTATAATGAATGAAATAACGTGCAACGCATTTAAGTACGGTTTGAAATCTGGAGGTCGTTTCAAATTAACAATGAAAGAAGCTAAAGCCAATTATATTCTTGTCATTGGCGATGATGGACCAGGATACAATACCGATGAACTCTCAGATGGACTTGGATTTTCACTGATAGATGTTCTTTGCGATCAATTGGATGCTGAGAAAGTGATCTCGAATTCTGATAAAGGACTGGAATATCGAATTACCTTCGCGAAATAGATTTTGGGATCGCTCGTTCCTCGCTTTTAGATCTTAGAACTGTCGCATCTATTTTTTGGATATTGAATATTGAATATTGAATATTGGAATTTAGATTTGATATGATTTCAATGAAACACGAATAGTCTAAAATCTAAAAGCCTAACAATCCAAAAGCGCAGCGGTCCAATATCCAATATCTAAATTCTAACTATATTTACATTATCATTAAAAAGAGAGCAATTTGTCAAAGAAAATAAAATTTGGTACAGACGGGTGGAGAGCAATTATCGCGGATGATTACACTGTAGAAAACGTAGCGAGAGTAACTGTCGCGACGGCTGAATGGTTAAAACAAAATTTCGACAAGCCGAGCGTTGTTATTGGACACGATTGTAGATTTGCTGGAGAGTTGTTTACTGAGACTGCAGTAAAGGTTTTCATCAATGCGGGTATTCCAGTTAAAATGGCGATAGGATTTGTTTCAACACCGATGGTTTCGCTTGGAGCTGTAAAGTTGGGATGTTCAATCGGAGTTGTCATTACAGCGAGTCACAACCCTCCTTCTTACAACGGGTTTAAATTAAAATCTCACCATGGTGGACCTTTATCACCAGAGAAAGTTCAAGAAGTTGAAGACATCATTCCAGATATAAGTAATATCGATTTGGCCTCAATTTCAATGGACAGCGATTTGATCGAAGTGATCGATTTGGAAACAATGTATGTTGATCATGCAAAAGCAAATTTTGACCTTGAAGCGATTGAGAAATCTGGATTGGTTTTGGCGTACGATGCAATGTACGGTTCAGGTCAGAATGCATTGAAACGTTTGCTTCCAAACACGCATTTCTTGCACTGTGACTACAACCCTTCTTTTATGGGGCAAGCTCCAGAGCCGATCGCAAAGAATTTACAAGAATTAGAAGCTTTCATTAAAGAAAGAGGAGATATAGATTGCGCCTTAGCAACAGATGGCGACGCCGATAGAATTGGTCTGTACAACGGATCGGGTGAATTCATCGATTCCCACCACATCATACTTTTATTGATTCATTACTTGAAACATTACAAAGGAATGACGGGTAAGGTCGCAACGGCTTTTAGTACGACGCCTAGAGTTAAAGTAATGGCAGATCATTATGGTTTGGAAAGCGAAGTTGTGAAGATTGGATTCAAGTACATCGCGAGCATCATGATTGAAGAAGATGTTCTTGTTGGAGGTGAAGAATCAGGTGGGATTGCTACGAAAGGACACATTCCTGAACGTG
Source organism: Salibacteraceae bacterium (assembly GCA_047628775.1). Lineage (GTDB taxonomy): Bacteria > Bacteroidota > Bacteroidia > Flavobacteriales_D > Crocinitomicaceae > UBA4466. Next base: position 44,065 of record JBLHVW010000002.1, on the reverse strand, counting down.
ACGGAATTTGGATGGGACTAATCATCTGGGAATTCATGGCGAAATCAGGGAAGACATTGGACGACTTGATTCGTGAAGTTTACGAAATCGTTGGACCCTTTAAATTTGAAAGAAGCGATTTACATATTACAGAAGAATTGAAGCAAAAAATCGTTGCAAACTGTAAAGCGGATAAGTACAAAAGTTTTGGTGAATACCAGGTGAAAGAAGTAGGAACTATTGACGGATTCAAGTTTTTCTTTGATGAAAATCGATGGGTCATGATTCGCCCTTCTGGAACAGAACCCGTTCTTAGAACTTATGCGGAAGCACCAACAATGGAAGAAGTAAGAAAAATTCTTCAAGTGACGAAAGAAACAATTTGTAGCTAGCGCTTGCTATTTCGATTTTTCGATCGTCCAGACCTTCGGGAAGTCTAACTTCTAATATCTAAATTCTAACCAGCGAAAAATCAAACAATCGAAAAATGTCCTCAACATACGGAACCATATTCAAACTCTCTACCTTCGGTGAATCTCACGGGGTTGCCATTGGAGGTGTTATAGATGGCGTCCCGTCGAATGTTTCAATTGATTTGGATGCGATTCAAGCAGATTTAGATAAACGAAAGCCTGGGCAGTCTGAAATTGTAACGCAACGAAAAGAGTCGGATAAAGTTCAAATTTTATCGGGATTGTTTGAAGGCAAAACGACTGGAACTTCGATTGGTTTCATTATCCCAAACGACGATCAAAAGTCAAAAGATTACGATCATATTAAAGACGTTTACCGTCCATCTCATGCCGATTTTACGTATGATAAAAAGTACGGAAACCGTGACTATAGAGGAGGAGGGAGGTCATCGGCTCGAGAAACAGCATGCCGTGTTGTAGCTGGGTCAATTGCCAAACAAATATTAGAACTTAAGGGAATCGACATTGTTGCTTATGTAGATCAAGTTGGGTCTGTGAAATTAACAGGCGAGGTTGATTACAATGAAATTGACAACAATATCGTTCGATGTCCAAATGTTGAAGACGCCGCAAAAATGGAATCTTTGATCAAAGAAATAAAGAAGGACGGCGACACAATTGGAGGAAGTATTGTTTGTGAAATCAATCATGTTCCACCGGGGTTGGGCGAGCCCGTTTTTGACAAGCTCCACGCCGATCTTGGCAAAGCGATGTTGTCCATTAATGCAGTGAAAGGCTTCGAATACGGAAGCGGTTTTGATTGCATCGAAATGAAAGGATCAGAACACAACGATTTGTTCAACGAAGACGGAAGCACTCAAACGAACCATTCAGGTGGAATTCAAGGCGGGATTTCGAACGGGATGCCAATCAATATGAGAATTGCATTCAAGCCTGTTGCAACGTTGATTCAAAAGCAACAAACGCTTAACGCAAAGGATGAAATCGTTGAAATGCAAGGCAAAGGCCGTCACGATCCTTGTGTTGTTCCAAGAGCTGTAGCGATCGTTGAAGCGATGGCCGCAATTACAATTTTGGATTTCTATTTGCTCCACAATAGTAGGGTTGTTGATTGAGTTCTTCTGTGGTAATGGAAAACCAATTGATTTAGACAGTCCGAATCTTAGATCATAAATTCAAAGAATGAATGATTAGACTCTTACTATTTACTGCCGTTTTGATGTCTGCTAATTGTGTATTTTCACAAGATATCGATTCAATTGTTTTCGTCTCTGAAAATAGAAATAATTCAGCCACAGGAGTGATATTGACATTGAAGATGGATTGTACGTTTAGTTTGAATTATGACTATCCGAGCTATAGCCGATATGGCGAAGGGAAGTACTACCTTGACTCCACTATTTTAGTGTTAAATATAAAACATGACGTCAATGACTATACTCTAAGTCCTATTATTCCTGAAAAGATCTATTTTGAAGGAACCTGTATTGTTTTTGGTAATGAAAAAATAAAAAGGGATGAGAAAAAGGGAGTCATAAAAACAGCTAACTGCAAGAGATAGTGTATATGAAAAGGGCTTTAATTGCGATTTTAATAACCGCCAGTTTTAATGTATTATCGCAGCAAAGAACTCCTGTAAAATCTTTGGGGTTCGATTTGGGACTGAACCAATTTGAACGAGGATACTTTCAAACGGATGCCAACCTGATGGTAGAGAGCAAGAATGGGCTTTACAGGTATTACAATTACAAATTGGGGTACGGAATAATCCATGGTCGAAGAGTTCACTAGTAGAAGGGAAAGCTCATGTTACTATTTTGGGTTTTATTTCTGCGGGTGCCGGTGTAGGATATCATATCTATAAAGATTCGGAGTTAAATACGTTTACGTTTAATCCACAAATTGGAGCAAATATTAAGATTGGCTCGATCTATTATGGCTACATTTTTCGGACTAATTCTAATCCGTATGCAACAATAAACATTCATAATTTAACCCTAAGCTTATTTGTTTTTGGCTGGAATGACATTAGTAGAAAGAAGAATAGAGAATTTAAATGGTGGGGAAATTTATTTAAATAGTATCCGCAAAGTAATCTTTGGAATCACTCTCGCTTCTCGCAATAGTATCTGAATTGTGAACAACCAATACATTGACATCCTTTAAAAAGTGAAGCGAGTCGGAGCTTTCGGTCACAGAGCTATTAATATAAACAGCACGTGTTCGAGCGGTGGAGCTTGTGATAACAATAAATGTAAGAATTGTCAGGGTGAAATTCCTGAAAAATCAGCTGCGCGGAAGTTGCACTTCTGCGTAAACGTAAAACAGCGAGAAATACGAATCGAATCGTAGAGAATTAATTTATTATTTCGATTTCACATAACGCAAATTCCAATCAATAGACTCAAGCGTGTCGCCTTTAATTATGTAAGCAGGAATGTATTCCTTTCTTTGAATGGTAGAATCGCCGTAAATGGCTCTTCGTCTTAAAAAAAGAGTATCATCTTTCTTTTTGTACTTAACGTCCTCATGGTACATATAAGCCGTAGAAGTCGTCATGTCATAATGTGTCCATCTTGCCTTTCCAAATGCTTTTAGTTTTAAAGGAGCTCCATTTACAGCATAAGATGTGCGCGTTGAGTTGGTGCAGTATTTACCAGTAACACCGCATCCAATTAGAACCAACAATGATCCAGCAATAGTTGACGTCAAAAGAAAATTTTTCATATCAGACATTTTTGTGAGTCTCAAAAATAGGTTTTATTTTTCACAAGAATCATGTCATGGTCGATTCTAATCAATTTTTAATGTGATATCAAAAAGGTCTTATTACATTCAAAGAACAAATGATTCAAGAAATAAACATAAAGTTTGACAGGAAGGCCTTTGAAGTCATGTACTTCAATAATTATGAAGACAGCTTTCTTAATAGGTCCAAAAACGAAAACTCGATTCATTGCTCCCTTTTTCATATCTATTCTCATGCCCATCATTACTATCAGTAGACATAATAGTTACCCAATGGTCATGCTTTTGTCTTGGGTGGCATTCCTTCTGATTTGGGTCTATTATTTAACGATGATCTACAAAACGGGGAAATGGAAAAAAGGAATTCTCAAAAATCTCGATGAGCAATCTCAGGTGAAATCAATGAAGATTCAATTGACTGAAGAATCGATCACGCTGATAGAGGACGGGAATAAAAAAGCCGAACAGTGGAGCAACTTTAGCGACTGTCAAATGTCGGCTGAATTTATTTTATTGAACGGAGAAACCAACTACTTTTTTCCTTCCTCTTGTATGCGTCCTGAAGATTACAAAATAGTATCGCGAATCGTGAAAAGTAAAATGGATCGCGCTGCTATCGATTTGTTGGACGATGATTTGTAAATAGAAATCGGTAACACGTTCTTAATTTTACCTAGAAATCAATTTAAAAGTCTTCCTTCTCTTCCACTAAAAGCAGTATCTTTGGACTTCAAATTTGAGTAATGATACAACGTGTTCAAACCATTTATTTAGGGATTATTATCATCCTCGTTTCTATTGTAGCTATCGGAAGTCCATTGTTTAGTTTTGTAAATGAAACTTCACGATTTACATTTAATTCATGGGGTGTGACAGAATATTCTGTAGCAAATGGAAAGATACTGGGAAATTCAACTTTTCCATTGTTTATTGGCTTAATATCATTGGTGCTTTTGACTTTTATTTGTTTGATGGCCTATAAAAATGTAAACCGACAATTCAAATTGGGAAGAACAGTTTTTTTCCTTTACTTCCTTGGTTTAACCGCAATATTTTTTCTCTCAATTTGGGGAGATGGATTGGTTGAAGCTAAAACTACAAGCCGTGAAATGGGTCTAGGTTATTGGCTTTTCATCATTGGGTTCCCATTTTCATTTCTAGCGAACATCGGAATTAAGCGAGACAAAAAATTGCTGGATTCACTCGATCGTTTACGTTAAAATATGAATTTCCTTTCAGTAGAAGAATGTACTAAATCATTCGGTGACAGATTCCTCTTTGAGAATTTGACATTCGGAATTGAACAAGGCCAAAAAGCAGCAATTGTTGCTAAAAACGGAAGCGGAAAAACAACGCTTCTTAAGTGCTTATTGGATCAAGAACCAATGGATTCTGGTCGGGTTGTTTTCAGAAAAGACCTTCGAATTGCATTCATGGAACAAGGTGAAAATCTTAATGAATCCAATACAATTTTGGAAGAGGTTTTCGCACATGATTTGCCAGAACTTAAAGCCGTTAAGGATTACAACCGAGCAATGCGCTTGGAAGATGAAGAGCTTATTGCAGCATCTTTTGAAGCCATTACAGAATTAAATGCTTGGGACGTTGAAGTTCGAGTGGATCAAATTCTTTCTGTTCTGAAACTTGCAGATACACACAAACTCATCAGTACCCTGTCCGGTGGGCAAAAGAAACGTGTTGCGCTTGCCAAAGTTTTGGTTGCAGAACCTGAGTTTCTAATTCTTGATGAGCCTACCAATCACTTGGATTTGGACATGATCGAATGGTTGGAATCGTATCTTTCTAAATCAAAGAGCACGATTTTGATGGTAACTCACGACCGTTATTTCTTAGAGGTTGTTTGCGATACGATTCTTGAATTGGAAGACAAAACGATTTATAAATACAAAGGAAACTTCTCGTATTACCTTGAGAAGAAAGCCGAACGAAATGAGAACCGAGATGTTACCATTGGTAAAGCACAAAATCAATTCCGTAAGGAACTCGACTGGATGCGCCGCCAGCCGAAAGCGAGAGGGGTAAAGCAGAAAGCGAGAATTGAAGCGTTTCATGAAACGAAAAAAGTCGCGAAACAACAAATTGATCGATCTGAATTGGATATTCCAGTGAAAATGGAGCGTTTGGGAACAAAGATTCTTGAGCTTCATAAAATTGGAAAAGCATTTGGTGACACTAAAATTTTAAACGAGCTTTCTTACGTTTTTAAAAGACAAGAACGTATTGGAATTGTTGGAAATAACGGAACTGGAAAATCGACTTTCCTAAATATGATCATGGGACTTGAGCCTACTGATATAGGAAAGGTAGTTACAGGTGAAACGGTTGTTTTTGGTTATTACGACCAGCAATTATTAGAAGCCAAAGAGGATCAAAAAGTCATCGATGTAATTCGTGATATTGCCGAATTTATTCCATTGGAAAAAGGACGTGAAATGGGAGCTGCACAGTTCTTAGAGAAGTTCCTGTTCAATAGAGACATGCATTATAATTTCGTTTCTAAGTTGAGTGGAGGAGAGAAGCGTCGTTTGAAATTAATGACGGTTTTAATGAAAAACCCGAACTTCTTAATTCTCGATGAGCCAACAAATGATCTCGATATTTTTGTAATGAGTGTTCTTGAAGATTATTTGAGAAGCTTCCAAGGCTGTCTAATCGTTGTTTCTCACGATAGGTACTTCATGGATAAAATGGTGGATCACATGTTCGTTTTTAAAGGCGATGGAGAAATCAGTGACATCCTTGGAAACTATACCGAGTACAGAAAAAATATACTTAAGGAAGGTAAAGACGCGAATAAATACGTCAAAGAAGAGGTGAAAGTGGTTGAGAAAAAGCCGGAACCACCTAAGGAGAAAAAGAAATTATCGTTTAAAGAACGTCAAGAATTTGAAGGACTTGAAAAGGATATGGAAAACCTTGAAAAGGAAAAATCTGAAATGACAACCGTACTTTCTGACGAAGCTGCGAGCAACGAAGATCTTATGAAAGCAGGTGAACGTCTTTCTAAAGTTGTCGCTGATTTAGGAGATAAGGAAATGCGCTGGTTGGAACTTTCTGAGTACGAGTAGAACAATTGTGAATTTGTAATTGATAATTAGATGCGCATCTGCATTCATTTGCCCAAGTTTCTTTTTCTTTAGTCCTGACTAAGCCGACTCTATTGTGTTTACTTGTAAAGTATCCTACCAATACCATGGTCTACAGAGGTCTTTGTTCTGATTATACCATTTCTTATTTTGTATTCAATTGAAAGACGTCTTGATATAAAAACTGTTATAAGTGTGCCTTTATTAGCGATATCGCAAACTTTTATAAAATTTCCAGGAACATATAATTTAAAGTTGGTTGAGTCTCTTTGACTGTAACCGTCAACAGAAATTACCAGAGAAAAAAGCAATAGAAGTGTTTTCAACAGCGACAAGTACAATTGATCATATATTGGTTTCATAATAGTCTGTCGTAAATTGAATTAATCAACGTTAATTCAATTTAGTTGAACTGAATAACGCACATGTACTCAATTTTCGTTTTGATCTAGTTTAAACTGGATATTCTCACTACATTTTACAAAAATTAAAGGCCATGAGTTCAGCAGAATTTGTACTTCCCACAAACATCGATGAAGTAATCGAACAGCTCGAAGTTATTATCCAAGATTCTCTTGAGAAGAAAAGTAGAATGGGCTACTTTGCCGCGCTTTACAAACGCGTAACTGTTGCTGTAAAGGATAAAATAGAGGAGGGCTATTTCGACGACAATCCTAGAATGGAAAAGCTCGATGTAATTTTTGCCAGCCGTTATCTTTTGGCGTACCATCAATATCAAAATGGACAAAAGTGTTCAACTTCTTGGAAGATCGCTTTCGATTCTATGCGTTGGTGGAGTCCATTAGTCATTCAGCATTTGTTTGTTGGAATGAACGCGCACATTGGTTTGGATTTGGGCATTGCAGCAAGTGAAGTCCAACCTACGGATATTGATTCCATTCACGATGATTTTGATAAGATCAATGTGGTTCTTGGATCATTGATTAATGAAGTTCAAGATCAATTGTCTTCTATATTCTGGACGCTTAAACCAATAGATTGGATTTTGGGTGGAGTAGACGAGAAGGTTGCCAAATTTGCGATGGATTTCGCGCGAGATGAAGCGTGGAAAGTTGCCATTGCTTACTCGCACTTGCACACGGTTGAAGGCCGCGCAACGTATATTGAGACCCGAGATAGGAATGTTTCGAAATATGGAATCAAAATGGTTCGACCGGGAAAATTTATCAATTTCTTTATCCGAATGTTCCGAGGATTAGAATACGGTGGTGTTCGCTTTAAGATCAATAAGTTGAACAGCTAGTTATTTCATTAGAATTAGTATCCCTCTTACTTCTTGATTCGTATTATCAATTATTTTGAAGTAGTAGAATCAATCGCCTTCATTGGAAATGTCAATTGAAGTATTCGGAGAATTAGACGCATGCCTAACAACTTCACGTCCTTTAGAATCTAAGATCACAATTGTACTTTCACCTTGCGTTGTAACTTCAAAATTGAAAATCCCCCATCTAAAACTGAGATCTCATTTGGATATGTGTCTGTATTAATAGCTACGTTACCTAATAAGTAGGTTTTAAAATTAGCATCTGGTATTGTTCATTTTGTGCAGTTACTCCTGTGCTAATAGCAAAAAACGTTAAAATTGATAGTGTTATTTTTTCGCATTGAGCGTAGTCGAAATGTTAATTGTGTTAGAAGAGTTGCTCACCAATGCAAGCAACTCTTAGTTAAGTTGAAGTAATTATTATTTTACAAATCTGTTGGTAGAAACACCATTCTCTGTAGAAACATTAAGAATGTAAATCCCTTGCGTTAAATCAGAAACATCAATACTTTTTGCATTGTTGTTCATGATTGATTTAATGACTTTTCCAGAAAGGTCGAGAATGTCTATATGAGTAATCTGTCCGTTTTCTAATTCTATAAACAACTCGTTTTGAACTGGGTTTGGGTAAATGTTCACATTACGCAAAGTAACCTCATTTATCCCGACACTTGAAACAGTCACACATGTAGATGTCTCAGAGCATACGTTTTCTGTTATAGTTACTGCATAATCTCCATTTAGTGTTGGTGTGAAACTGAAATTAGTTTCACCTGTAATTACTGAGTTGTCGAAACAATTAATCCACTGATAACTTGATGCTGATGTATTGTCAGCTGAAATAGTTATATCTGTTAACGATACTCCTACATCAATAGGGTTAATGGTTAAGTTTAGGGTAACAATTGAATCACAACCAGCACCATTCGTTAATGTGTAAGTTGCCGTATTATTTGAACTGGTATACGTATTTCCATCTATCCAAGTATAGGTGCCACACTCTGTTTTTATATCTGTACCAAAAGTTGCATTATTCAACAATCCTGAAACATGAGATGTTGTTGCATTTAAAACAGTTCCATGATGCGTATTACTTGTCTTATCCAATATCGAATTAGCAGCAACACCATTAATTGTATAGTAAGCTAATAGATTTGTTTCTGCACCCGTTAAACAAATAGACATTGAGTTTTGAATTTCCGTTTGTGTTCTTGCCACATCCCAAATTCTAATATCATCAATATGGGTTGATCTATTGGTGCTAACATACTCTCCTTTTGATCCAATTCTTAACTGGTTTTCTTGATTTAAAGCAGTTGTAGTTGTCATTGTGGTAGCTTGTAATACTCCATCAATGTATAACTTTAATTCATTGGTGTTTTGATTGTATGTTCCCGCAATATGATAGATACCAAGCCCACCTACTCCATTATAGGAATAAGCGTTTCCGGGAGGAGTAAAAGAAGCTTCATCGTATGTAGATGCATTATCAAATTTTTGAATATACACCAGATTGTTCTGAATTTTTAGTGCATAACCTCCACTAGAAGTTCCATAAGATTCAATAATGTTATGTTCCATTGGAGAACCATTACCTACTGAAATAGGTTTTACCCACGCTTCAATAGTCCAACTACCATTTAACCTAAGGTTTGAACCTACTGGTGTAGGAATATTTACGTGAACATCACTGGCGCCTGAAACAGCAATAGATTGAAACGCTAGATCTTGTGCCTTAGCTCCAACTACAATTGCTGTTAACGCAGCAACTGTAAATAGTATTTTTTTCATATATATTTTTTTTAAAGAGCTACCCACAAAACCAAGCAACTCTTTTAATGTGAATTATTATTGCTTTATAAATCGCTTGGTAGAAACGCCATTTCCGGTAGAAACTTTAAGAAGGTAAACTCCTTGGTTTAATTCAGAAACGTCAATGCTGTTTGCGTTGGTATTTGTGATTACCTTCACTACTCTACCTGAGTAATCAAGAATTGTCATTTCAGTAATTTGTTCATCTTTCGATTCTACAAACAACTCGTTTTGAACGGGGTTTGGGTATAACTTGACAAGCGCATTAACTGCGTTTTCATTAATCCCTAAATCTTGATTTGAAATTGTCACAATCATTGAGCCCGTTTCTCCAGAAGCATCATTTGCTGTTGCTGTAACACTAACTATTCCGTTTGTAGAAGCTGTAAGTAATCCATTTGCATCTATTGTAGCTGATCCTGTTTGGTTAAAAACGCTCCAAGTATAGGTTCCGTCATCTGCATTTGCCGGTAAAACATCGGCTTCTATTTGTAATGTTCCGCCTTGTGTTGTAATTGTCGAGACTCCAGCTTGACCTTGAACTGTAATAGAGTTTATTAAAACGATGACCGAGCAATCCGTACTAAAACTTGAACTTGGATCAATTTGCATCCAGTTAGTTGTACTGTAGGCTACGTCATCTACTTGAATACAAGTTAAATTAGAATTGTTAGTTGCATCCAAGTAATTAACACTCGAATTGTTTCCATTTGCTAGGTTCAAACTTGTTAATAAATTATCATTACAGAAGATCTCAAGAAGATTTATGTTGGATGAAAAATCCAAGCTATTAATAGAATTTTGATCACATACTAAATAGGCTAGGTTAACATTTGAAGCTGTATTTAAAGAAGAAATTGAGGTGTTTCTACAATTTAAATCAATTAGTGCTACGTTATTAACAATATCTAATGATGTTACTGGGTTATTTCGAATATCTACTTGCTCTAAATCAATATTTGCTGACAAATTAAGTGACTGTAATTGATTTGATTGACTATTTAATGACTTAAGTAAATTATTAGCACTCAAATCAATAGTTGAAACGTTATTATTATTAAAATCCAATCGTGTAAGAAGTGTATTTGCTGTAACATCTATTGTTGACAGTGCATTACTATTACAAAACAACTGATCTAAAGCTGTAAAAGCTTCTAGTCCCGTTAAATCAGATATTGATTGGTTCGTACAATTTATATCTCCTGTAAAAGTACTAGCTTCACTACATTCAATTTCAGTGTTTCCGTTTGTATTGATTAAAGTATTCCCAACTAAGTATGCTTTAAAGTTAGCGTCTGGAATTGTTATCGTGCAAGCCGGGCAATTTGTACTAAAACTTGTACCTGCATCAATATTTGTCCAATTTGTTGTACTATAATTAACATCATCCACAGTTATACAAGTAAGATTTGTATTTCCATCAGCATAAAAGGCAGTTATATTTGCATTGCTCCCATTCGCTACATCCAACGTGTTCAATTGATTACTCGAACAGTTAAGAAAAGTAAGCGCTGTATTTTGACTAACGTCTAAACTGGTAATAGAATTATATCCGCAAGCAAGAAGGTTCAGTGCTGTATTCTGAGTTAAATCTAAAGTATTTATAGAGTTAAAAGCGCAATTTAGGTAGTCCAGGAGTCCGTTTTGACTGACATCTAAAGTGGTCAAGGAATTATTATTGCACTTGATATTTGTTAACACTGGGTTTGAGGTCAATAAAGTAGTCAGTGAATTATTATCACATAGAAGATTTTCCAAGGACACATTTTGACTGACATCTAAACTCACTAATGAATTATTATGGCACCAAAGTGTCGTTAGTGCTATGTTTGAACTAAGAGATAAGCTCACTATTGAGTTAGCCTGACACCAAAGAGTTATTAATGCGATATTTTGAGCAACATCCAAAGTACTCAATGAACAATTGTTACACCAAAGAGTAGCTAAAACTGTGTTGTACGTTAAATCTATCGCACCTATCGGATTGTAAGAACAATTAAGGTAGGTAAGGGCCGTATTTTGGCTTACATCCAAACTATTCAATGTCGCCGTTTGACAATTGAGGTAGGTCAATGCTGTGTTTTGACTCACATCTAAACCGCTTAAAGTATTACCTCCACAATAAAGTTCAGTTAACGCTGTAAACGCTTCGATTCCAGTTAAATTAGTAATCGATAAGTTAGAACAATTAATAGTTCCAGTAAAAGCACTTGCTTCCACAACTGAAATTTCAGTTGGATCTACGTCTGTATTAATTGATGCATTCGCTAATAGATACGTTTTAAAATTAGCATCTGGTATGTTTACGTTTTGTGCGTTAGAGCTAAAAATAAGTCCTGTTAAAATGATTGAAAGGGAAAGATATTTCATTGAAATAATTTATTGTTTATTAGAGTTAAATATACTGCACATAACACCCTATGAGTAGCACTAGTTCTCGTATTGGGTATTCTAGTTCGTGAAATTGTAAAAGGAGCTCATTGACCAAAGACATTTCCCTTTATTGATTTAGTAGAAAATTAAAAACCCGCCATTTCTGGCAGGTTTTCACTATCTCAAAAAGTGTATTCAATTATACATTTCGATACCGTATTTTGAAAATTAGTCTTGTTTTACAAAACGCTTGGTAGAAACACCATTCTCTGTAGAAACTTTAAGAATGTAAATGCCTTGGTTTAAATCGGAAACATCAATGCTATTTGTGTTGAGTTTTGTGATTGATTTCACTACTCTACCTGCGTAATCTAGAATTGCCATTTCAGTGATTTGTCCTTCTATTGATTCGATGAACAACTCGTTTTGAACCGGATTTGGGTAGATGGAAATATTTTTAAAATCAATTTCATTTACACCAACATTTTGATTAGAAAGTGTAATTGTAGTAAAACCTATTATTCCTGAACCATCATTGGCTGTTGCAATAACATCAACCGTTCCGTCAGATACAGCTGTTAATACACCGTTGACATCAACTGTTCCTGAACCAGTTCCGTTTGATACTGACCAAGTATACGTTCCATCATCTGCATTTGCAGGTAAAACTGTTGCTTCAATTTGAAGCGTTGCTCCACTAACAACAATCTCAGAAACTCCTGCTTGCCCCTGCACGTCAATTGAGTCTACAAAAACTCCAGTTCCAGCGCCAACAGTAATATCAATGATTTGACTCATTTCTAATTCAAATTTACATGTTGATGTATTACCTGCAAATGGAGCTCCACCAAATAAAATAGTACCATCGATAGCAGTTGCAGAATAGTCAATAACATTCGTTCCGAACCCTTCATTTAACAGAAAGTGCGCCACTACATCATTTTCAGAACCTGTTAAACAAGCTCCCATATTTGCAATCATTTCTGGCCCAGTAAGTACTTTGTTCCAAATAGTTACATCTCTAATTTCTCCAACATAGGCATTTGATGTACTAAAAGAACTTCCAATATTTAAATCATCTGTATTTGCTAATGACACTCCACTTGGTCCATAATTCTGAAAGTTTTCAGGGTTACCATCTACAGATATTCCCCAAAGACCCGCATTAAGGTCAATTGCCCCTACGATATAATGCCATTGATTGTCTGTCACAACTGTTGAAGACGCTCCAGAACTTTTATATGTATTCGTTCCATCTCTTCCATCAATAGTTACTCTACCATTAGCATCTACTCTAAGTATGAAGCCAGCATCATCAGATCCATAATCGATCATAATATTTCTAAGACCAGAACTAGATCCTGTTTTAATCCAAGCAGCAATCGTTATTTCCTTATCAATCCCTCTATTATTATCTCCAAAATTTATTCGATCATTACTAAATGATAAACTTGCGGCAAATCCGTTTGTTCCATAAACATTATAAGATGTACTGCTTGAAATTGCACCCGTATTAAAAACTAAATCGCCTCCTGTTCCAGCAATAGGCCCATCAACAAAACTATTATTCGAATCGTCTCTTAAAGCATACTGATATCCGATTTGAGAACCTGTTGTCGTTATTTGAACGTTTTGCCCAGATACAATTGTCGTTTGAGACGCCGAAAGAGGCAGGTCTGTCATTTGCGCTGATGCCAATACGCCACTAAAGGCAAACATCGAAAATAAAATTTTCTTCATATTATTTATATTTAAAATTGCCCGAAAAGGCGGGTATTAGGATACTTCAATGTACCCATCACTAAATGTGAGGGGTACATGAATTAATTTATGTTTTGTTGATTAAAAGCTAACGGCTCTTACTTCTTCTTTGAAAGTACCGTCTCTACCATCTCTACCTCTATTATATCCAGATGTACCAGCTCCACCAGTACCACCGTCCATTGAGTAATTGATATTAAATGATGTTACACTAGGATCTTTGATTACAGTTATGTTTCCACCGTTTCCTGCATTCGCTCCATTTCCAGTTGCGTTTCCGACACCAACAGTTTTATAACCGTTGTGTCCGTTGGTATAAATATTTAAAGTTTGATCAGCATCAATGATCATATATTTTGGCTTTGCATAACCGCTTAAATCAATTGACTTAATCATAATCAAGGGTTTACCTGTAACCGCGTGTGATCTTTGCTTAACTTCTAATCTATAATTCAAAGCAGATTCTCCCCAATTATTTGAACTGTTATTTAAGGTTAAAGATTCACTATAATCCATAACAACTTCTCCTGTTGCTTTTATATTTCCGTCAAATTTTGACTTTACCTCAACTACTATTTTATCGCCAGTAATAAACTTAGTATCTTGGATGGTTTTACTTTTTACATCTCCATTACTATACGTTAAAGTATAGTCAGACCAAAAGCCACCATCAGAAGTTGAGATTTTTTTCCCATCAGCGAGGGTTGCGTTCACCTGAAAAAAGAAAGACCTGTAGTACCCAAATGAATTGGGTGAACTAATATCAGTGACTTCGATTTTAGTGACTTTTTTCCCTTCAATAGACCATTTGGCTTTTTTCTCTGCAGCTGCTTTCTCTGCAGCTGCGCTATTATTCTTAGCCAACAAATCTAACTCTGCTTGTTGATTTACTCTTGATGAATCAACGTAAACCTCAACAGCTTTTAAATCATCATAACTACCTTTATTGTTTAAAAAATAACTGGTACTATATACGCCACGAGTGGTAACAGTGAAAAAAATTATTTTTTCTTCAAAAAACACAACTTTATAATTACCACCACCAGTTGTTTTATAGAATCGCACAAAATCAGATTTACCCTGTTCATCAGCAAGATACTTTGTGTCTTCAAACCATATTTCAGTTACTTTACCTGCTTCCTTAATTACTTTCATTTTTTCAGTACCACTCTCTCCACCTACAGAAGTATATTTTGTGTACTCTTTATCTTCCCATTTCGCTGCCATTACTGATTGACTAACATTCGGGTCTAATCTGGAAGTTGCACCAGCTCCCCCGTTTAGATTCTTATTCAATTTAGCTTCTATTTCTGCTTTTTTTCTTGCGATCTTTTCTTTTAGCGTTTCTTGACTATACGCATTGTAAGAGTTCGCGAACAAAAACAATAATGTAATTAGTTTTAAATAACCTTTCATTATACTCGATTTTACTTGTTTAGAATTTTAAGTAAAGGTAGTGCGAGGATAAAGTCGTTCTTTGATGAGTTTGTCAAATTGGCATTTGACTTCTTGAAATTGAATTTAAGAAGGAGTTCCGTATGGAAGGAGCTTGTTTTAGGCTTTTAAGGTCTTTTCAAACTCAGGTATTCTTCCTGGAGACAGCTTGGCAATAATTCCATTTATCATTTCAAGATCACCAGTACTAAGATTGAAACGTTTTAGATGATCCAAATTGATGATCCATGATTTTTGCGATCGGAAAAATTCAACATCTTCAGGCAATACGTTTTGAAAATACTTTAAGTTCTTACTAACGGTTAATTTCTGGCCATTCGTTTGAAATATATCCGCATAATTCCCTTGTCCTTGAATACATATAATGTCCTTCAATAGAAGTACGCGGTTTCCACCAATTTCTGGAATAACAATCTTACCCATCGTTTTGGTTTGCAATGATTTAAGAATCACTTCATACTCAGCAATGGATGATTTTTTGTTGGCATTCTCAGTAACACGCTTTAATGTTTCGTTCAGCCTACTTCTGTTCACAGGCTTTACTAGATAGTCAGTTGCGCTTAGTTCAAATGCTTTCAGCGCATACTTATCATAGGCTGTCACAAAAACAATTTCAAAATTTATTTCATCAAAAAAATTAATTATTTCATAGCCAGCGTAATTGGGCATTTCAATGTCTAAAAACACAACATCAGGCTCCAGCTCTTTTATTGCTTTTACCGCAATTTTTAGTGTACCGCAAGAAGCCACAATATCAATTGGGAAATCTGAAAAACTGATTAAGGTGCTTAAAACTTTTCGAGCATCCTCTTCATCATCAACAATAATTGCTTTGGTCAACTGCATATTTTACAAAGGTAATACGAGATTCTAAAGATGAGAGGCTTAAATTATGAAATGGGCCAACGAATGTATGAAAATTCTAATAATTGTTGAGATGGGGGTAATAAACCTTCACTTCAGTTCCTGCAGAACCTCTATCCTTGTCGTATAAATCCTTGATGTCGTATTTAAAATGCTTGTCATTTTGCTCACTTAAAATCTGTAATCGTTCTTTTATTGCATTTAGAGAAAACGATTCATGGGAGTTTTGCCGTGATTTAATTTCCTTGGAGAGCTGACGACCAATACCATTGTCTGAAATTGTGCACGAGGTGCACCCGTCTTCACGATTAAACTCAATTCGTAATCGTTTTTCGCCTTCTTTGTGCAATAGACCATGGTGGATTGCATTTTCAATGAAGGGTTGAATTAATAGAGCGGGAATTTGAATTTCATCCTCCACATTGTTGACGATCGAAAACTGAAATTGTTCCTTCATTCGCAAGGATTCTAGGTCGGCATAAATGGTTAAAAATTCAATTTCATCGGATAATTGCACGAAATTTTTCTCTGAGAATTGTAATGTTTTCCGAACAAGAGTTGCAATCTTTTCAATATAGTCATAGGATTTTTTAGCATCTTGTTCGAGAACTAATGCTTGAATGGAGTTCAATGAATTGAAGATGAAATGCGGGTTCATTTGTGAACGAATTGCTTTTAATTTCGATTCAAAAATATCTGTTTGCATTTTTTGTTTTTCAAGTTCAATCCTACGCTCTTTTCTGTTTTTCCGAAAACGACGCAGAAAGAAAAGAGATACTAGAGAAACAACAATAAGCCCACATAACAAAATAAACCAAGCTCTTAACCAAAAAGGAGGGAGAATGGTAAAACTGTATTCGATTCTTTCCGTTTCTTCTCCTCTGTATCTAACTTTAAGAAGTAAGGTGTACCTTCCTGGTGCCAACGATGGAAACTCTATACTATTCACCGAGCTTTCTAGAACATTCCATTCTTCTTGTGCTCCAACTAACTTGTATAAAAATTTACTTTCATTTTTAGTTTCAATATCTCGGTAATCAAAAAAGAATTGAATATTATTTTGATCATAAGTAAATTCAATGTGAGAAGTCATCGAGACTTTTTTATCATTAACAAGCATAGATTCCAGTTCAACACTTCCAAGTTCAGCTAGTGTGTTTGTAGAAGAAAACTTGTTCAATGGAACCGAGTAATAGCCATGTTTTTCTAACAACCAAAGTTGGTCTTCACTAATTGCAAAATCGATTACTTTTGAAGATAGCACTCCCTCTGCTTCACCTAAATGTACAAATCGACTGGTACTTTGATCGTAGATTTGGATTCCATGAATAGATAAAATCACAATAAAGTTCTTGTACGTTTTTATCTTTAGTATGGTGTTCGATTTTAATCCATCCTTTACCGATAATTGAGATTTAAAAACTTCATTCTCAAAAAATAGAACCCCTTTTTTTCTTGTGCCTATTAGAAGTTTTCCATCTAATTGAGATAAATAGTTCGCATGAATGTTATTCCCTTTGTAGTTAAGCTTGTTTTTCTCACCTGTATTCCATTTTTTTGAATACAGATTCGTGTTTGTTGCATAATATATCTTTTCATCATTTTCGATATAAGTGATAGATCTACCTCTGTCTTCTAATTTAAATGTATAATATCCTGGAAATTCTTCATTTGCAAATTCCGGATGTAATTTTGTAGAGTGGTCTTCTAAAAAAAATCCAGCAATTCCAGTAGAAATATAGATTGCCATTTCCTCGTCAAACTCCTTCAAATCTTTAATATTATTTGACCAATTTAAATGTCGTTCAGCACTGTATAATTGATCATACACGATCCCATGCATTGGCTTCCCCTCGACTGAATATGTTCCATTTAAATAGAAGGGATAATCAAGGCTCGAATTATACTGTTGTCTTTCTAAGGAGTCTCCATAGTGTGTAATCAGCACCTGTTTTTGATTTGAAAGGCAGACTATATTATGTTTCGAAACAGTAATTCCTGTAAATGGGTACTCATTTAAATAACGTTTCGTTTGTGAGTTTGGAATAACAATAACTCCCTCTTTAAAAGTTCCTAGAAAAATTGTTTTGTTATTGTTCTGAGTAATTGCAGACAAAAAAGAATTTTCGAAGCCAAAAGAAGTTTCGATTAATGAATCATTTTCTAACTCAAGTATACGTAATCCTTTAGAGTCATTTAAAATTGAAAAGCTATTGGCCCCTAATTGATAAGAACTGGAAAAGGGATCTATACTAATTGGCGCACTAAAATTGGTATCTGAAATACATTGCATTTTTCCATTAGAACTAAAAAAAATTCTTTCGTCGAATTCAAAGAAAGGAGATCTTTTAACCTCATCTTGCTTGAATAAAATACGAAAAGATAATCCCTTGTTACTGTATACTAAATAACTCGAATTATCCTCAGGCCCAAAATAAACATCTCCATTTACCATTTGAGTAATATTTAGAATGCTTTCCCTTTTCGGCCATTCGGGAAAATATTTTGCTGCTTTGTCGGCGCTGAAAATAACAGATTCAATACCGGAGGGATTTATTTTTTTAATAACTAATGATGTAGATATTATGAGGTTGTTTTTTCTATCAAAAAAATACCTAAAACCATATCCATTGATCAGTTTGGGTACTTGATAGAAAAGCTCTAATCTATTTTTTTTAACCAGAAATACTTGTCCTACTGTGTTACAACAGAATAACCGACCAATGTTGTCTTTTTTTAATTGAAAAAAGGATGCGCCAATTTGCTTCGGGTTCGAAGGTAAAACAGTAAACTTATTTTGTCGGTAGACAAAGAGCCCACGGTTGGTCGCTGCATAAATTAAATCAGTTGTATCGTCATAGAGTAAGCTATAGACATCAACATTCGAAAATTCCTCAGCCCCAATTATAAAATAGGGGGGCGCCTGTGCGTTTGAATTAAAACAAGACAAATAGAATAGAACGAAAATTATTGAGCGTATCACATAGCTAAATTAGTAATATTTGAATGCACATCATATTACTCATTTTCAATTGGGGCTTATTATGTAGTACTAGATTGAATTAAATAACGATTGAAGTTTCATCTAGTTGAGGTGGTGTTTTTCTAGTAGAAAAATGTTCCGTTTTCCGGTAAAATACATTTTTCAACCTTCTGAAACACTTATAAACAGGTTTTTCGCTTCAGATTCACACCCCGGAGGTCAAGAGTTAAAATCTCCTTCTCATTACTAGGGAAAATACTAGGTTTTCTAAGAAAAAGGCTTCAATTTTGAGGTCTTTTTTTGCTTTGGGGTGGTAAATGGAAGTGGTGTTTTTTCGTTTTTTACTATTTTTTTATCGATAAGCCCTTATTAGCGGTAAACTAATTGTTGATCATTTACGTAATAGTCTTTTTAAACTTAAATTCCGGAATGGTCACTTATCATTGGTGCCTTATATCCAAAACACTCTGCTAATTCAGCTAAATACACCCCAATTAAATGATTTATTTATAGTGATTTACATCGTAAAGTGCCGAGTTCTTTGAACTAAAAAGTAATTTCGAGTAAGTAGCTTTAGATGCTAAGGAAAACCTTCTTTATAGCTCCCAAATTATCAGGGTACTTGAATTTTACAATATGCGTGGAACAAGTTTATAGCTACTGATTAATACAAAAAATGTAACCCACGAATTTGAGTTGCACCTTGTTCATCTGAAAAACTGCTGCGAACTTTGACACGGTCATACTATTACAAACTTCACACGAACTAGTTTTCTATTGAAATGTCCGGACAAAAATTACACACCTGAAGACAAAAAGGAAATATCTGTATTTTCATGTTGAACCAAAAGAACTTTCCCGCCAACCATGTTGATAATTGAAAGGTCTTCGAGGACTTCAAAATCTTTAATGGTAATCATTTGACTAGCTGGATTTGGGTAAACGACTATCTCGTCATCTAGTTGTGTATTTGTTAAACTTAACGCACAGATTAAGTATTCAGTTGGTTAATTTGTAATAATTCTAATTAACCCAATAAATTAGAGATGTTTAATGGCTTGCTGAAAAGATTGATTTTCAATGTGAATCGAATCATTTGACTGTATTGAATTTTTCCATTGCTATCCTTAAATGTGTTTTCTATTTGAGGGCTTATTAAGCCTGGGATAGGGAAATACAATCCAAAAACATCTCCGAAACGAACACCCAGTCCTGCATTGTAAACCGTGTTAAGAGCAACTCCATTGTGGAAGGTTCCGACATCGAAAAAGGCTCCGAAAATTCCTGGTTTGATCGGCAGCTGGAAGTATAAATTCCCCGTAGCCATCATGAATGCACTTGTTCCGTATCCACTTACCGTGCTTTTAAATCCACCCATGTTTTCGTTTCTCTGTTGGGACCAAATACCAGATAATTCGCTTCTTCCAAAGTAATATTCGTCGACAAATAAATCTTGCGTTCCGTCCTGTCCTGCAATTGACATTGAATACTGGTAGCCATTTTGAGCCATATTGAAATCGCGCATATACTGTTGGCCAACAAAAGCACGAACTTCAATCCAGCGTTCCATTTTGTTTCTCAAGTAACGGAATTTGTATTTGGACTCTAGTAAAAGTCGGGCCATCTTGTCGTTATTGTCAAGATCCATAATGAATTCATTTCTTAATTTCACACTGAATTTATGATCCGCTTTATCGATTTGTAATTCGTATTCTGCATAAGCTCCAACTCGGTTAATAGAAATTGAATCTCGCTTGTCTGTTCTGTATAAAGATTGAACCTTTATTGTCTGTGACACGTTTCCATTTGATTTCCGATTTCCAATTTTTGACATCCAATAGGGTGCGACAGTTGCGTAATAGGATTTGTTTCGTTCGAAAACCGTATCGTTTTTGAATGATTTTACTGAAACTCCAAAACGTGACATTTTTAATCCCGTTTTTGGTTGCATCGTGTAACTGAACTCGCCAATTCCGGAAATCATTTGCCTTCCAAATGAATACATCGGACTCACCAAGAAATTGAATTTATTGAATGGAATACCATAATTGTGAATGACAACACCGGCCATTAATTTGTCGTAATGATTGCCAGCAAGTGCTGGTGTCCAAAAAATATTTGTCGACTCTGCTTCATTATCACCTCCAAGGAGTTCAAATTTAATGGGCTCAAATCGATGGAACATTTTGTCCTTTATCCAAATGTTGTTTTGTCTATTTAGTTCTGGAATGTCTTTGTTGGCGTCAATGCGAACTTCATCAGCTGTTGTATCTTTTAAGAAAACCGTAGTTCTTTTATTTCCAGGTTCGATCCAAATTGTTTCGATAACCTTTCCATCCTTCAATCCATTGACTTCAATCGGCCCATCAACTTGTCCAACATTTTTTACAGTT
Organism: Salibacteraceae bacterium; assembly: GCA_047628775.1. Lineage (GTDB taxonomy): Bacteria > Bacteroidota > Bacteroidia > Flavobacteriales_D > Crocinitomicaceae > UBA4466. The sequence goes on along the minus strand of JBLHVW010000002.1, from coordinate 22,868 downwards.
ACCGTTAAAACATTGTCTTGGCGTTTGTCCTCAACGCGCGCCAGTTTATAATCGATATGGTTAGTCGTTTGAATTAAATCATCGAACAACCACGAAAGATCTTTATTTGAAGCTTTTTCTATGGATTTTCGCATATCAGCGGGTTGAGGATGTTTGAATTCCCATTCAGAATAATACGCCTGCATTGATTTATCAAACAATTCCTCCCCCAAATAATCTTTCAAATAGAAGAAAACCAATCCTGTTTTCTGATACATTACAACGCCATAGTTCATCGAAGAAAAACGGGCGGAATGTGTTTCAATAGGTTGATCTTCGCCAAGTCTTGAAACTGCGCGGTATGCAATGTCGTTCAAGTCATGATGGCTCAAATTTTCCAGATGAAAATTGGCTCCCCTTACTAAATCCGTCATCGCTGTATTGTCAGGGTATTTTGTTTGCATATAACGAACTTCATTCAAGGTGTTTATTCCCTCATCCATCCAGCCATGCACTCTTTCATTTGACCCCAACTGACCGTAGAACCAGTTGTGCCCAACTTCATGTACAATAACAATTTCCAATTGCTGAGCGTTTCCAGATCTACCTATAACGGTTACGTTCGGGTATTCCATACCACCGCCAGCACTAATTGTCCCATCAACGGCAGTAACATTATTGTACGGATAATCACCGTTCCATTTTGAATAGTAGTAGACTGCATCGTTTAAGTACTCACTCGCTTTCTTCCAAAGTTTCGCTTCCTTTTCGGTATACATTGCCCAAGAAGTTACCGTTCTACCTGAATTCGGAAGTTCAACCTCACTTTTAAGAACATTGTAACGTTTATCAGCGAACCACGCAAAATCATGAACATTGGATTGCGTGTATCGAATTGTTTTCGAGTCGGGTGAAGATGCTGGGAATCCGTTCTTTGGAGTTGTTTCAAATTCTGTGAAATCATTTCCTTTTTCAACGTTCGTTGCTGTTTTTTTAGCACGATCATTAAGGAATATCATTTCAGATTCAGTTTGTAAATCACCGGTAGCACCAACGACATAGTTTTTAGGGAGAGTAATATTAACATCGAACGAACCGTATTCTGAATAAAACTCACCTTGGTTCAAGTAAGGCATTTGGTGCCATCCTTCAGCATCATAAACAGCAGGTTTAGGATACCATTGTGTTATTTGATACGATTGACCGATATGTCCAAGACGCGAGATTTCACCCGAAGGTAATTTAACCATGAAAGGTGTAGAAACTGTAATTTTCCCTCCAGGTTGAAGCGATTGATTCAATTCAATGATTGCGATATCAATATTGAATTCTTCAAACGCCCATTTTGCTTTAACCCCGTCAACTTTAAAATCCAAGCCGCTAATGTTTCCTTTGTCCTCTTCTGGGCCATACTTCAGCATCGTTTCCCCCCCTTGGTATTGCTGTTTCGCCAAGGCCGTTTCGCCATTTTTATAAGCGTTTGGCCAAAGATGAACGTAAATGCGGTTCAGAACATCCGGAGAATTATTGATGTATTCAAATTCTTCAGTTGCGAAGAGGGTATGATCTTCGTCATTCAGTGCAACATCAATTTTGTAATTAACTTCTTGTTGCCAATACGTTTGACCAAAAGAAAATGAAGCTGACAAAGTGAAAAGGAAAGCTAATAGTTTCATAGAATTGTTATTAATTGGGTAAAGATAATTGCATCAATGTATTGCAGCAAAGAAAGTTATGGTAAAGGGAGGTAGATGGAATGAATTATTTCACTATAAATATGTCAACTAATATTTTTTAAGAATAACATGAATCACCTCTTCTGAGTCACCATTTGCGTTTATTGGTGCGACTGAAACTTTACATGTAAGGCTTTTCTGGAATTTATTATAGATCACTTGATCCATTTTCCCCGAAACTTTCAGTAATTCAGCTGGAGCATTGATGTCTTTAATCAAATCTTCTAATTTCATCGTAACAATTTCCTCTAGTTTGTAATCAAAGAGAATGATTGCTGCTTGATTGGCCTTAATTATGTTACTGTTTTGATCCACAGTGATAACAGCGTCTGAAGATTGCTCAAATAAATGATTGTATCGCTCTTCTATATTTCTATTGTAGGCATTTCTATAGCTTTGTTCAATTCCACCTTCAAATGTTTGTCTCAATTGAGCCTCATCCCAAGGTTTGGTGATATAGGAATAAATTTTTCCTTTATTAATAGAATCGATTACAGCAGAAATATCTGTAAATCCAGTAAGTAGAATTCGAATTGTATCTGGATGGTCTTTTTGAATCCATTCGAAGAATTCGACCCCTGTCATTTTGGGCATTCGCTGGTCAGCAACAACAATCTTGATATTATGATCTTCGATTAATTTTTTTCCTGCCTCACCTGAGGTTGCCGTATATACTTCATAATCTCTGCGAAAGTTCGCACGAAAAGCCAAGAGATTCACTTGCTCATCGTCGATGTAAAGAAGAGGTATTTTTAGTGCTTGTTTCATGGGCTAATAAATATAGAAAAAATTAACTCTGCGTGAGTGGTAATTGAATGATAAACTCTGTGCTGTGCCCAAATTCAGACTCTACTTTGATGGTGCCATTGTGCATTTCAACGATACTATAAGCAATCGATAGTCCAAGTCCAGTGCCTTCACCAACGTCTTTTGTTGTGAAGAAAGGTTCAAAAATTTTATTTTTTGTTTCATCAGACATTCCCATTCCATTGTCTTTGAATCGAATTTCTATTCCTTGTTCCTTTTGAACGGATTTGATTTCAATAACTCCTTCGATGCCTTTTTTGGATTTAATGGCCTGAATCGAATTGGTCAATAAATTCATAAACAATTGATTCAACTTTCCAGGATAACATTCGATAGCATCCAATTCGCCAAGTTCTCTTATAATTTTCATTTGATTTTCATTGAGTTCATTGTCAAGAATCCTAATTGTTGACTCAATTCCATCGTTGATATTTGCAAACTTAAGATCACCTTCATCCAAGCGAGAAAAGTTACGGAGTCCTTTTACGATTTCCGCTGTACGCTCGGCGCCCTCTCTAATACCAGAGATCAATTCATCAATTTCCGTTTTTAAGAAATCAATTTCTAATTCTTCAGCAAGAGCTCTAACAGCTGCAAGTTGCTCATCAATGTCTTTTTTCGGATCGAGCGCTTCGTATTTGTCAATAAGTATCATTAAATCTTCAATATCCCTTTTGAGTGGAGCAACGTTCGCCGTTACAAAATTGATGGGATTATTAATTTCATGTGCAATTCCAGCTGTAAGTTGCCCCAAAGAAGCCATTTTTTCAGATTCCACTAGTTTGGATTGGGTTTGCTTTAAATCGTTGTAGGTTTCGTTTAATTCAACATTGGATTGTTCAAGTTCTAGTGTGCGCGCTTTTACCTTTTCTTCTAGAATACTATTCTGTTCGCGGATAATACGTTCGTTTTCCAATGAACTGCTCAATAGTTTGGCCTGAGACTCTTCCTTTTCAGCTTTGAGTATATTGATCCGATCAGCCAAGGCAAATGACAGGAGGATGACTTCTAGCGCCGATCCAATGTGCATTGTATAGCGTGTAAATCCATTGTATGGTAACACACCTTGATCTTTCATCACGAAGATAATCACACCAAGTAAGAAGGTTGACCAAGCGATTAAGAAATAGCGACCCGGTCGATAGCCGCGGCGAACAATAATAATTGTAACGGTTAACATGTAAACCGACACAACCATTGCATTAATTTCAATGATGTTATAACTCAATTTATAATTTCCACCAATTGCAAGGATAATACACGCCGCATATACGATATGAAAAACGGGCATAAGCTTATCCAATTTCGGCAATGCCTTTTTTACTTGGAGGAAGTTGCGCATAAACACGAGCGCGGAAACTCCAACGAGGGAGGGAAAAATGAACAATGAATGTTCCGCCATCCAAGGTAGGTTTGGCCATAAGTATTGGAATGGATATCCTTGAAGGCTTGTTTGAGTAAGTCCAATGAGTATGATGTAAACTACATAGTATAAATAGCTATTGTCGCGTGTTGTAAAGTAGATGAATAGGTTGTATAGCATCATCACGATAATCATTCCGAAGTAGATCCCAGAGAGCAAATCACTATTTTTTCTTTTTTCAAAAATGAGTTTCTTTGGACCTATAGAAAGTGGCAATTGAATTTGTTCTTTCCCGCTCACCTTCATATAGAACGTACGGCTTTCTCCTTTAGCAATATGAATATCGAATAGATAGTTTGGATCGTGGTATTTTCGATTGCTAAAATACTGATGCTCACCGAGTGTCGTTTTATTGTAGGCCCCGTTTGGCATTGGCGAGTAAAGTTCAACCAAATCGATAAAAGGCTGTTCCAGCATTAGAATTAAATCCTCTTCATTCCTTAGGTTTTTGATAGGGATTTTAAGCCAGAATGTAGATTCAGTAACGCCCATATTGGGCACGTTCATCTCACTTTTAACGAATTTTTTTGAATTTAATACATCCTCGATAGTCATGCTCGATTTTACGTCCTCTAAAAGGAAGATTTGACTCCCTATTTTTTTGATTTCAGACTTGGAATAATTGGTTTGCGCTTGAGCAGAAAACACGGCTCCAAAGCAAAGCATTGAAACCATTATAAAGCGAAGCGTCGAATGCATGTTTTTTGATTTGTCGTTTTATGATAGAAAAATAGGCAATAATAAGATATGGTTTTCCTAAAATCGTATTGAATTATGATTTTTTAAACGGAAGTGAAGCATGAACCCGTTTGATTAGCGAGGCACTGCTGATAATTCTGTTTGGTTAATTGTAAGGTCATATTGTACCTCCATAATTGATTTAGGGCCTGATTCAAAGACACGCTGATTGAAGTCCTTGCGGATTTCCATGATTTTATCTTTCTCTTCCAATTGAGCGGTATCTAAGGATTGAGCATCCATGATTATGGTATAAGCCAGCAAGTCGGAATTTGGATAATAGAAGGTTCCCTCTTTTCCAATAGACCTCTCTACCTTGTATCCCGTTTTTTCAAACATTGGTAATGTAATATTTGCGCAGATTCCAAAAAGTGTTCGCACACCTACTTGACTTGCCAACGCAATACCAGTTCTGGTTAAGAGCCAACTTATGCCGTACCCTGCTACTTTTCGTGAATTCCATAATCCACATAGTTCTGCTGCACCGTATAGGGCATGATGGGTTCTAACGATATCGTGAATCCGACCATCCATATGACCTACGGCATCTTCTATAGGTAAGGCTCTATCACCTCCAACAATTTGCATTCGAATACCTCCAACAACTTCATTGGTTTCGTCGTCAATTGCAACAATAGCGTATGTCGCAGGGTTATTGTACCAATCATCCTTGGCAGAAGTAATTTCAGTTATCCCATAAATTTGCAAAACACGGTTATGTCCTTCCACATATTGGTGTGCAAGTTCAGGATTTTCAACTGCGCGAAAGGCCTTAAATATTAGCATTCTAAATCAGTTTTAATTGAACGGTACACCTCTGAAAGTGCTTTCCGCAACGATTTAACCTCTGGTTCTCCTCCTTGATGAAGTCTAAAAATAAATACTGGATGATCTTCGAGTTGAAGTGTTTCAAGCATTTCATTTCTTAAGTCGGTCAGTTCGTTCTTTGCTTTCTCCGATAGTTCATCACCATTTCCAGCAACAAGTCGTTCAAAAAAGAACGAGCTTGGGGTCATTGGTTGAAACTCAAGTTCCAGTCGAGTAGCTTCTAGCCAGCATCGCTCTAACAACCTTCCGGCTTCAATAAATCCACTGTCTGTTTTGTCTGAAAGGGTAATAATTCCAATAGCGCCAGCAAAATTCATGCTCTTGCGCGCTAAGGTCTCAAAAGCGCCTCCGCCTTTCCACTTGTTCAGTTGATCTATTACCTTCCAATCTTTAGCCATTCTAAATCCTGTTAGCTCGCCTGCACTTAATTCTATTGTTCGAATATCTATCCCGTTGCGTTGGTCTTCATTTTCTTTTGCTGTCCAACGAATTTCATCAGTAAAGTCATGATGGCCTCTTTTCTCCATCATTCGGATACGTTCCACTGCCGCAACCGTCTGTGTAATTGAATCAATTTGAACTGAATCATTTAAAAACAATACTTCGGTAGTTTTAAAACGCTTGTTATGTTGCGAAATCGCCAAAAGAGAATCAAAAAGAATTGGTGCGCTTTTAGCGAGTCCTCTATTTGTGCGTCTTGTTCCAATGAATCGACTCAACTCATCTTTAGCATTTGCGTTTGGAGTAAATTGGATCGAACAGACCAAAGGTTTGTTGTCAAAATATAATGAATTTATATGAGTGTCATGTCCAATTTCGCTTGCTTTTAACTGAAGATTTTCTAACGCTGCTCCTAAGCCAATAAACGCAGCTTTTCCTCCATAATCGAGTAAAGTGTCCGACTGAAATTGATCTTTAAATAAGAAAAGCGTCTTCTCATTTGATAGCCATTTCCAAGGTTGAGCATTTCCTCCTGAAGGTGCGAGTAAAGCGGCTTCAATTATTTGATTGATCTCTGCTTGGTTTGGGAAATACGCATTTTCAATTATTTCGACGTGTGTCTTTTCAATTATTTCAGCACAAGTAGCCCAACTTAAGGGCATTTCCGAGCCAAAGGCTTCAATGGCTTCATTTGTGTCTTCGCTTTCGTCACAGATTAATTCATCCATATCCACGAAATACCGGCCTGAATCATGAAACTCATCTAGAATTATTCTTCTGTAAACATTTGCAGCTACGGCTCCACCAAGAGTTACATCAGCAGCCAGTTGAGGCCATGTTGTAAGCGTTTGCTCTATTTCTAACATGGATGCTTTTAACTTGGTCGAAATTGTAGTTTCGCCGAGCATTGGCATAATGTATGGGATCTTTTGTTCGTTTGTAAGTCCTTTTAGTTTTGAGGAATCCAAATGTCCGATAAAACCATGAAGTAATGGACGGTCAGGTTCTAGATCAAAGCGCTCGATGTCCATCGTTCCACGATCATTCATATCCATTATCACAGGAATTCTAAGTGCTTTTGCTTTTTCGCGCAATAGAATTTTAATATCTAAACCATCACATTCATCTACGAGTGCATTTAATGTTCCTCCTTCGGTGAAAAAGGCATCTATATTACTATCAGTCAATCCATCATTGAAACAAGTAACCTTTACGTAAGGGTCTATTTCCGCAATCTCACGTGCCACTGAAATTGTTTTTTTTATTCCAAGGTCATTAAGTCCTGCTCGAATTCGATTGTAATTACTAAGATCTAAAACATCGAAATCAGCAATTCGAATTTCACCATAACTGTGTTCCATTGTCATAGTAATAGCAATAGTTCTTCCAACAGATAAGCCGACAACTCCAACGATTTGTTTACTCAGTAATTCACCTTCCTCACGCGTAATTTTATGTTGATTTCTGTTGGTCTTAACTTCATAGAATTCATCACGGTCAAGAATATGAACTAAAGTGTTATTCCATTCATAATACACCCAGATTCCATATTCTTCTTCTGGAATATTGTTTAAGTGTTGATCTATAAGAATCTTTGTTTCCGCGTCAGAATGTTTCTTTTTCGGGTAGCGCAATTTGATAAGCTCCGATAGTTGGGCTTGTAACTCATCTTTAACTCTAATTTCACTGTGACTATCGAGTAGTTTCGTGAGTTTTGTCTTATCAATTTTGCTGCTTAGATCATATAATTGTGCATTTTTAGATGTTTCTAGTTGCTTGGTGTTAAGAGAGGCTTTGGAGAGTATTGATTTCATAATTAGGCATTTGAGTTGTTTTGCCACGTTATATTACTACAAAGATAATCATATGTCGAACATATTTCCCCATTGATTAAACACTTAGGAAATAGGTGTCAAGGCTTGTCAATGATTTTTTGTGGTGGTTGCGCACATGTTACATTTTTCGTGCGTACATTTACCATGCTGTAACTCAGATGTACTAGGGAGAATGAGTACTTTCAGCGTACTTAAATTTTAGTAATGGGTTATTGTTATTTATAATTTAGGTATTTTATTGTATTTAGGATTCCAATTTTACCGGAAAATTAGACTTATGAGTGAGGAAAAGCTTCAAGTTTTATATGTCGATGATGAACGCCACAATTTGACGTCCTTCAAAGCAACGTATCGTAAAGATTTTTCAGTGCATACTGCCGAAAGTGCAGAGGAGGGCTTGAAAATTTTAAAGGAGAACGAAATTAACGTTGTGTTGTCCGATCAGAGAATGCCTAAGATGACAGGGGTCGAGTTCTTTAAAATAATCAAGAAAGAATATCCAGAACCTATTCGAATCCTGATTACAGGTTATTCTGATATAGAAGCTGTTATTGATTCTATTAACCAAGGGCAAGTGTATAGATACATATCGAAGCCTTGGGAGCCAAATGATCTGCGATTGATTATTGAACAGGCCAATGAGGTGTTTTCCTTGCGCAAGGAGAATGCTCGGTTGATGGAGGCATTGAAGGACTCAAATCAAAAGTTGGAATTTATTGCTAGGCAGAATTTACTGTCGTAAAGGACAAAGTATAAGTACCTTGTAGGTTTCCAATAATTGCGGGCGATGTGCTTTCTTTTTTAAAAATCATTAAGATCACGGGAGGCCATTACAAAGCACAAAAAAGCCTTGAGCTTTCAATTGAAGGATCAAGGCTTTTAAATGGGGTTTATTGTTAATGCATCATATCCTCCTCCGGATCTTCCGATTCTAATGGGTATAGCTTCGGAGTGTCTGTTTTCTTTTGCAAACGATCCATCAAATTCTCCAATTGAGAAACGGTTAGACTGTAAGCAACGATTTTTTTGTCTTTGTCAAGAACCCAAACTTTTGGAGTTGCATAAATATCATAGGTCTTTTGATAATTTAATGATTTCAGTGTGGTGTACCTAGGAATGAATTGCGAAGCGTTAACCAATGCGCTGTCATACAGACTCGCCGTTACCGCAACATTGATAAATTCCAATTTATTCTTGCGAACGAATTCTTTCCATTTATTAAAATCATCCCCAGTTGCTTTACCAACAGCAAAGATATCTATGTTTCTATCCTTCCATTTTTTAGCATAAAGGTTCTGTAATTTTGGTGTAATTTTTTTACAATGTCCACATTCTGGGTCCCAGAAATAGAGTACCGTATATTCGTTGTCCAAACTATAGAAGTCTACCCAATTCGCATCTGTGGTGTCTCGCAGAATTAGATTCGGAGGCTTTGCTCCCATAACTAAATCGTAATGAGTGCTTACTTTTTCACAAAGCGCATCTAGATTTTTCTTCGGCATCCAGTGTGCGGGTGATTTTCTTTCTTCATTGAGATTGCAGTAATAACGTTCTCCCATGTAAATGAAAACTTTGTTCATCCCCATGATTTTACTCTTTTCGTATTCACTCGTGATCCAAGAAACGGTGTACTGGAACATATCTGATTTAGGATCTAAAGCATCACAAAATTGGAAAGCATAGTGAATCACTGTATCCCAATGCTGAAGCATAATGTTTGAACTGAAGTAATTCGTGAACTTGTTATGGAACACGCGATTCCGCATCAAGCGATCGTCTTGCAAATCGATATTGTCGAAGTAGTGATTGCGGTAATATTTGAACCTAAAGTTCGAATCGATTATGTTTCCGTCAGCATCTAAAGGTGTTTCTGGAATCTCTATGTCCATCGACATTAGAACAACCTTAGAAACCAAAAGGTTGTCAGGATTTTGGGCTATGTTCTTTTGATAATCAATTACCCCCGCGTTAATTGCATCAATTTCCGCTGTGATCGATTTGTGCATCTCAGAACCTTCTTCATGTCCATCTCTCTGGATTTTAAGTTGCTTAAGTTGCATCGTCTTTCCATTGATAAGACCATCATCCCAGTGCTCCTTAACGACTTTGTCTTTGTAGGCGTTCACTTCGTTTTCTACACCTTCAATCTTTGTAGATAGTTTGGTGTATTTTTTCTTTTCAGGGCTCACCTTCTCGCGCTGAGCAATCAATTTATCAGCCGTCGCCTTTTTCTCAGCAAGATATTCTTTACTCCAAAATTCGTTTCCAATTTTTTCTTTATACTCGTTCATCTCTGCTTCGATCGTGCTGATCTGAGCAGAAAGGCGAACATATTGAGGATCATTTTCTTCCAAACCATCTTTTGACTTGGATTTAACTGTTGCCTCCTGACGCTTGTTGCTTATGTATTGAACATACTCTAAAAATATTTTGTTTTCAATCGAGATTGGCTTGCTGCCATCGGGCTTAGACTCTGCCGTTCCCATTAAGTTGGGCAACGAGGCTTCAATATATACCGATGATTCCTCATTGTATACAAAGTCCAGTATTTTCTCTCCTGGAAGGTATAAGGCCAAAATTCCAGCTTCTTGTTTACTTCCATCAAATTCAACAACACCGTTTACCATTTCTGCAGTATCGGCGTAAAATAATTTTTGTCCAAAGTACTTCACCAGATTAACTGTGGTATCGCTCTGTCCAATTATTTTGAATTTAATATCTTGTGCGTTAATAGTGTAAGAGCTTATTAACAAGAAGATTATCAACAATGATTTCATAAAATGGGTCTATTTAAAGTTTAAAGATACAATGTTAAGGCACTAAAAATACATGATAGCGCTCGATTAACAATTGATTGACGTCGAATAATTTTTTTTAGATGCTCGAAGGAAGTCGGATTAACAATTCTTTAACGTTTAGTATTCTTTATAGATCCCTTTTTTGGCTGTAAGGAAACTAGAAAGGGTAAACAACGCGAAGGCTAATAAAAGCGCTCCCATGCTCCAATATGTAATTCCTGTGTCAATATGTAGTCCGCCTTCTTTGAACATTTTATCGAGAAAGTATTTAAAAATTAGGAAGATGACCATTCCCATTCCCGTAACAATTCCAAAGACCTTTACGAAATAGATAAAGAAGCGCCGAATAACATTATCAGGATGGTATCCAATTCTTAGAAGGGTTCTGACTTCATAGGCGTTTTTAGACATCAACAATTGCATGTATTGGATTAAAACAAGTCCAGAAAGGAAAACTGCGATTATTGAAATACAAAGAACAACAAAAAACAAGGTGCCTACCATACTTTTCAAACGGCCAACGATCATCTGTGATTCTCTTGTTTCAAGGCCATTTTCAGTGAGCATTTGTTCAACCAAACCAAATTCGCTCTCTTTTCCAGAGATCATAATTTGTGTTATCTTCTTTTCATCTTCCAATGGAAAATGGATGTTTCCATACTCCATAAATGATGCAGGAACAAGAACCGCAGATACTTCACTGGTAAATCCGATGATATGAACATCAAACCATTCTTTGTTGTTGTCTTCATCAGAGATCATGAATTTAAATCCTGCTTTCATTGCTAATTCATCAGAAACTTGAGCAAATCCGCTTGAAGCTGCAAAGGTATTTAGCATTACGATAAAATCCCTAGGCATAATAATAGGAACTGATTTGTCGCCTTTTGCCCATTGCCATTTTTTTGAATCCATTTTCAAGAACGCTTCATCAACAGTTTGAATAAATAGGTTCGTCTTAAATTCTGGAATTCGTTTGTCCGAAGTTTCAAACCAAAGGTTAAAGTTATTTGTCAAGATGGGCTTAACATCAGTAATGAAAGGCATTGCCAATAGGTTTTCGATTTCCTTTTGGCTAAAATCCGACTTGGACATTCCAAATGTTGTTGAAGTCGTCACCTTTTTCTGAACGATTATCGTATTTGGACCAAGGATTTCTGTTCCTTCTCCAAACTCATTGACTTTGATCAAGTAATGAATTGAAGTGATTAAAAATGTAATTCCGAGAAAAGAACCAATCATGGCGATGATAAGTTGCTTTCGGTCTTGATTTTTGAAAAGCAATTTTGTCAACATAGCTACAGTTTTAGTTCTTGATCAAATTCATATCCGTGAGAGCTTCCCAAAGATGTCAAAACGAAGCCTGACTTTTGTTCCATAGTTCTTTCATGGATCATTTTTAAACAACGATCAGCATTGTCAATGTCTAAATGTGAAAACGGCTCGTCCATAATTAACCATTCGTAAGGCTGGGCCAATGAACGGATAATAGCAACACGCTGTTTCTGCCCCATTGAAAGTAAACCACATTCTTGCTGCCATTTGTCTTCAATTTCTAAGCGTTCCATCATTTGGAGCATTTCAATTTCTGTAAACGCATCTGTAATGCTATTTTTTAAAATAAGATTTTCTTGAACAGTCAACTTTGGAAACAACTGCAAGTCTTGAAAAATAACTGAAATTTTGGATTGACGAACTTCCGTCCATTCGTTTGGGCCAAAAGCTTTGATATTAATGCCACCGTAGAACAATTCCCCGGTGTAATCTTGTCGTAAACCAAAAATAGTTGTTGCAAAAGTGGACTTTCCCTTTCCACTAGAAGCATTTAATAGAATACGTCTTCCGGCGATGAGTTCTATTTTATTTCCCCAAATGCTGTCGGGTCCATGTTTTATGGAAGCTAGGGGAGTGGGCATAATATGATTGAGCGTTATATTCATGCAATGGTTTTGACTTTCATTTTCAATAATCGTTCCAATTTTGGTTGGTTTATCGATTCTTTTCAAAATAATTTATCACTGCATTCAGCATGACCTTTTCTGCGCCATAGCTAATCCATTGAGATTCAGGATGCCTTCTAAACCACGTCAATTGCCGTTTTGCATACCGACGGGAGTTTTGTTTTATTTTTTCGACCGCCTCTTCCAGTGTTGAATGCCCGTCAAGATAAGTAAATAGTTCTTTGTATCCAACGGTATTGAGTGATGAAAGATGCCGTTGGGATTGAACGGATTGAACTTCTTCAAGTAAACCGCATTCAATCATAATATCCACGCGCCGGTTGATTCTGTCATAAAGTACTTGCCGATCATGATTCAATACGATACGGTGTACTTTAAAAGGTCGGGGCGGTGGCTTCTGTTTTCTTAGCTCAGAGAATTTCTTTCCTGTCAAGCGAATGACCTCAATGGCGCGTTCAATGCGCATAGCGTTGCTTTTATCGACCTTTTCGTAATATTCTGGATCAGATTCCATTAACTCAACTAGAAGAGGTTCTAATCCGTTTTCCTCCAGTTCTTTTTGAATTTGCAATTTGACTTCTGGAGAATTTGGAATGTTATCCAGCCCAATACAAAGTGCGTCAATAAACATTCCTGAACCACCGACTAAAACAACCACATCTTTTGTTTTGAATTCTTCTTTCAAAAGGTTTAACGCTTCTTCTTCAAACTGATAGGAAGTTACTTCATCCTCGATCGAATGTGAGTTTATGAAGTGATGCAGAACACTGTCTTGCTCTTCGGTTGAAGGTTTTGCAGTTCCAATGGAAAGCTCTTTGTAAAATTGACGTGAATCTGCAGAAACAATACACGTTTTAAAGTACTTTGCTACGGCAATACTCAAGCTTGTTTTTCCGCTGGCTGTTGGTCCTGATATTACAATGAGATGTTTGATGGGGTGAAGGTAATTTTTAATTGGGAGTTATGAATTAGAAGTTATGAAATACTAGTCTTGGGTTTGCCTTTCCCAATGGCATCTCAAGTTTTCATGACTCAATTCATCTTCATATGGATCTTTTTAATTTAGAATTACCAATTGGAAAGGGCGTTTTTATTTTTTGAATTTAATAGAAACAAAAATACCAATGATTCCCATAATTACTGCGATTACTCCAAACCACGCGAAGGATGAACCTGGTAGAAAGAAAGGAATACTAGCGAGTAAAAATATAGCAGACAGAACTCCAAGGAGCATTCGGAAAGTTGTTTTTCGTTTAAGAATTACGGCAAGTGCAAAAATGAATTGCAGTACAAAGAAGCTGATTAGGACAATCATGTAGATGTACATGATTTTGTCCATAACGGAATCCACTCCTGTATTGATTACGTGGCCGTTTAAGGTGGTTTGGTTACTGAGTAATGGTATTAGATTCATTGCGTTCAATTGGTAGCATTTCTTTATTTAATAAAAGAAATATACAAATTCATTGCCAAACCCGCGATAAACAAAAAAAAGATGAAATGAAATAAGCGTCTTCCCAAACACTTAGCGTCAATAGATAAATGACAGGATCTAAAGGGGTTGTTCAGATTTAATACATCAAAATTTAATTTGAGTCTTCTGCTTGGTTAATGAAATTTAAATCAATATTGTGTCGCCCATTCCATATATCTCGCCGTAACCTCATGAATATACTTATAGGTTGTTGTTCCGCGCATCATACCGTATCGTACGACTTCATCTTGATAATATTCTTGTTTCGACAGGTTAAGTAGCATCACTTCTACATTGTCTTCCCACCTCAGATGATCGAGTCCATGCTTTTTAGCCAAACGAGAAGCGTCTTGAATATGTCCACGGCCGGCGTTGTATGAGCCTAGAGCGAATTTTTTTCTTTCAAATGGATCGGGAACATTGCTCCAGAATTTTTCATCAGCCATTAATTTTTTGGCGCCACCCATAATTTGAGTTCCCGGCGGAGAGTCGGGGAAGACCCCATAGTGCGGACCTGTGTTAGGCATAAATTGCATCATACCATAAGCGCCACCGAAAGACAAGGCTTCAGGGTTGAATTTCGATTCTTGATAGGCAACAGAAGCAATCAATCGCCAATCCCAACCACACATGTCGCCGGCTTTTTTGAATAATTCATCGTACTTGGAAATATTCGTTCCATCCAATGTTGAATGGTCTCTTTTGCGGTTACGGGCCACGTGTGGCATTTCAAAGTACTTACGTTTGATGTACCTATATGTCGACTTTCCTTTAAACTCCTTTAGCCATGCGTCTAATTTGGATTTCAATAAATGACTGGATTTTCGGATTCCAAAAGCCATTTTTTGTTTCACAGATAAATCAAGGCCTATATAAATGTTTGGGTAAAACTGCTCATTGACTTGAGCTACGTTGTTCTCAGTAATCGTATAGTCTATAAGACCTGTAGAAACCTGTTCAATGAGTTCTTCTCCGCCCACGTTTCCTTTTACGCCTTCAATATGAATTGTACTCCCAATCTCTTCTTGAAGATGCTCAAGCCTTTGAAAATAACTTGAGTTTTTCCAAACGTGCACTTCTTTTTCAGCAAGTTGAGATGGATCGGTAATTAAATCTGCTTTCCATTCCTCTTTTTTCATGTCTTCCCATCCATCGGGCTTTCGTTGAATTAGAACTTGTTGGGTTGTGATAAAGGGTTCAGAAAAATTAATGACTTTGTTTCGATCATTCGTAATTGTGTAATTGCAAGCAATTAAATCGCCGTCTCCTCTGTTGAGCATGACAATTAAGCTGTCGAGGTTTTTTACAATTTTCACTTCTAATGTTACACCTAAGTTTTCAGCAAAGAGGTTCAGGAGTTCGTATTCAAACCCCATTTTTTTGCCTTTGTAAATAAAATAGGAAGTTGTGCTATTCTCAGCTAGAATTGTCAGTTTTCCTTTTTTGATTATTTCGGGTAGATCAAACGCAACACCCGGTCTTTCGAATGTTTCCTCTACTGATTTAACGCTGTCGTCTTTTTCCATAACACAGCTTGATGCCGCAATTAGGACGATCGTTAGTAGTGAGGCCGACAAATATTTAGCTTTCAAAAAGCGCAATTTTTTTATCATCGTACCTAGCAAATTATGGCTTTTTTATCGGATAAGCCATAAAACTGCGTTTTAGTTTTCAACAATTGGAGCTAATTTTCCTTAAAATAGCTTTCAAAAAACGGGATGGCATCGGACATAAACTTACTAAAGGCCAGTTCAATAGATTCTTCCCGTTCCAAGAAGATTTCAGGGGCTTTGGCCAGTACATTTTCGAATGAAATTCTACGAGAAAGTCCTAGACAAGCATGTGTCAATCCGGAATGGTTTTGGTATTCAAACAACCAATCAAACTCTTTCATTTTGCCCATCATGAAATCAAATCGATAGGAATATTGTTCAGGTGTTTTAAATTCAATAGCGTAAAAGTCTTCGACAAACTCTTTCAAATCTTTCTTATGAAAGGAACTCCAATTTCTGGCAAGTAGATGGTCAAAATAGAGATCAACAGCAATTCCAGATATTTTTGGAAGAGGTTCGTACAACTCGCGAAGCAATTCTAGAACGACAGGATGCGTATCAATATAGTTATCAATCGTTCTGTGAAGCTTAACGCCGTCTTGAATTTTCTGGGGTAAATGAGAATAATCTTTGCCTTTAACTGAATCACCAAGAAGGTTGGCATACATCAATTGTGGATCATTGTTCGAGAAAAAGAGGTGACCTAGAAAGTTCATATTGCGACGTGGCGAAATGCTGATTTAATCTAAGATGCAAAAAAAATCCCTCTTAGCTAAGCCAAGAGGGATGTTATTTTAATATTCATCTTCGTTAAAGAGAAAATCTTCTCGCGACGGATAGTCGGGCCAGATCTCTTCAATACTTTCGTATGTCTCACCCTCGTCCTCTAATGCTTGGAGATTCTCAACCACTTCAAGAGGTGCTCCATTCCTTATTGCGAAGTCAATTAATTCGTCTTTTGTCGCAGGCCATGGTGCATCTTCTAGATATGACGCTAATTCTAAAGTCCAGTACATAATCCTCTTACTTTATTGTTGTTTGGCGCAAATGTAATTTTTATTCTTTTAATTCCAAATTAATGGCACAGTTTATTATTTGCGCTAATAATTTATTTATCTTAAAGTCTTGGTTTCCAAGGGATTTCACTTGCTTTTAAATCGAGCGTAAGCTTTCGACTTAATACAAACATATAATCGCTTAAACGATTCAAGTATGTGAGAATGATAGGCTCAATTTTTTCATTCTCATTTAAGTCAACTACGATTCGTTCTGCGCGTCTGCATACACATCGTGCAATGTGGCAAAATGATACTGTAGTGTTCCCTCCAGGAAGAACGAAGCTTGTCATTGGTTCTAATGTTTCTTCCATTTCGTCGATCCAATTCTCAAGATTTTCAATGTCTGAATCCTTCAATTGAGGCAATTTCATTTTTGTTCCTTTGGGATCTGTCGCCAAAAGTGAACCCATTGTGAATAAACGATCTTGAATTTCAAGAAGCTGTTCCGCTTGAGTTTCTGTAACTGATTGGTCTCTGATTAATCCTAAATAAGAATTGAGTTCGTCAACAGTTCCATAAGCTTCAATTCGCATTGAACTCTTTACTACTCTGGTTCCTCCAATAAGTTGGGTTGTTCCTGAATCTCCTTTTTTTGTATAAACCTTCATTTTTCTTTTTCTACTTCAATTAGTTCATTGCGTCTCAATTTCAGATCAACAATACGGGCTATTTTCCCTTGATTTCGTATGTTTTTTGCTGTTTCAGTGTGGTAATTGTGTCTCTTTTCCAAGAAATTAATTTGAAAATCTAACCATTCAAGATCTTCAAAATCTCTTCCGAAATCTGACATTTCTTGGCGTAATTTTTTTGAGATACTTAAATAATCAGGTCGGCCAAGGTAGTCGTGATCGGCATCACTCATTACCTCTTCCAGCAATGTTGCAGGCTTAACTTCAAATTTAGTAGCCAAAATAATTTTCTTGATGATTTGAATTTGAACATCTGAATATCCGAATCGTGGTAACATTGATTCTGCAATCGTGGCGCCAAACTCCTCGTTGCTGTGGTAATGACGAATAAATCCTGAATCGTGGAAAAGGACAGCTGTTCTTAGCATAATTAATTCTTCTCCTTTCACGCCTTCGAGATTGGCATAACGAATTGCAGCCTTTTCAACATTTAATGTGTGCGGCAGGTCATGGTATGAAATCGACTCAGGGAGCAGTGATTTAAGACGGTTTAAGATATGCACACGCATTTGATCAAAATCCATAGAGGGAAGGTCACAGATGCTTCTCAATAAGCCATTTGCTGAAGTGCCTTCTCGATCCAAAGAGTACTGTGGTTTCATATTGTCTAAATAGAACATTTCAATGCTTCCACCCCTTTTGTGGATTTCAATTTCGCCTCGTGAATGAGAATTGAAATACTTATTTACATTGTCCTCTATGGTTGAGGTGATGGTTATATAACCTCGCTTTGAAGCATTTTCTGCTCGGGATGCTATATTTACCGTGTCACCCCAGACATCGAAGCTGAATTTTGACGTTCCAATAATCCCTGCGACTAGCGGACCCATGTGGAGCCCGATTCTGATTTCCCAGAAATCTTTTTTCATAGCAATGGCAATGTCACGTTCCTTGCGCATAAATTCTCGAATTTCAATCGCGGCCAAACAAGCTCTCACAGCTGATTTTGGTTTGTTCTCAGTAACTCCTGATAATGCCATATAAGCGTCACCGATTGTTTTTATCTTTTCTAAGTTGTACTTCTCAATAATCTCATCGAATTTCGTGAAATATTTTTCCAGTTTCCTAAGCAAACGCAGTGGTTTAACCTTCTTTGCTTTGGATGAGAAATCAACGAAATCTGTGAAAAGAACAACGCCATTGTCAACCCTCTTGGGTGAAAATTTGTTGTTATTACTCAGTTCCTGCAAAATAGTATCAGGAAAAATATTACTCAATAATTGACCAATCCGTTGATCCTTGTAGAACAATGATTTGTAAACATCAATTTTGGATCGAACTAAATTTGGACTAAATGGGAAGGTTAAATAATCAACTGCTCCTTGATTCATTCCACGCACAAGTTTCACTCCAGGACGGTCATCTTTTGTAATAATGATGATGTAATTGTTTTTGAAAATACTCTTATCATGGATGGAAGAGATATTCGATAGGCCATTTTCAGACTCATCAATATTGATCAAGTAAATTCCAATTTCCTTTTTTTCAATGATCGGTAAAGCCTCTTTGATTGTTTCAGCAAGTAGAACATTATTGCCTCCACCAGAAAGGATCTCCTTAAGTCCAATTCGAACCTTTGGGTCAGAGTCAATAATTAAAATGTTAATAAATCTTTCCACTAAAACTGAATGTCGTTGATTGAAATAGGAGAATCACTAAGGTCTAATATACGTTGAATTACGGCATCAACCGCCGCATCAGGACAAGAAGCACCTGATGTTATAATTATTCTTGTTTTTTCCTTCTTTGGTAAGAACGCAGAATGATCTACAATATTCTTTGAATGGATGTTGAACGATCGAATTTGATCTGAATCAATTATTTCATCCTTCGTTTTTATAAAAAAGGTTTTAAAATTCGGTTCAAGTAATTCAACCAAATGTGTTGTATTGCTGCTGTTGTAACCTCCAACAACGATTGCCAAATCAGCTTCAATATTCAATAATTCAATTGTTGCTGACTGATTGTCATTCGTTGCATAGCATAATGTATCGCGGTTGTCGGCAAAATGTTCTTTGAGTAATTCAATACCGTACTTTTCAATCATTGTGTTTTTTAGGAAGTCGGCAATCTCTTGTGTTTCAGTCGCTAGCATCGTGGTTTGATTCACAACACCGATTTTATTCAACTCTTTTTCTGGATCAAATCCAACAGAGACTTTTCCCTTGAAAATACGCAAGAATTCAGAGTTTGTAACTTTCCCAAGAATGAAATTGGCAATTATTACCGCTTCATTGATGTCTTTAATTACGATTGAAGGAGAATTTTCTTTACTGTGCGAAAATGTCGCTTTTGTTTCCTCATGACTGCTCTTTCCATGAATAATAATCGTGTGATCGCTTTTTCCTAGAGATGCGGAGCGGTTCCAAACTTTCTCTACAAAAGGGCATGTCGTATTGTATTTAGCCGTTTTAATGCCTTTTTCAATCAGTAAATTTTCCGTTTCAATTGTCGTTCCAAATGCTGGGATGATTACAATGTCATCTGAATCAATGGTGTCCCAATCGATTAGTTGATTCCCTTCGGTATCTTGAATAAACTTCAATCCTTGATCCAATAAATCTTGATTGACTTCTGGATTGTGAATCATCTGACTGAGCAAATAAATATTCTTGTCAGGGTTTTCTGTTATTGCTTTGTATGATTTTTCAATCGCATTTTCAACGCCGTAGCAAAATCCAAAATGGCGACTAATAATGAATTCAATATTTCCAAAGTCAAGAACGCTTGGCGTGAAATCTTTTTTACGCGGATCGTCTAGCTTTCTTTTCGCTTTGACTTTGCTAATTATAGGCGAATTGTAACGCTCTGGAATATCGAATTTTTTCATCTATATCAAAAATAAGAAAAGGAATAAGAATGAGACAAAAGGAATCGAAAAGAAATCTTCATATCTCAAGTTAAGGAATTAGGAGGAGTACAAAGAAAGTAACTTATTTTAATTAAAAAAGCCATCTCAACTCGAATCCGAGAGAGATGGCTTGTGGATCAATTAGTCAAATCAGCTAAAAACTTTTATAGAACAACGTTTTGATCTTTGTCGAACTTCACTTCGTATTTCATTTCCAGGTCTTTCTTCCCTTTTGCTTTAAGATTGAACGACCATTCAATAATTCCAGTTCGTTTGTCCAAGATGCCTTTCGATAATTCCAACGCTTCGATTTCAATATCAGCATTTTGAGTCACTGGAATTTGATCTTGAACAATTAATTCAATATTCGAGGATTTCAAATTCTTCACTTCGATTGCATAAGCGTATGTTTTCTCCATTTTTGTTCCAACCACCTTGTCTTTTGAGTCGTGCTTAAGAAGGGTTCGCTTCACGATAATGTTGGGGTCTTTTCCCATGCTTAAGCTCAGCGTGTCATCCATTGTTGTGGGGTCTAAATACGTTTCACCGATGTAACTTCCATCAAAGAAAATGTTTGCTTTTGCTGGAACCAATTGCAATTCATCCAGTTTGGATAATTGAGCAACAAGGTAAACCGATTGGTCATACTTAGGAACGGTGTAGTATTTGAATTCCGCATTTAGGTCTTCGTTTTTCACGAGAACCATGTGTTTTTGGCCGTTTGATTCAATAGAGTAAGGGAGGTCTATTCTGAATTCAGCAGAAATTACGTGATCTATAACCTCCGTAAATTGATTGGAGAATATCGCTTTCGTTTCTGCATCTTCCACCTCAGTTGCCCCTGGTGATGATGTTGGTTGGCTGTAACCATAGGCTTCTGCTTTCTTTTGCAAGCGATTTATGTCTTTGCCTTTGTTTTCTTCATCGCGATCGGCCTCTGAATAGTTTGAATAACTTCTGAAATCAACATACCAAGGATGTAATTCTGGCTTCATTTTGTTCTGGTATGGATTGTTTGTCGAAATTGTCAAACGAATATCCGACCAGTCAATTCCAGTGTTTTGAAAGACTTGCGCTTTATAGTTCAAGTTCACTTTTCCTGTATTCATGTCGCTTCTCAAATCGTAGAGTGGTGTCCAACCGGCATTTGATACGAGGTATGAAACATCGATTTTTCCATTTACAGTTTCATCGGATTTTAGTGTAATCGTGATTCGATGTGAAGGCCCTTTTGGCTTGTTGGCCAAATCAGCGTTGTTTTGATAATTGCGTAAATCAAGCAATCTCGTTTTCATTCCAGATCGTTTTGTAACACCTTTGTACTTTTTAAGGTTCAAAACTTGAAGTTTATTGTTGATTTCCATCATCTTGAAGGTGTAGTAATCGATCGCTTGTTGAAGCAATTGAATGGAGTCGTTTACTTTTCCTTGACCTCTAATTGCGCCGTTATTTGCGAGGATGTTTTTAGTTGCAACCAATACATCAATTTCGTCTTGATAGGTTAGGATTTCGTAATCCATTTTCTGTATAGAATCTTCTAAATAACCAATGCTTTTTCGAATTTTTAGAGGCAAACCACTCAATTCCACTTTCGCAGGTTCTGGATAAAACAAACTGTATTTTGAATCGAGAATAATAACGTTTCCACTCGCATTTACCTGCAGACTATTGGCATCAATTTTTGGGCTGACTCCTTCAATTATTATTTCTGTTACTCCTTGGCTTACGTTATAATTTGCACTTCGATACACTTGCGCTCCTTGAGAGAATACAGTTACTTTAGAGATTGTTGATTTGACGATTTTGTCGTCTGTTGCATTCGCGCTGGCTGTGACCAGTACAATGCAAATAAGGGCGATTAACTTTTTCATGGTTCGTAATTAATTCGTTAATATTTAGTTACCGATTTGAAGCTTTTTGATATCTCCGTTTGTTGTAATTAGGAGGTATTCTTTGTCTGCTTTTGCCGCAGCTACAATTTCTTTTGGTTTTGGGGGATTGACAATTTTAACTCTGACCTGATAAACAACTTGAATTACAGGAGCTAAAATCACGGGGTTTATTACAAAGTCGTACGTTTTAGCTGGAATGGGTTGGTAGAAACTTGTTCGGGTTTTAGCGGCTTGGTTTACCGTTGCTGTTTTATTTAGATCAAGGGAAGCACTAGAGAATGCATTGTATGATTGGTATTGCTCAACAGGATAATACACTTGGAATCCTTCAACGACTTGTTTGTAAAGTGCTTCAAAATCAACAGTTAGAAGACCTTCAAAACGGGCTGATTTCTCTTTTACCATTTCTATGGCTTTATTGGCGAGTTCCCTTTTCTTTTTTTCTAAATCGTTACAGATATAATCCACTTTTATTAGGTCATAAATTTCTTCTTTAGAACAGATGGAAATGAAATCGGAGAGCAATTCAGAGTTTTTATAATGAATGTGAATGTTCTTTTTGAGTTCAAATCCTTTTGGAATTTCATTGTAAGTATCTTTACTAAAAAGTTTCTTTTCAACGGTATATTCATAAACGGGAACAAAAGAAAGCATATCGACAAAGACTTCTGCATTGGGGGCCTTTAATGCGATATCTGCTTTAATGCTGGTAAGTTTTTCGTTTAAAAGAGCATTAACCTCTTGTGCCGTTTTCCCCAATTGTGTAACATGAAATATAGCGACATACGAATCTGCTTTAATGTTG
>JBLHVW010000001.1:0-90542 GCA_047628775.1 Salibacteraceae bacterium | reverse complement strand
TTGATCCTCCCGGCGGTTCGACTGGAAGGAAAGAAGAATTTCCTGAATACAAGGCACACCGTGACGAAACGCCTGAGGGAATTATTTCAATGGTGCAACCGATTAAAGATATTATCGCAGCGTTCAATATTCCAATTATTGAAGTGGCAGGTTTTGAGGCGGATGATACGATTGGAACCTTGGCAAAGATGGCCGAAAAGGAAGGCTTCAATACGTTTATGATGACGCCAGATAAGGATTTCGGACAATTGGTTACGGAGAAATCAAAGATGTTTCGCCCAGGAAGAGGAGGGAATCCAGCGGAAATTTGGGGACCAAAAGAAATCTGTGAGCGCTTCGACGTTGAAAGAGTAGAGCAAGTAATTGACGTTCTTGGATTGCAAGGTGATGCTGCGGATAATATCCCAGGAATCCCCGGTATTGGGCCAAAATCGGCATCGAAACTATTGAAAGAATTCGGTTCGGTAGAAGGGATAATTGCGAATTCTGATAAATTGAAAGGCAAGCAACGCGAGAACATTGAAAACTTCGCAGAGCAAGGGTTGATGTCAAAATCATTGGCAACAATTATCTTAGATGTTGATGTTAAATTCGACGCAGAAGATTTAAAAATTTGCCCACCAGATGAGTATAAAATACGCGAAGTATTTACAGCCTTGGAGTTTAGAAATCTTGCAAGACGCGTTTTGGGCGAAGAAATTGTTGTTACAAAGGCAAACGATACGGCTGACGGTCAAATGGATTTGTTTGGAGCACAGCAAAGTTTGGTTGAAGAACAAGCGCCAAAAGAAACGGCCGATTTTAAAACAATTGCAACTGAAAAGCCGAGTTACCATTTAATTACGAAGCCTGAAGAACGCAAGGAATTACTTGCGCTTTTGTTGAAGCAGAAATCAGTTTGTTTTGATACGGAAACGGATAGCATTGAGGCATTACACGCAAATATAGTAGGGATGTCATTCTCGTATAAAGCGAGAGAAGCATTCTACGTTGCAACGCCGCCTGATTTTGAAGAAGCAAAGAAAATAGTTGAGGAATTCAGGCCTTTCTTCGAGTCCGAAACGATTGAGAAAGTAGCCCACAACATCAAGTTTGACATTAAGATAATCAACAGATATGGAGTCAAGGTTTTGGCGCCAATGTTCGACACAATGATCGCACATTATCTAATTAATGCTGATTCTAAGCACAGCATGGATTTCCTTGCTGAGATGTATTTGAGTTACAAACCCGTTTCGATTGAGGAATTGATTGGGAAGAAAGGAAAGAATCAAAAAACGATGGCAGATTTGCCCGTTGAAGAAGTATACGATTACGCCTGTGAAGATGCGGACATCACTTTTCAGTTGAAAGAAATTTTCGAACCTGAAATTCAAAAGGAACATTTAAAAGACCTGTTCTACAATATGGAAATGCCGCTTGTTGATGTTTTAAAAAGTATGGAACAAGAAGGAATCGCGATTGATTCTGAAGGACTTCTTAATTATTCGAAGGATTTGGAAATTTCCCTTGTTGAATTGGAGAAGAACATCAAGGCCGAGGCTGGAATGGATTTCAATATCGATTCGCCAAAGCAATTGGGACAGGTTTTGTTCGAACACATGGAGATTTCTAAAAAGGCGAAGAAAACGAAAACAGGACAATACGCTACTGGCGAGGATGTCCTTCAAAAATTGAAACACGATCATACTATTATTCCAATGATTTTGGATTATAGACAATTGAGAAAATTGAAGAATACGTACGTTGATCCACTTCCAACATTAACGGATAAGGTTGACGGTAGGATTCACACCAACTATATGCAAACTGTTGCTGCTACGGGCCGTTTGAGTTCGAATAATCCAAACCTTCAAAACATTCCAATCCGTTCTGATAAGGGGAAAGAGATCCGAAAATCATTCATTTCTAGAGGTGAAGGATTTAAATTAATGGCGGCGGATTATTCACAAATTGAATTGAGAATTATTGCAGCTTTGAGTGATGACGACAACATGAAAGCGGCGTTTAAAGAAGGGCATGACATTCACAAAGCAACGGCTGCAAAAGTGTTCAATGTTCCACTTGATGAAGTGACAAGAGATCAACGAAGCTCGGCGAAAGCTGTCAACTTTGGAATTGTCTACGGACAATCGGCATTTGGATTGGCGCAGAATCTTGGAATTTCAAGAAAGGAAGCCAAACAGATTATCGATTCTTATTTCGCTCAATATCCAACAATTAAAGGATACATGGATGATGCTGTGAAAAAAGCACGTGAAAACGGATACGTTGAAACTATTATGAAACGCCGCAGGTATTTGAAGGATATTAATTCGGCCAACGCCGTTGTAAGAGGGTTTGCCGAGCGAAATGCCGTAAACGCACCGATTCAAGGGTCGGCTGCTGATGTTATCAAGATGGCAATGATTGGCGTTGATGGAGCAATGAAGGAAGCGAATATGAAATCAAAAATGCTTCTTCAAGTACATGATGAATTGGTTTTTGATGTTCATGAAAGCGAAATCGATGCGTTGCAGAAATTAGTAAAACATGAAATGGAATCTGCCGTTGAAATCGGGGTTCCGTTGGACGTTGAAATGGAAGTAGCGGACAATTGGCTGGATGCGCATTAGGATCGATTGTTCGATTGTTTTGAGAAAGAGAATAGAATTTAGATAATTAGACGTCTAAATTCTAATATCTACAGACGCAGCGCTCTACTATCCCCCCTACATCACAATCCCCTCTTTTGGAGTAATTGGAGGAGGTATATCTGTTTCACCTAACATTTCACGCATGTCTATTTCAATCGTCCTTGTAAGCGAATCCATTGGAGTGTCAAACGCCAAGCCTTCGAATGGATTTTCAGCATAATCTCCAGCGCCTTCCATCATCCAAAAGATCCAGGAAATTAGGACTGAAAATGGAATTGCGAACCAAATTGTTTGGCTACTAGCACCTGCAGCATCGCAAACTGACAATAATCCGAGCGGAAGCAGGAATAAAAATATATACACGAAATAAACGCTTAATGAAGCGTAATGTCTTGGAAGCGGGAAGTTCTTGATCCGCTCACATTTTCCCTGAAGGGTGTAAAATTCAGTCAACATTTTTTGCAATTCCATGTGTCGGAAATCATCAATTAAACCCCGGCGCTTTAACGCGCGAAGTTCTTCAGATTGTTTATCAATTAACCGCGTGCAAGGATTACTTGAATTGAGTAATTGCTCGACCTCTTTGGACGACATGAATTTTTTTAATTCTGTTTCTGGATCGTCGTTGGGAAACAATTCTGCCATATGCTTGCGATAGCGGTGGTTCAAACGCCGGCTATGTTCCCATGGTTTAATAACGCGCAATTGTCGCTTCAAGCGATACAACCAAGCAATGTGTAAATAGATCATTCGCTTTTGAATCTGTTCAATTTCGGCTTGAGAAACGTCTTCTGACGCAAATTCATCTGTGACAAACCCTTTAACCATCGAGCCCCAGCTTCGGCTTGAATTCACGATTCCTCCCCAAATTTTTCGGGCCTCCCAAGTTCTATCGTAGGCCGAGTTGTTTTTGAAGCCAAGGTAAAATGCTACAGCGGTACCAATCAATGTTAGCGGAACCCACGGAATTTTCAACCATTCAAAATTGTAGAAAGTGAACAGGACAACAATTAAAGTTGAGTAGACAGTGAAAATTATAATCTGAATGATTGAAAACTGAATCGCGTTAATCGGACTAAAGACACGTTGGGTATACATATTGGAATTGGTTTAAAATTCGAAATTGATGATTGTAAGTTACTAGGACTCCTAATTCGATCTAGATTCTAAAGTTAACAAAAAGCGTTTAAGTGTTGTTCTCAACAAGGGTAAATACCCGTTTATGGATCACTTGAATTCGATGCCAACTGGAAGATTAAATCGTTCCCCCTAAAAAGTTGCATCAAACCTTTCAATTTCGAGGCAATTATCAAAAAGTTCAACATTGTTCGTGTCTGTTTGTCCGTGAACAGTTCTTCAGCAAAGAATAGCAGACATTATTGCGAAAACGATGAAGGCTCTATTCAAATACTTCCAACAAAATCTAAAAATACTTTCTTATGCAATTCAAGATCCATATTTGGAGAAAGTGCAACACGGGCAATATAATCCTTGTCGCCCTCTTTCGTTGTTCCTTGCGTAGATGTTGCAGGGATGGTCCAATAACATCCATTTAACTGGCCATAACTCACACAGTACTTGCTCTCATTCGGAATTTCTGTAATCATTAAATGGATCAACTTATGGTTTAATGCCCTTTTATAAGACTCTCTTTCTTCATCCGTATTCCCTTTTGTAGGGAGGTCTAATGAAAATACAGACGGGGTAAATCCTTGTTCGGCCAACTCTTCTGAAACAAAATTGATTTTCGCTTCCGGCAAAGTAGCGTTGATAAAGTTTACAAATTCACGCGTATTTTTATAAGCGTCCTGAATTCGTTGCTTCATTGAGGGCAATTGCTTGGCCAAAATTTCATATTGAAGATTTGTCGCTTCGTTATTGCAAAGGTTGAGGTGCAATTCTATTTTTTCCATCAATGCGTCCGTTTTTGTATTCCCGATACAATAGCCAGCAGTGCATTGCCCGCCACTTGGAAATTTCGATCCGCTTGCAAATGAAATAGTTCGAACCGTTGAGAGGTTTTCACCTTCGCCTAAAAAGTGCACATTTGGACAAAATGTTTGGTCTAAAATAAAAACGGGATCGGTCGCAATTTCACCTGTTGGCGTTTTCCGTTCTTGACTTAAAACTTTTTTTAATTGGATAAGATCTGGAACTTCAACTCTAGGGTTGGTTGGAATTTCTGCGATGATATAAGGGACAGCATCGTCGAGTGCAATTTCCGCCAAAACCAGATCAATACTTTGAACCATATCGTGATCACCATCAACAGGTAAATCAACAATTTCAACATTATCAATGCAAGCAGCAACACGTCGGGCTTGGTCATTTGTTCCACCGTAACAATTGGGAGGAACAATAATTTTAATCGCCTTTCCTTTATGATTTTCTAGAGCATCGTGAATGAGGCCCATTAATATTGCATACTGAATAGAAAGTCCACTTGAAGCAACCAACGCCTTTGTTTTTGAACCGGTCACGGTTGCAATTGAGTCTAAGACACTTGCTTTGTCAGCCGCATTACTTTTTTGATCAACAAAAGAAGACGCGCCTGTTAAAGCCTCTAACGCAGCAAGAGAATTTGCTGGCGTCATGGCAATTGTTTCTCTTCTTCGAACGTGTTGAATTTCTGGGATATAACTTTCATTTTCCGCTCCATTTACCAATAAAACACTTCCCAAATAAGAATGAACATTGATAAAAAAGTCAACATTAGCCGTATGATCAAAAGAAGAAATTTCGTCTTGTTGAGAAATGAAAACAGTACTTCCGTCGAACGGTGAAATATCAGATGTATTTACAACTTTCAGTAAATCAAACGTATACCCATAAACACTTCTTAATAATTCAGCATCAAAAAATTCGGGCAATTCACCTGAATAAATGATTTGGGTGTTCTTATTGTCTAATAGATTTTTTCTTAGAATGGCTAAAACAGGAACCGTCTTTGATGAAAAACTTATTACATTATTTGGCACTTGATTGTTTGATTTAGCAATTGCCCATTCTAGGATACAAGATAATGGATGCCCCAATCGAATATAGTCAAAAGCAGTAGGCAATTCACTGAGTGCTGATGATTCAGAATTGTTGTCATTAAATAAGTTTTCAAACTGATCTAAGAATTGACTTTTGGCCAATTTTTCATCATAAATATCTAGTCGATGCGTTGTTAGATTCAACCAGCCCGTTGGTTTATTTCCTAATACGTCTTTAATATAATTCAGCATTGTATTGTCTTGCATAATGTTCACCTTAGATGTGGCCGGTAAGATACATTAAATAGAATTTTTTTGAGGCGTTCCAGGATGTTTTGTTGCATTGGTCTTAACGAATCCCTAAAGTTTATCTTAAGAGAACATGTGTGTTCCGTAGGCTACTCCAACAAAAAACGCGAACAATCCACAAACAACTCCAATCCACGGAATTTTTTGCTTTTTGATTGCTGGAACAATACTCAAAAGGAAAGCAACTCCTCCGATTAGTAGCGTATACTCACCAATATCAATTTTAGCACTCATGATGTCCGTGTTTGAATGATGTTCAGGAGATCCGAAATAAGAATCGCCAAGCGCTGCGCCAAGTTGATCCGCTGATTCTGCTATTTCCGCTGCAGGAACTACTGAAAAATGAAGATAGGCTCCCAATATAAGAGCAACGATTCCGACAACAACGCCGATTATTCCTAATGCTTTCATCATAGAGTGGTTTTTGGTTGACACTAACATAATGATGAACGGGCAATTAGGGGCCTCGTTTGGTTTTGAAAAGAGATTAAAATTTAGATCGTTAGACGTCTAAATTCTTAAATCAAAAAATCAATCCTGCTCGCTATTCTCTACCGCTTCCCATTTTTGTGATTTAAGAAGTGCGTCGAATAATTCTTCAAACTGAAGGATGCTTCTAGGAAAGTCATACCTGCGGTAAACAGATTTCTTAATGCCGTTCAGAACAATTGTCGTTGTTGCCGAAGGGAGGTCCGTAACCATTCCGTCGTATTTATCTTCCATATCCATGAAGCCAACGCGGTTTGCACGAATTCTAAAATTCTGAACTTGATCTACTGTCAATTTAGATGTATATTTTCCGATAAGGTCAACACCGCGAATTCCGTTCAATTCAACAAACCCATTTTCATAGATTGTCATATTATACGTTGGACAGTTTCCGTAACATGGAGTTCGAACAATGCTTGCAAAAAACACTCGAGCCATTGAGTCCTCTTCTGATTCTTGAGCAACTTGTGCTTTAGGCGCTTCGGATATAACTGTGTCTTTTGGAGATTCTACTGTTGCCGCTGCATCCTCTGTTGTTTTACAAGCCGTAAATAAACCAGCGAATGTCAATGCGAATAATGAGATTTTCAATGTAGTTTTCATAACTTCTGGTTTTGGTTTTTTAAGTATAATCAAATAGTTTGCCACTTCTCACTTTTTGTATCTTTAAAACATGAAAAATGCCCTCATATTAATTTCGCTTCTTGTTTTCGCTTCCTGTTCCAATAACGACAAAACTAAGGAAAGTCAAGAAAAGAAACAGGCAATTGCTGAAGAACAACTAAAGCTTGATTTAACACAAGCGGAGAGAATTGTCCAATTGCCGTTGGAATGTGTTGAAATTGAATACCCCAACAAATTGAATCAGGTGGTCGCTGGTGATTTTGATCTGAAGTCGCCCGTTGAATTGCACCCTGCATTTTACGGTTGTTTTGATTGGCATTCTGCGGTTCACGGACATTGGTCGTTGGTGCGAATGGCAAAATCGTTTCCCGACTTAAAAGAGCACGATCAGATTTTAGAAGGGCTTTCACAGCACATTACGAAAGAAAACATTGCAGGCGAAGTAGCTTATTTCACGCCAAAATTATCGGGAAACTTTGAACGTATGTACGGTTGGGCGTGGTTGCTTAAACTGGCTGAAGAACTACACACTTGGGACCATCCAAAAGCGAGGGAATTAGAGGAAACACTTCATCCTTTATCGGAATTGATAGCTTCTAAAGTGATTGAATTCCTGCCAAGATTACATTATCCAATTCGCGTAGGAACACATACCAACACAGCTTTCGCGATGACAATGATTTACGATTACGCAGTTGCGGTGGACAATTCAGAATTACAAACCCTTATTGAAAGTAGAGCGAAGGATTTTTACTTGTCAGATCAAGACTGCCCTTTAGCATGGGAACCGAGTGGATACGATTTTCTTTCACCGTGTTTTGAAGAAGCGGACATTATGCGTCGCGTGTTGTCCAAAGATGCATTTAAGAAATGGCTGGACGAGTTTTTACCGGATTTAAAAAACGCAGATTTCGAGTTGAAACCTGGAATTGTGGCAGACAGAACAGACGGTCATTTGGTGCATTTAGACGGGTTGAATTACAGCCGAGCGTGGTGTTTGTTTGGAATTGCAAAGACGCTTCCTGAATATGGACATTTGATAAAAATTGGGAATGATCACATTAATTATTCTCTTCCTGATTTAACAGATGGGAATTATGAAGGAGGTCACTGGTTGGCGAGCTTTGCTCTGTTGGCTTTGAGCGAGTAGATTACTTACGTTGTTTAAATAATTGCATTGCTTTTTTTAAACGCTGAACTGCCTTTTTTCCAAATTAGCTATTAGGATCATTTATATTCAGAAAAGTCGACTGTCTGTTTTTCAAACAATTCGTTTTCTGATAATATTATATCAAGTTTCAAAATATCTTTTTGATTGTCTTCTCCACTTATAAAAAAGAAGTCCCAAATATCTCGGCTGATTGTGATAGCTCCATTGTCGGATTTATATTCAAACCAAATTTGATCATGTATCCATAAGTCACTCTGAACAGATTTAAAGTTTTCCTCCTCAAATATTGCGAATAAATCCCTTTGCAAAGAATCGGGAAAACCATTACAATTTAAATCCAACAATAACTCAGTAGAGCCATATCCAGGGCGTAATTTATATGAATATTTTGCTGAATTCTTCATAGCTCAATTGTACCGCACTTTCCAACCCCGACTTTCCAACACACTTTGAAGCGTGGCAACTTCTCGAGCATTCGGCAATGATTTTTGAATTTGCTCGAATGTAATTGTGTTTCCATTCACCTCGGCTTTCAATCCAAATGGAAGATCTAGATCAGCAGTTGAAGAATGATTTTCGGAAAAAGCGATCCATTGACGGAGTAAATTTATAGACTCATTATCGCTCAATTTGAAGTCAGTCGACTTTACAGAACAGAAGAAACGGATCGATTTTATGGCTCTTGTTAGAAGCACGTTTAAGCGCTTTCTTCCATTCGTTGTATTCATCGGACCAAAGCGCAAATGAAATTCTCCATCATCATTTTTCGCATATCCGAAGCTGATGAATAAATGATCGCATTCGTCTCCTTGAACATTTTCAAGTGACTTGAAAAACCCTTGATTATTGTCCAAACGGTGGCTTAATTTTTGCTGAGAAGAAGCACTCATTTCTGACCAAATACAATTCAATTGCTCTTCGGAAAAAGCAACAATTCCCACCGTGTCTTTTTTATCTAAAACAGCCTCAATTGATAGAGCCAACGACTTCGCTTCTTCCAAATTTTTACGGTCTATAAATCTACCGTTTTCAATGAAATGATGTTGGATTGCATTTGATGTTGTAAACGCTGGAAATGCCTTCAAATCGCCTTTGTAAAAATGCGTATTCGAAAATGAAATCAACTCCGGTTGTTGACTTCGATAATGGTGTTTTAATTCTACTTTTGACCAATAATAATTTGCCTGATGAAGAAGGTCTACGATTTCAGAATTGCCAGTTTTGAAATAAGTACTCGGCCCCATTTGATGTTCGTCACCTGCGACCAAAACCCGCTTGCTTCTTTGAATCGTTCCGAGTGCATTTGCCAATGGAATTTGACTTGCTTCGTCAAAAATAGCAACGTCAAAAAGACCTTCTTCTAGCGGAAAACACTTCGACAATTGAGATGGATTACTGAGCCAAATGGGTTTCAGTAATTGAATCCACTCTCTTGCTTCAGAATTAAATAATTCCCTCAAAGATGGGTGACTTCTCGTCTTCGAAAACTCCTTCACTAAAATTGATTTTCCTTTCCTCAATCGTACTTTTAATGCCTTCTGCTCTTTCGATAATTTCTGCGCTGGAATACTCAGTAATTCTTGCGCTTTTAAGAAAGCATTTGAGACCTTATTTTCGATCTCTTGCGCAAACAATTTCGCTTCGCTTGATTGTGCATTTACAATGGCATTTACCTTCTTCGAAATCTCGTTCATATCGAAAGAAGAAAACGCTGGAAACTGTTCCTTGAATCGCGTCAAATGGCTATGCAAAACTTGTCCCTCAAATGAATCAAACGTGTCGTTTCTCAACAAGGTTTTCAATGTCAATTCATCCAGTAATTTGATTTTTTCCTTGCGCGCAAGAATTTCCGAAAACGAAGCATTCAGCTCATTTAAAAAATTCAATATCGAAGTGTCTCCTTGCAAATGAAAATTCGAATTCAATTCGAAGTACAGCTTCTCTAATGTCCTATGATGTGATGTGATTCGAGACCGTTTTTCACTTGGAATTGCTTGCAACGAAGTCCATTGGTCTTCTGAATAAAGTGATAAGGTTTGGTGAATAAGACTTACTTCAGAATCAGGGTATTCCACTCCTATTTCGCAAAATTTAACTTTTATTTGAGTTAATGAAATGCTTTTGGTCAATTCATCAAGGTGTTGATTTAAAGCTTTATCGGCATTTGAAAACGGCAAATTTGAAATCTCTTTCCATCTTTTTTTCGATTGAATTTTGGAAAAGAAACCGCCTGATTTTAAGTTTTCTTTCAACGCTAAGGTTTCCGATTCAGAGGGCACAATTTTCCAATGCGATTGATTGGATAGAATTTGTTCGACTTCAGCGAAAGCTTTCAAATACTTCTTCCTAAGACCTAAAAAACGGTGTTGTGGTTTTGAATTTGGGCGGAATATTTCGGCGTATTTTTTATAAAGATCGTTCTCGTAAATTTGACAATTCGCGGCTTCTTTCAGTGTGCGAGAAAAGTCATTCCAAGTATCGAAATTAAAGTCCTTTTTCAACAGGTTAAATGTCTCGATCCAAGTTAAAATAGCAGCGTCCAATTTGCTAAAACCTTCACCTTGAATCGTTCGGGTTTTGAGCCGTCCAACTGTCGAGTTTAGATCCGCTAAATAGAGGTCTTGAACCGTGTCTTTTTCATTCAAATAATGCGGAATGTTCGGCACCCGACTTGAGTACGAAAACTGCGAAATATCTTTGTTGGAAACAATAGATTTGAAGGCATGAAATGAAACACCTCCGATCAATTCATCTTGTGACAGAAGATCTAAAGTCATTTGTAAATTGGCCTCAAATTGTTCTGAAAGACGAAGGTTATTTAGTGGCTTTTCAGAATGTGACTCGAAATAATCCCACGTCGATTTTAGTTCTTGAAGAAACGAGTGACTTAAGCGATCAGAAGAGGCAACAAAACATAGTTTATCAAGGCCAAAAACGCTCAATTTTTTTTGAAGAACTTCTAAGGCAACGCGTTTTTCCGAAACGACAACGGTCGTATTATTTCCCGCTAAAACTTTTCCAAGCACGTTGGAAAGCACTTGCGACTTTCCCGTTCCGGGAGGCCCTTGAATTACCATATTTTGGACCGAGGCTTTCTTAAAAACAGCTTCATGATCAACATCTGCTGGAAATAATAAACCGGACTGAAAACTGAAATTTTTTGATTCGTTTTGAGAAGATTCCCCAAGGATCGTTTTTACATTTTCTGAATGATTTTCGAGGGCCAAAAGCTCCTCTAATTCTTTCACAATTTCATACCGATGGTGGTGGAAATTCCCAACGATTTTAGCGTCGGATGCTTTTAATCCAAGCCCATTTAAAACAGTCTTTATTTCCGTCCATTGATCGGATATTTTTTCTTCGTCAGAATGTAGAATGATGTTCTCCAAATAATACTTCAAGAATGGATTAATGAAAGCGTCTTCTTCAAGAATTTCTAAGGTGACTGTTTTCTGTATTTTGTTTTTGGAGAAATCTACAGGTGATAAAAACACAGGAGTTTCAACATCCTTTTCGC
This sequence comes from Salibacteraceae bacterium, assembly GCA_047628775.1. GTDB lineage: Bacteria > Bacteroidota > Bacteroidia > Flavobacteriales_D > Crocinitomicaceae > UBA4466. The sequence continues at coordinate 78,818 of JBLHVW010000001.1, read as the reverse complement.
CGATTTTCAATTGAACAGTTCCTAGTGCGAAGCAAAGCGAATTAATGCCCGATTCTTTTTTTGTTTTCTCTGCTTCTCGTAAAATCGCCTTGGGGAAAACGTCTAGAGCAAATGTCATTTCTTCTGGGGAAAACAAGAGCTTTTTATTTTCACGATCAACATGAACGAGAACATCATTCGTGTTAAATTGACTGCTCTCTTTCAAAAGCTCAGAAATGCTATTTTCAACTTGATTTGACAAGAGCATAAATGTAGTCAAGTTGTGTCAAAATGATTTGAATCCGAGGTTGAAGATATTCACAGACAGTAGAATAGTTGTGAATAGAATCAAAAGTTAGTTTATATCTGCGCATATTTGCCTGAAATAGTGCGCACATATACGTGAAAAAGGGATTGAATAGTTTGATCTAAATTCGGAATCCTACTTTTAGGGAAAGCTATAACCATTATAATAGAACATATGCTACCAACGAACAAAAAAAATAAAGTTGCTTTAATAGCGGTATTTATCATTGCAGGTGTTGTTTTGGGAAGTGCTCAAATGTATCTAAGCGATTTTCCAGTGGATTCAGCATCAATAGGTGTTGAACTAGAAGAACCGACAGATAGTTTAATTGCCGATGGGTTAACAATTGTGTCTTTCAACATTAGAGATGTAAAAGGAACCAAGAGAACATTAGAAGATTTTCAGGAAATAGCGAGAATGATTGGCGGAGCAGATATAATTGTATTTCAAGAATTGGGCGCAAAGGGATTCAAAAAAAGCGGAAAGAATAGAGCAATGTTAGACCGTTTCGATGCAATGGCAGCGGCCTACGTAGCTTATTTAGGAGATGAATGGGAATTTGTATTTGCTCCAGAAGCGACACCTATTGAAATGGGAATGGGAGCTGAACTCCCTTGCGTTGCGTATAGAAAAACCCGTGGAAAATTATCCATTGATATTGATTGGAAAGAGTATTACGATTTAGGTAAACGACGCGATATGGGAATGTTTAACGTTAGCTGCAAGCAAGGATCGTCGGAGGAAAAATTTGTGATCGGGTCTGTGCACACAAAACCTGACGCACCTGGAAGAATAGAAGAGATAAACAGAATTGCAGATTACATAGATGAAAATGTCAATTCGAAGTTCATAATAATGGGAGATATGAATTGGGGCTATAAAACTTCAAAAAGCAAATTTCCAGATCGTTACAATGCAGAAGAGCGCATTATTCAACAGCATGCAGACGGTAAAGTATTGCAAGTTTTTAATAGTATTTCATACACAGGGCGGGGATCAGATGATGATTTTAGAACCAATTTAGACATTCGTAAAGTGGGTCAAATGTATGATCAATTTTTAGTTTGTAAAGCGTACTCATCAAAGATGGCTCATGGAAATAAACTGGACGAAGATTGCGGTTTTTATTCATTTAGCGAAGAAGACTATTTTCAAGATGCAGTTGATGATGAAGTGAATAACTTAGTCAAAGGATATAAGGTTTATTTGAAGCGACAGGGATTGAAAATGTCATCGGCAGAAGGAAAGGCGAAGATCAAAGAGATGACGGAGTATATAATTACAAACTGTCCTCCAAACGAAGGCCCTACTCACCGATTAAGTGACCATAAACCGATTTGGATGCAATTGAAATTGTTCTAAACGGAGGTATACGAGACCAGAAATGACGTCGGGAAGTGAAACATTCTACTTACTTTCAATTAACCCGTCGAAATCATTAAATTTGTTACAATATATAATAGAAATTCGATAGTGAAATTCGGAACGAAAGCAATTCACGCAGGAGTACAAGCAGATCCAACTACGGGTGCGATCATGACTCCTATTTATCAAACATCGACTTACGTTCAAGAAGAAATTGGAGTTCACAAAGGGTATGCCTACTCTAGAACGCAAAACCCAACGCGCCATGCATTGGAGAAAAACCTCGCAGCGCTTGAAAATGGGCTGCACGGGGCTTGTTTTGGTTCTGGTTTGGCCGCTATCGATTGTGTTGTTAAAATGTTGAATCCCGGAGACGAAGTTATATCAACGAATGACCTTTACGGAGGAACATTCCGTTTGTTTAAAACGATTTTTGAAAAATACGGAATTGTATTTCACTTTGTTGGAATGTCAGACCCATCGGCTGTTGAAGATGCAGTGAATGAAAAAACAAAATTGATTTGGGTGGAAACACCAACAAACCCAATGATGAATATTATTGATATTGAAGCAATGGCTGCGATTTCAAAGAAAGCAGGAGCTTGGCTATGTGTAGACAACACGTTCGCAACACCTTACCTCCAAAACCCTTTGGATTTAGGAGCGGACATCGTCATGCATTCGGTAACAAAATATTTAGGCGGTCACTCAGATGTTGTTATGGGAGCTTTGATTACTTCAAACGATGAAATCGCAAATGAAATGTTTAGAATTCAAAATTCATCTGGAGCAGTTACAGCACCAATGGATTGTTTTCTAGCACTAAGAGGAATAAAAACATTGCACTTAAGAGTACAAAGACATTGTGAAAACGGAGAGCAAATTGCGCGTTTCCTTGTTGAACACTCCAAAGTGGATAAAGTATATTGGCCAGGCTTTGAATCACACCCAAATCATGCTGTGGCAAAAAAACAAATGCGCGGATTTGGAGGAATGATTTCATTTTCAATGGTTGGAAATCGTCTGGAAGATGCACATGCTGTTTTAGCAAAAGTGAAGATTTTTGCTTTGGCTGAATCTTTAGGAGGAGTAGAATCTCTTATTGGTCACCCGGCAACAATGACACACGCATCCATTCCAAAAGAAGAAAGAGAAAAAACAGGAATTTCAGATTCTTTAATTCGATTGAGCGTCGGCGTGGAAGACGCTGAAGATCTTATTGAAGATTTGGAGCAAGCACTATTATAACAAATGTTAGATCAGTCGTAAACTCCTTTTTGGATCGGCTTCGCCTTTTAGATTGTTAGAATTTTGAATCAATCTAAAAGTCCGAAGGACGGTCTAAAAGCGAAGCGGTCTAAAATCTAATATCCAATTTATAGAATAAACACATAAAAAATGAATTACAGCAAATTTGCAGTTATTGGAGTAGGGCGATACGGTTCCACAATCGCGAGACGTTTGGCCGAAAAGGGAGCGCAGGTTTTTGCATTTGATCCAAATGAGGAGAAAATAGAGGACATTAAAGATGACGTTGCATTTGCGGTAACCATGGACGCAACTGATATTCGTGCGCTTCGCATGCAAAACCTACAGGAGGTTGACGCGGCCGTTGTTGCAATTGGTGAAAACTTTGAGGCGACGGTTTTAACGTGTGTACATCTCTTGGATTTAGGCGTGAAACGTGTTATTGCAAGAGCGAGTGGAGACCATCAACGATTGATTTTAGAAAAGATTGGTGTTAGTGAAATTTTGACGCCAGAAAACGAGGTGGCTTATGTTGTTCGTGAGAAGCTCTTGAATCCAAACATTGTTAACTTCTTACAATTGCCGGATGATCATGAAATCGCAGAAATTATAGCGCCAAAGGGTACTGTTGGAAGATCAATTGATGAAATTGGGTTCCGAAACAGATACGAAATGACATTGATTACCATTAAACGTGAATATGAAATCACGAAAAACGGCGAAGAATGCACGGAACAGCACATTATCGGAGTTCCAAAAAGTGAAACTATAATCAAAGAGAAAGATACTTTGGTTGTTTTTGGCGCAGCGAAAAGCGTTGAACGATTTATTGAAATTAACGAGGCACTTTAAGCCAATAATAGCGTCTTAACTCCACGAAAATTTGGAAGAAAAGGAAACACTGGCGTTTGTCACGAATGAAAAAACTGAATTAATGAAATCTACCAATCACCTACTCATCGTTTTAATCGCCATTTTGGCACCATTTAGTGGATCATCACAAATTATAGACACCGTAGAAATAGATGGGAATTCGTATTTCGTTTACCCTTTCACCCAAACTGTTTCAACTTCGCACGGGTACTGGGAATCTGGTGCGAAATCAAAATCAAAGAAGAGTTTAGATGATGATTTTGACTATGATGCATATCTAGCCTCCGTAAAGGGAACCATTGTCGATTCAATGATTGCGACGCCGAAAGAATTCCAGAACCTTAAAAAGGCTGTGAAGGTTAATTCATACAAAAAGTTCATGAAGTTGTATTCTCCCAAATTTGGTGATGTACCTTCGAAAGAAGAGTTTAAACGTTATATAGATTATAAAAAGCGACCAAGAGGATCAAGGCGCAACCGAGACCAAGGGGATTATTATGACGATTTCAAATTCATGGAAAAAGGCAAATTTAAAAAAGCTGTTCGAAAAAACCCATACCCACTATTAACTCAAAAGTACCGCCAAGACAAGGACATTACTCCAGTTCTTGACCGGATTCCAGATGGTGAATACGTCCAATACTATGAACCGTATTGTCTGATGGATAAAAAAGGAAATTGTGATTGGACAGATAGTATCATTGCTGGACGTTTTACAATCATAAACAACGTGCTGCACGGCGAGGCTACTTGGATGGGATTGACAGGAGATACGCTTAAACACGGATGGTTCGTAAATGGAGTGAAAGAAGGAAGGTGGACAATTACAAAGCACAACAATGTGCCAATTACTGAAGAGCAAGCTGAACTTTATATTACACGCGGTTATCCAGACATGGATACTATAAATCAAGTGTTTGAATTTAAAAATGGAGCGAAAAATGGAGCATACAGTTTTACCAGAACATCTGGGATTCCATTGGTTGAAGGGCATTTTACCGACAATGAAGAATCAGGAGAATGGCTTTTTAGGGTGGGGAAAGGCGATGAAAATTTTGGATCACCTGAAGAGGCTAAAAAGCAAGATTTGAGCAAGGTTGGACGTCATTATACCATGAACGATGATGATTCATTAATCGTTAAACCCATAATAATACGTGAAGGGCTATTAAGGTATTGGAAATACGAGTCTGATGAACTCAATTTTTTAACTGAATATTCTTTGGCAGATCTTCCTAGAGGCATTTATGAAGTGGGCTTCGAAAGGCAACTTGACTTGGACTTGGAAGAAGAGAAAAATGACATGCGGGACTTTGAAGATGAATTCTATTACGAAGATGAGTACTACGCTGAGGAGTATGGATCGAACAGTTATCCAAATGAACAGGCAACAGTTTACGATCCAACAGATAAGCTGCACAAAAAGCGAGGAGTTGTATTTGATAGTATTGGCGCCTATCCAGGCTTCATTGGAGATTACGAAAGGTTCTACCCCAACGGTCAGTTAATGTATAAATACGAATTCCAAGAGGGAACGCTAAAGGAGGAGCCAATCATCTATTGGGACAATGGTGTCGTTCACGATGAAGTGATATTTGTCGCCGATTCAAATCATTATTTGAGAAATGTCTATGATTATGAGGGAACAATTTTTGAAGCAATAGTTTATGATGAGCTTGGAGATTTTGTCAAACATGTTGAAAAGGTTGTCGATGAGAAATTTATTACAATAGACGGCATGGAGGTTGTTGATTCTCAATACGGCAGCAATTGGTATTATCATATTGCCGATTCGCTTTACGAAGATCCGATGTCAGAAAAAGTGTTGCACAACAGATCGTGGAGTAAATTGGATACATCTAAAGTTTGGGAAGGGTTTTATGATCCAACAGATAGAACACGTACGATCATGACTTATGCCTTAGATGGAAGTTTAATGTACAATCTTTCCGCTCAGTTTAGTGAGAATTTTGAAAGTTGGAACGGCATAGGGACTGAGACTTTGGGCGATTTGCAATTGGAAATAATTAAATCAGCTTCGTTCAGAGATGAGGCAGAGGTAGATTCAATTCCTCAATACCACGTTGTGAGAATGTTCCGCTCGTTTGACATCACAAACGATTATACGCTAAAGAGAAAAGGTGAACTCTATACAGGTCCGCTTAAAATTGACTTTACCAAGAAAAACTTAGCAATCAAAAATGACATCGTTGTTGAAATGAACGGATACAATGTTGACGGTGAAAAAATGGTGCAAGAGTTCCTGAACTACAAGTACAATGGAAAGAGAAAGTCAAGTCTTGAATTGGAGTTTTCCAGATTGAATGCTACGATGCTTACTTCGGGTTCTGCTCAAAACAGCTTCAGTCAAGTCTTCTCACCGCTGTTAGATGGGTTCTTTAATTTCGAAAGACCTCGCAACTATGAGAGCGAATACGGATATGACGAGTATGAAGATCAGAAACAAAAAAAGACAAGAAAGAAGGACAAAAACGCACAAATTGAAACTCTCGAAGGTTCAATGCTAGACGGAAAACCAATCGGGGTTTGGGCCTCATATGATCAATTTGGGAACATAATGGTTGAGGTTCCTTTTGACAAAGGAGAAGCAAACGGTCAAGTAAAAGTTTATGATTACTCCAGGCCTCGGAGTGAAAATGAGTACTACTACGGAGAAGGTCAAGCGACTTTTCCAGAAAAAAAAATGTACTATTTAAGGCACACAGCGGACTACGTAAACGGAAACTTAGACGGAAAAGAAATCGGGTACGATTGGCTTGGAAATGTTATTTCTGAAACAGAATTCAAAGAAGGATACATCGATGGGATTAGCATGGAGCGCAACAAAGTAGCGACTTCAATTTCTCAATATCAAAATGGGAGTTTAGACGGATATGCAAGAACGTATCTAACTTTACCAGGGCAAGATTCTTTATTATTATTTGATTTGTTGTTCCAAAACGGAGCGCTTCAAGGCGAGTCGAAATCGTACCACACAAACGGTCAAATTTCCAAACGAGGATTCTTCTTAGCAGGTCAACCAATTGACGATTACGAAGGATTTGACACTTTAGGATTTAGGTACCATTATGTGAAGTTTGAATTTTCATATCCAGTGGAAGAAAAGATTTGGGAAGAAAATGAATTAAGCGTGCGGTATATGTTCGACTGGAAAGATTCTATTCCTTTTTCACCAATCGACATTACTGAATCAGAATCAATTAATGTGCTTCTAATGGATTATGGACTCAACGATGGGTACATGAACGAACCGTACTATGGAAGACCTAGTTTGATTGAAAAAGGGGGCATTGATTACCGCCTAACAAAGTACTATCCAAACGACTCAATTGCAAGAGACGGAACGATCTCAAAAGGACGAAAATCAGGGAATTGGGAATATTTCAGTTATGAAGGAGAAAAACTGCATCAAGTCAACTATTTTGATTCCATAATCTTCTTAAACGATTCAATTCAGTACAGCTCAAAAGGAATTTATACAGAAATTAATCCTGCAGGAGATACTTTGTACCAAAGTTACATTATTGAGAAGTTTGAGAGGTACGACTGTTCACACAGTGACCATTATGAAACGCGTCAATTGAAAACAATTTGGGAATCGAATGACAGTCTTGGTAGAATGAATGGCGATGTTATTAATTTTTATGACAATGGAACAATTCAAAGTGCTGGAAAAATGAAAGACGGAATGCCAAGCGGAGAGTGGAGGTTCTATGATCCAAATGGTAAACTAAACAAATTCGGGAATTACGTTTTAGGAAAGAGAAATGGAAGATGGCTTTCTGGAGATTTATCGAAAACGAAGTATTTGGGTGAGATCTGTTTGAACCCAAACATGCCAGATATCGAAGAAGAAATCAAGTACCGTGAAAACATGCTTGATATTGAAATTATCTATTACATACTGGGAAAATCATTCCATACCGAAATGTATGATATAGACATGAACTTTCATGAAGATTGGCAAGACAAGGATGAGGAGATGATAGAAGAAGATGAGGAATCGAATGATGGCTCTACTGAAGACCAAGACAACTAAAAATAAACGTGTGATTTATATTGTAACTGGAGTTTCGCGTGGAATAGGCAAAGCAATTGCCGAAAATTATTTAAGCCAAGGATTTAAAGTCATTGGAGTTGGACGCCGTCATAGCATTGAACACGCCAATTTCTCGTTTGAAAAATGCGATTTGTCCAACCTTGAAAGTGCAGGCCAGTTATTTGCAAATCAAAAATTTGAAGAGCCAGTTACCTTAATTAACAATGCTGGAATTATGGGGTCCATTAAGAGAATTTCTGAACAAGAAAACTTGGACCTTGAACTTGTTATGGCGGTAAACGCTACGTCTCCAATGTTGTTGACCAAAAACATTTACGGCAACATGTCCAACAAGGCAGATTTCACTCTTGTCAATATTAGTTCAGGCGCAGCAAACCGTGCGATTCCATCTTGGGCATCGTATTGCGCATCGAAGGCCGCATTAAATATGCTCACAGAGGTATTTTATTTGGAAGAACTAGAAAAAGGAATTGATCTGAAAGCGTATGCTGTATCTCCTGGCGTAATTGAAACAGGAATGCAAGAACAAATTCGAAATGCACCGAAAGAGCAGTTTTCGGCGGTAGATAATTTCAAAAAAATGAAAGAAGAAGGCGTTCTTTTCTCAGCAGAAGAAGCGGCGTCGAAATTAGTAGTATTACTTTATTCAGATTTTACTGGAGAAATCAAACACGATTTGAGAAACGTAAATTCGTAGCCAAGAATGCGTTAAAATAGTAGTAGTAAACAGGGTTAGCACCAACCACTTTATTTGTTTTTGCGTTAAGGGTTGTGTACCTTACACGTCTAAGCTTACAAACTGTTAATACTTATGAAAAAAATAACACTCACAACATTAAGCGCTATGCTCTGTTTTTCGGGGACTTTTGCGCAAACCTCTCCCACTTTTGATGCTCAAAACGCAAGAGATGGAGAAAGCGTAGAATACTGTCTTCAGCACAAAAAGAGAGCAGAAATGCTTCAATTACCAGGGTTTGTGCAACAAGAAGCTCTTGATGAAATTATCCGTGCTCAAGAAGCAGCGCAACAAGCGGCAAACGGAACACCGGAAGCAACTACATATTATGTTCCAGTCGTATTTCACGTTTTACACAACAATGGAAGCGAGAACATTTCTGATGAACAAATCTTGGATGCTTTCGAAATCTTAAATAGAGATTACGATTTACAAAACGCAGATGCGAACAATGTAGCAAACGCATTTAATGCTTCAAACGGTGCTGCAACAGCAACTCCTTTTGATACAGACATCGAGTTTGTTATGGCAACGAAAGCACCAGACGGAAGTTGTTTCTCTGGGATTACAAGAACCGTAAGTTCAGCCACTTCAAGTGGCGACGGTCAAGGGCAATACCTAGCAATTAGAAATGGTAACAACGTTTACCAAGGAGAATGGGCAGGAAACAAATACTTAAACATATTTATATGTGCTGACATTGGTGGTGCTGCGGGATATACTTTTTTACCCTCTAACTGGGGTGGTGGATCAGGAATGGATAACGGTATTTGGGTTCTTGATACTTACGTTGGTTCAATTGGAACTTCAAGTACTGGTTCGAGTAGAACGTTAACACACGAATGTGGACACTGGTTAAACTTACCTCACGTTTGGGGTGGAACGAATAACCCTGGATTAGCATCAAACTGTAATGATGATGACGGAGTAGATGATACACCGGAGTGTCAAGGCCTTACGGCGTGTGTTCTAGCGGCAAATACATGTGATGGTGATAATGGGTTTTGGGGATTTGATCAAATTGATAACACTGAGAACTATATGGATTATTCATATTGTTCTAAAATGTTTACACCTGGACAGGGACAACGCATGAGAAATGCTTTGAACTCTGGAATTGGTGGAAGAAGTAATTTAAAATCAGCAGGAAATCTTGCTGCGACAGGAGCAGATGGAAATACCTACCTATGCAAAGCAGAGTTCTCTGCAGATAAGATTACGGTTTGTGCAGGTGAAACAGTTAATTTCAATGACAACTCTTACAACGCAGTAAACGGTTGGACTTGGACTTTCACAGGAGGAACACCAAGTTCATCTACGAGCCAAAACCCATCAATTCAATACGACACACCAGGTTTGTACGAAGTAGTTTTGAATGCTACAGATGGTTCAGTTACGGACGGAGAAACAAAGACAGGATACATTAGAGTATTGCCTGCTGCTGGAACATGGATTCCTTACTTAGAAGATTTCGAATCTTTAACAACTTTGGATGGTGTTCAATGGGAAGTTCGTGATTATGGAAACAATGCTGAGTTCGAATTAGAAACGAATGCAGGTCACACAGGATCTAAAAGTGCCAAACTTCCAAATTACGCTGAGTCTGCTGGAAACTTTGATGAATTGATTTCAGCACCCGTTGATTTGTCTTCAATCACAAGCCAAACAGCAATGACACTAAGCTTCCGTTATGCTTACCGCAAGCGTAATTCAAATAATGATGAGTGGCTGAAAGTATACGCTTCAAACAACTGTGGTGATTCATGGGCGCCGCGTAAAACACTTCACGGTGATTTATTAGGATCTACTGTGTCAACATCTTCATGGACGCCAGGTTCTGTTGCAGATTGGACAACAGTTCACATGACAAACATCACATCTGCTTATTGGGTAGATAACTTCATTTATAAATTCGAATTCGAAAGTGACGGAGGAAATAACTTCTACCTAGACAATATCAACATCTACGCTGGTGGAGCGAACAATGATTTGGTTGTTGGATTGGAAGATCAAGAAACGTTCACTGAATTGACGTTGTTCCCAAATCCTGCAGAGGATGAGGTAAACGTTCGTTTCAATGTAAATAACGCACAAAATGTAGATTTCTATATTCAAGACATCTCAGGAAAAATGATCAAATCACATACTGTTCAAGCAGCGGTTGGATCAAACTTGGTTGTTCTTGGAACAGAGGAATTGGCACCAGGAATGTATTTCTTGAACATTAGTTCTGGTGAATCTCAACAAGCGATTCAATTCATAGTTAAGTAAAACGATATTTTATTAAAGGGTATCTTGGTTCATCCGAGATGCCCTTTATTTTAATGGAATACGTTTTTCACCAACGGTTTGCGTTCTTTTTGCGTTCTTGGTAGAGATACTGCATTTGAATTACAAGAACCAACGATGGTTTATTGGATAAAAATATTTACGGCGTTCAGGAGCTTACTACTTCTGTACTTATGAAAAACGGAGAAGGTTCTAGCTTGCTAGGACCTTTCTTTATTTAAGAACGTCAATCAATGAATTGATGTCGGGTTGACTTAAGACATGATCAACTGAAATGGAGTTAGCTTTTAATGCCGTGTTCGTGCTTTCACCCCAAGCAATAACTTGAGCTGATTCAGGAATTGAATTTTCAATTAAAAACCCTTCGACGTTTGATGGACTCGTGAAAATGTATGTTGAGCATTCTGCAATTGCAGACCCAACGATATTGGTTTCATAGACTTCAATTTCCGTTTTCTGGTTGGATTGAAATTGAGAAGAGAAGGTTTTCAATGAAATAGACGACAATGGGAAAAGAACGTGTTGATCACCGCACCATTTTTTAAATGCGGCACTTGTTTCTTGAATGTCTCCTTTGCCTTCTCCACTAAAAGCAACCTCTCTGTTAATTGCCTGAATGACTTCTGCAGTTTTGCCACCAACGCAAGCAATTTTCGCAGAAGCAGGAATGTCCATTTGAGCCTTAAAAAACATCACGGCCCGTGTACTTCCGAAGAAGATGATATCAAAAGGTCTTTCTAGCTGAAATGCTAGTGGAGAAAATTGAAGAAAAGTTTTGGCAATTAGAATTTCGTTTCGGTCTTTCAGAAATGTTTTCAGAGCTGTGATTTCTGATTCATTTTTAGATATGAAAATCCGACGAGCCAACAGCTATTTTTTGTTTCAAATCCTCAATTACCTTTTCCGCCATTCCATCAAATTCAGTAACGGAATAATTAAGGCTGTGACACGCTCCATTTACACCTTCAGCGAAAGACACGTACAATTCATTTGCCTCGTTGCAGTAGACGCCTAAAGGCAATTGGCAACCACCATCAAGGAGGTTTAAAACTTTGCGCTCCAAACCAATTCGCTTTTGAACCTCAGGGAAGTTCAAGTTTTGCAAAACTTCATGTAATTCTGAATCTTCTGATCGAATCTGTAGTCCTAAAACACCTTGTGCTGGTGCGGGAACAAATTCTGTTGGATCCATCACGATTTCCTCAAACTCAGATAAATCAATTTCCAATCGGTCAATTCCGGCCTTAGCCAAAAGAATAGCATCGTAGTTTCCTTGGCGCAACTTGTTAATTCGCGTGGGAACATTGCCTCTTAAATCATTGATCTCAACATCTGCTCGGTATTTAAGCATTTGAGATTTTCTTCGCGCCGATGATGTTCCAACGATCGCTCCATGTTTAAGATTCCACTTGGCTGAAGTATCAACAGCATTTTTATTAATCAAAAGAATATCCGCTGGATTGGCTCTTTCTGAAACGCAAGAGATGGTTAATCCCGCAGGAGGGTTTGTTTCTAAATCTTTATGAGAGTGGACCGCTAAATCAACTGTTTTACTTAAAAGAGCGTCTTCAATTTCTTTGGTGAAAAATCCTTTTCCTTCAAGCTTATCGAAGCTTAAGTGCTGAATTTTATCTCCTTGCGTTTTGATAATATTGAGGTCAACTGAGCAACCCAATCGCTCCAATTCAGATTTAACAAAATAGGCTTGCCATAGCGCCAAGTCACTTCCGCGTGAACCAATGATCACATGTTTCATTACGTACGTTTTTTAAGGAGTATTTCTTTCGCCATTATCATCGGCATGCTCATGTATTTCTTTTCCATGTAGCCAATGATTTTATCCACCACCTCTCTTGATACGTCATCAAGCTGGTTCAACTCTTTCTTGAAAACTTCATTCATCGCAGTAGACTTAATTTCTTTAACCTTATTCGGAACATCGCGCATGGCCAATTCAACACATCTCGTCTGTTCAATATGTGTAAATTCATACATCGCTTCAGTAATGATTTCCTCAACATGCTGCATTTCTTTCGATCTGGCTTTCAAATTTTCGTTTGAAATCTTCTGAAGAACTTCAACTGAAACGTGTGTTACATTGTGAAGTGCGATAACTTCAGGAGATAAATCTTGAGGAATTGCAATATCGATGACAATTTTTCTTGACGTTTCACCGATTAAAAGAGAGTTATAGATCTCTGGAGTTAGAATGTGACCTTCAGAACCAGTACACGAAATGATAATGTCAAATCCTTTGTCAAAAGAATTTAGAGCACTCAAGTTATGCGCTTGACCATTTAGGTCTCCTGCTAATCTTTCTGCTTTAGAAAGCGTTCGGTTAAAAACATTAAAGTTGGTGAAACCGTGCTTTTTAAGAAAACGACTCATGTTTACGTTCGTTGCACCGGCCCCAACAATTAGAACTCTAGAATTCAAAGGAACATCCAGGTCTCTTAGTTTATGATAAGCAAGTGAAACAACTGAAACGGGTCGTTTTGCAATATTGGTATTTGTGTAAACTTTCTTCGCCGTTTCAATCGTGTGGCGCATGATGATTCGAATCAAATCACCTGTTAGGTCCATTTCAAGACAACGTTCGTAAGCACTGCGAACTTGAGTAATAATTTCACGTTCGCCAATGATCATTGAATCGACTGAAGACGCAACGTATAATTTGTGCTCAACTGCATTTAAACCATGAAGTACTGTTGCGTTTTTAGCAAATGAATTTCTAGCCTCTTTTTCCAAAACTGGATAGAGTGAATCGAAAAACCGATGTAAAAATGTGCTATCAACTTCCGATTCGGAAGTGAAAAGAAACTCAACGCGATTGCATGTAGAAAGGAACATTAATTCCCCCAAGTTCAAAGCCTCTTTTAAAGACGACAACCGATCTTTCTGATTGTCAGGCTCAATATGTAAACTCCCTATCTCGCTGACTGGTAAGTTTCGATGCGTAAATGCTACAATATGTAGGTCTTTCAACCTTGTTTGGTTCTTCACTACTACAAAGATGCTTAGTTATCGAACTTATTATGTCATGTATTTGTCATGATTCTCTATTTAGAAATGTTCTAAATAGAGCGTGAATGCCTATTCTGACTAATTTTTAATCTACTTGGAATCTTAAACGAAATGGGTATCTTTAAGCTTAGAATTGAGTTATGAAGTCTATAGAATTTGTATCGGCACAGAACGTAAAGATTGAGTATGAGTATGCTACAGTCATTCAGCGCTGTACATCTGCACTAATTGATACAGCGATGCTCGCGCTTTACATCGCTATTATGTTTGCATTGTTAAGCAATTCGGGCTTTGATCAATACATGCTCGTTGAACTTTTTCTATTGAAACTTCCTTGGATATTTTACCACCCGGTTCTTGAATATTTATCGCACGGTCAAACATTAGGAAAATATGCCTTAGGCATTCGTGTTGTTACTTACTCAGGAGAAAGACCTGGTTTTAGAGAGATCTTTACACGGTGGATTTTCAAAGGGCATTTCATGTGGATCAGCTTTAGTTTTGTAGCCATTTTTGCTGGATTAGGAGACCTTATTGCGATTGGAATAATTCACATTATTATGGGGGTAGTTGGATTGATGTACGCGAGTGTTGCAGAAAAAAACCAACGAATGGGCGACGTAATGGCTGGGACGGTTGTTATTAAAGACAAATCGAGTATTCGGTACTCATTGAAAGATGTTCTTTCCATTAAAAATCAAGATAATTATACACCAGAATTTCCAGGCGTCGTTCGATTTACGGATGAAGACATGTTATTGATTAAAAACTCAATTCAGCGTGTTCGTAAATACCCGAATCCAGAAACAAAGAAGTTTGCACGAGAATTAGCAGACGAGTCAGCCAAATTGATTGGACTGTCCGAAACACCAAACAAAAGATTGAAATTTCTTCAAACTTTACTTCAGGATTACGTAGTTTTGACGAGATCTTAACACACCATGTCAAAGCTATACATTGTACCCACACCCATTGGAAATTTAGAAGACATCACCCTTCGCGCAATTCGAATGTTGCAAGAAACGCAATTGATTTTTGCGGAGGACACAAGAACTACGAATAAACTTCTTTCCCATCTTGATATTAAAAAGCCAGTGCATCCATTTCATATGCACAATGAGCACAAGTCTTTGGAAAGATCGATAGATAAAATTAAAGCCAACAGCCATACCGTTTTGGTTTCCGATGCGGGAACACCAGGTATTTCAGATCCCGGTTTTTTGTTGATTAGAGAATGTATTGCTCAAGGAATTGAAATTGAATGCCTTCCGGGACCTGCAGCAGTAATTCCGGCAATTGTAGCCAGTGGATTCCCTTGTGATAAGTTTGTCTTTGAAGGATTTCTTCCGCACAAGAAGGGACGTCAAGGCCGACTTAAATTAATCGCTGAAGAAACGAGAACAACAGTTTTGTATGAGTCTCCGCATCGATTGGTAAAATGTTTGGGACAAATTGAGGAATTTATGGGGCCCGATCGTAAGGTTTGCGTAGCCCGCGAAATAACAAAGTTTTACGAAGAGTACAAGCGTGGTACAGCCGCAGAAATCAAAGCATATTATGAAGCGCATCCTCCAAAGGGTGAAATCGTTATTGTTGTGGAAGGGGTAGAATCTAAAAAAAGCAAAAAATGAAAAGTATTTTAACACTGGTACTCGTTGTTCTGTTAACGCCTTGTTTTGCGCAAGACTACACAATTAAGTTTGATCAAGTTATGGAATCAACGGATTCAACAACCCAAGCGACAATTGACATGATGGGAGCGACTAAAATGACATGGTATATTAGCGGGAAAAATTTCAGATTGGAAACGGAAATGGGCATGGCAGGAACTACCAAGTTAATTTACGATGGTGCCTCCGAGAAAATGTTAATGCTCATGGAAAATCCATTTATTGGGAATACATATACGGTAATTCACGATAGTCTTGATACACCAGAAGCGAATTTTACGGTTGTTAAAACAAAAGAAACGAAGAAGATCGCAGGGTATAAATGCATTAAGTATAAAGTTACAGATGGAGACGGCATGGAGTCAATTGTTTACGCCACGACTAAAATCCCTACCGCATCTAAGTCACTTTATTCAGGTCAAGTAGAAGGTGCGGTATTGTGCACAATTTCGACAATCGGAGTAGGTGATGCTAAAATTGAATCCATTCAAACGGCAACTGAAGTAACAAAAGGAAAAATAGCTGCAGATATATTTTCATTGGAAGTTCCAGAAGGGTACACTGAATTTGACATGAACTCATTTGGGGAATAAATACCTATAATTATTTCCTGCTTATTCAATAGGTAAGTTGTTTTTTATTATTACTTTGAATCATGAATAAACCACTATCATTTTTAACGGTTGGTATCGTTTCGTTGTTAATTTTTGCGACAAGTTGTTCTTCACCTAGTAAAGAACCAACTGAAAACCCGATACCACCAGGCCCACCCAAAGTTGCGCCTTTTTACAAAACGGCGGATCAATTTGTAAAAGACTTTAACAAAAAAGGACAGCTCAGTGAAGAGACGAAAAATGAGGCTTTTGCTCTTTACAATGAACATAAATGGCCGGCATTGGAAGCTTTATTCAATAGACCTACGGATACTTTAAATGGCGGTTGGCCTCCCGGAAATGGAGGGTTCAATATTGTGGCAAATGTTTCGCTCACAAAAGGATTAGAATACGACCGGTACAGTGGCTATGTTGGGTTTACAGCAGACAGTGCATTACCAGTGTTAGGAGGGCAATTTACCAGTCCCGTTTTTGACGGCATTCATTATTCGTTTGGAGAACGAGCCCTCAATAAAGCTCAAGATAAGTATGATTTCTACTATGATATTGAAGTATTGAAAGAGCTCCCATTTAAAGCGCAAAATGCAGATGTTATTCCATGGTTCAATCAACCGGGATTGGGGAAACAAACGATGTGGGAAATTCCCAAAGATTCGGTCACACGATTTCCATATACGTGGAATCAATTGGCGGAAATGGGATACATCAGAGTAACGATCTTATCTTCACCGAGTGGCAAGTACGACAAGTATGTGGGAAAGGTCATTGAATGATTAAAAAGATTCAGAGCGTAAGTAAGGTTCGTGCCAATGTTTTTGGGGTGCCAACAATAAAAGGAGTTGTTGCACCATTAAAAATGGGTGTTGAAACCGATGTGAATTTACCTCACAGCTTCGCGTTTAATGGCGACTGGACAGTAGCACATCAGTGTTCGAAATGCAAAGAGAACGTCCAATTTGGAAGCTCTGATGACGGACTTGGAGGCTTTGTTCCTCACGTCAAGTTGAATACGCTGTTCTCGAAATTTTATAACGAATCCCTTTTAGAAAGCATTTCTAATGGTTTAAAAGGAACGAAAGTTATACGTCCGACGACCACTGATTGGGCCATCATTACCGATGTGTCATTTAATGATGAAAATGCTGAAATAGTGTTCATTCCAAAGAAAACGGTACTGAATTACGGCTGCTCTAGTTGCGGTGCAGAATACATCTGTTCGTATTCAATCGGAGTTGGAGCGTATCCAGAACGAAATATTCCAGAAGGGCGTCATGGAAAAATGATGATCCATGAAATAGTACAAATTGAATTGGAAAATGGAATTTCATTTTTAGATCTCGTGAGTCACCATCGAAACAAGTAGGCACTATTTATTCTTGGTCTGAGAAGATTCAATTAACTTCGAACTAAAATAGACCCCATGAATAGTCAAGCATTTTTTCTTGTCAAAAAAGGAGATCCAAATCACGCATTTGATTTAAGAGATTTCGAAATTTCTGATCCTATCGAAAGCGAAGTTTTGATTGAAGTTGAAGCTTTTGGACTTAACTACGCGGATGTTATGGCTAGAAATGGCTTGTATAACGAAGCACCACCAATGCCATTTGTTGCAGGATACGAAGTTGTTGGGAAAGTTATTTCTGTTGGAGATGATGCTGACAAATCTTTGGTTGGCCAACGCGTTTTGGCGTTCTGTCGGTTTGGAGGATACTCAAAGCATGTGATCACGAATGACTACGCCGTTGTTCCAGTAGGGGAGCAAGATGCTGCCGAATTAATGGCGCTTTGTACACAGGCTGTTACGGCGTATTACATGGCTGAGTATTTAACGCCAATTCATAAAATAGATACTGTTTTAATTCACGCTGCCGCTGGTGGTGTTGGAACAATTTTGATTCAATTGGCCAAGCTGAAAGGCGCAACGGTGATTGCCAAAGTTGGACGAACAGAAAAAGAGGCGTTGGTAAAAGAATTAGGCGCGGATTATGTGGTGAATTACCGCACTTCAGATTATGTTGAACAAATTAACAAAGCGCTAGATGGAGGCAGGATTGACGTAAGTTTCAACCCTGTTGCGGGCGCGACGTTCAAAAAAGATTGGTCGATTTTGGGATCGGGAGGAAGAATGATTCTTTTCGGTGGTTCTGCACTTTCAGAAGGAAAAAGGGGAATTTTCTCTAAACTCAATTTTGTCCGAAAAATGGGATTGGTTTTACCAATTGGATTGATGATGCGCTCAAAGAATATTCTGGGTGTGAACATGCTTAAAATTGCCGATAACCGCCCGAAAATTATGGAAGCTTGTTTGAAGGGGGTTGTTGCGCTGTATACGGAAGGAAAGATCAAACCGCAGATTGGTGGGACTTATACTTCGGATCAATTGGCCAAAGCACATGCTGATCTTGAGGGAGGTAGCACGACTGGGAAGTTGGTTGTAGTTTGGTAGTTGTTTCTAGGTTCAGGGTGAGGAATTATGAATAATAAATTGAGATTGTGAAGAGAATAAAATTACTATACCTTCTAGTATTGACTTTAGCATTTAGTGCTTGCGAGTTTCATCAATCGGTTAATAAGGACTTGACAACAGGAGCTTATTCGAGAGGAAATGGAATCGGTTGTGATGAAGTTAAGATCCAAGTACATGGAAAATTTGAGAATCGGAATAAATTTATCTATGGAGAAAAAGTGAATTTATTTTTTAATAATGTTTCAGGTCTGATTAAAAAAAATGGCAAAGTGTATCCTGGTTTATCGTTGTTCATTGTGAATAATAAAAAAGATACGGTAATGAAGCATTCAGATTTGTTCGCTGAGATGAAAAAAGGAACGGGATTATCTCCGTTACAATTGAATGCACACTTTGTGTCGACACTGCCCTGTGAGAACAATGAAAAGTATAAGATTTTCATTAAAATTTGGGATAAAAAGGGAGATGGGACTTTCCATTATGAATTGCCATTTTCAGTTGAACCAAATGAGCTTTTAACAATTAGGAGCCAAAACATGGACTATTCCAATATATACTTGTGGGATGAAACTGAAAAGCTAGTTGTTGTCAATAAAAAAGTAAGCCCTGAAAATGAGTTTATTTTAATAATGGATGGCTTAAATGGCTTAGAAGTTATAGACAATAAAGTCTACCCCTCATTTTCAATTGAAATTATAGATAAAAAAGGAAACCGAATTTTATCGAATGCAAATATTTTAGATAAATATAAGGAGGATGGACTTGATTCTGATACATTTATAAACGGACAGTTACCCGTTATTATTACGTTTAGTCCCGGTCAGATATACAATCCCTGTAAACTAAAAGCTTCTCTAATTGATTTGAATTCTGATAGAAGAATAGAAATTGAAGGAGAATTAATAGTTAAGTAAAGATACTGATAGTGGGCCTTAAGAAGGCACGGCTGCTTGTTCAAATCACTTTTTACAATCCTTATTTCAATAGAATAACGATTGGTAATCTTACCCTACTCTTTACCGCGATTCCATTTATTTCTGCTGGCTTCCATCTTGGCATGCCTTGGATTAACTTTATTGCCATCTCATCCAATACCTTGTCCAAACCTCTTTCTACGGTCACGTCAGAAACAGATCCGTCAACATTAACAAAAAATGAAACGAAGATTCTGCCAGTGATGTCAAGAGATTTCTCTGGGTAAGTTATATTTTGACTGATATATTTCATCAAAGCAGCAGCTCCGCCAGGAAACTCAGCTTCGATATCTGGAAATGCTACAATTTGAACGGTTGATGTGTCTTTGTTTTCTTGCGCAAAATTGGTGTTGGATAAGGCAAAAAACAGGATAATTAAAAGTGTCGTTTTCATAAATGTAATAATTACAAATACCGTTCCAAATAATGAAAAAAAAGTTACTTCTCACAAACAGTCGAACGCACTTTTACAGTTCTCAATTTATCCCAAACAGGTTCGCTAAAGCCCAAGGGCGAAAATTGGAACAGTAGGATTAGCTTTCCTTTCTCTTCGCAATAATTCGAAAATACGCGTGCATTTAAATTCAAGGGTTTGTTTGTGGCAAAGGCATCAAAAATGGTCAACTTACCAGTAAAATCAACGTTGTCTTCGAGAGAATTGTTCTTTTGAAAATGGGCGATGGTTTTGATCATTTCCGCGTCCTCGTCATCGTTAACGACTTTCATCAATCCGTCAAAGTAGGGCTTTAAGGTCGACTCTAACTCACTTGCCGTAATTGCTTTTTTATTGTCAAGATCCCAAACAAAAACGTATGACCAAAAATCAGTACTGTCTGGTTTTCTCCAGTTTTTCGGGAACACAACTTCTTCAAGACCTTCCAATGGAATTTCTGGAGCGAAGTGCAAAGGAAAATGAAAGATCTCTTTTCCCCAATCAGTAACCAATATTTCCAAGCCTTTTAAACGATAAATTTGATCAATTGCTCCCATATTCTTTGGGTCGAGTTCAACGGATTTCTCATAATTAAGTAATGCGAACTCTTCGTTTCCGTTCCTCAAATATGCCTCTCCGAGATTGTCATAGGGGTTGGAAGTATTCGGGAACTCAGACACCAATAATTTAAAAATTTCGATGGCCTCTTTGGTTTTACCTTCTTGGAACAACGAATACCCGTAAATGTTTAATTCACGTTCACTTTCAAAATTATAATCATTTGGATGGTCCTCCTTCAACTGATGATACAGCCCGATCCGGTCTTCTATTGGAAGGTGATTGTTTTCTTCAAGCTTCTTATATATAGACGCTTTCTCTTCCTTAACAACCAAAGTTTCTGCGGTCGTTGTCGGCGTTGATAGAACTTCATTACTCATGCCGCAACTTAGTAAAAATAGAGAATAGAGAGCTAAAGAGAACATTTTGATTGATCCGTTTTTCATCATTTTTCGTTTTTATTAAAAGTACGCGGTCAAGTGCAAAACGCTCCATCTTTTGTGTAAAGAAATGTAAATTGAAGTAAAAGTGAGCCTTCGTTAGTACTGTTCCTTTAAGATTTCTCACTTTTAGTATCTTTAAATGTTAGATAGAACCCCATAACCTCAGCCAATGTTCGGAATGAAACTGAAATGGTATCCCTTGTTTGAATCGGAAAGCGAATTGGAAAATTTGTTTGCCGCAAAAAACACGGCCGTCCACAAAAGCATTTTTGGCGAAGTTCTATTGGTTAAAAACGATTCTGGCTACCACGCTTTCAAAAACAAATGTGCCCATCAAAACAAACCTCTAAACGGATGTTGGACAGAAGACAATTACATCGTTTGTCCATTTCATAGGTATCATTTTGACATTGACTCCGGCCAAGGGCATGGTACTTATATTGATAAATACGAATTGCGTTTCGTTAACGACAAAGTTGAAATTGGAAAAGAGATTTGGTCGTTTTTCAATTAATCATGACGGAAACCATCAAAATCTTGACCTTCCGTATTTTTCTGAATTCGCTTCTTGATCTCAGCTTTCTTTTCCGGATCTGTTGAAGAGTTGATTAATGGAATCCCATGAAACAGGACATCAGTCACTTTCTCCCCTCGGTTGATAATTAAAGCAATCATCATCACCAGACTTGAAATCAGAATTGGGTATAAAAGCAATCCAGTATCAAAACTTTCAATTTTTACACCGTCATATTTGGCTAAAACGAAGAACAAAAGAACCGTGATTAATCCACGGGGCGCGATAAACAACTCGGGGAACAAATGATCTTTTGCAACGAAACGAAGGATGACATAACGAACCGCGAATAGAATCGCAACGATCGCAAAACTATTAATGGCTACTTGTGCATTGTACAATGAACTCACCGTAATACTGAGTCCAAATACAACGAAAAAGAACGTACGAATTAAGAAGGCCGACTCTAAGGTCAGGTTATGGAAATCATGCAAAATGGGCTTCACTTTCTCCTTGTCGAAGTACTTTTTAAGGAAGCCTCGGAAAAAGACATCTGTGTTGTTAAGTACCAATCCAAAGGCCAGAATAATTAGTAATGACGATAAGTGGAAGTACTTTCCAACCGCAAAAAGCAGCAATAAAACGGCAATAATTAGAAACAGTTTAACCTGCATTTGCAAGCGTTGAAAGAGGTACACCATCACATAAGCAACGACAACGGAAAGAACCATTGTCCCCAATATATTTAGACCAATTTCCCAAGCAATAGAACCATCTTCCGCCGCGTGTCCATCTGCACCTAGCATGAAGTAGAAGACCATAATTCCAAGAATATCCGAGAAAGTACTTTCGTAAACCATGAATTCCTTTTTCACGCCTCTTAATCCTCCAACACTCGGGATGATAATGGCGCTACTCATAATACTTAATGGGATGGCGTACAAAATAGCCGTGTACCATCCTGTGCTTGGAAAAATGTATACAAAGAAGGCGCCTAAGGCAAACATAGAACCTCCTATTCCTAGCAGTGCAACAAGAAAGGCCTTGAAGATCATTCCCATTTTTTCCTTTTCCAATTTTAAATCGAGGGCAGCTTCCAAAACAATCATTACTAGCCCGACGTTCCCTAAAATTTCCAGAATCGAATCCAATTCAACATCGTTGAAGATCCCCGCAGATTGCAATCCAACTTTAAGGCCCATGCCTAATAAAATCAGCAACAGCACGGACGGAATGTTGGTTTTTTTGGAAATAATATTGAAGAAGAAGCTCAGGATTATAATTCCCGCAAGAGCCATTATGACAACGTAAGTATTCATTCGATTTTAATTGGTAGGACAAAATACTGGTTTTTTTGGGATTATTTGGATAGTAAAACTATTAATCGTAATATTGCGATATACAAATATTGCGATGGGATTAACAAAAACAGAAAATTACACCGAGGCACAAATCGAACTTTCGAAACTGGTCAAGGTTCTTGGACACCCAGCGAGAATAGCAATTCTTCAATCGATAATCAAAGCAGAATCATGTGTTTGCGGCGATCTGGTGACAGAAATTGGCCTCGCTCAATCGACAATATCACAGCATCTTAAAGAGCTGAAATCGGCCGGTTTAATTCAAGGAACAATTGAGGGAACGAGTATGTGTTACTGCATCAACCCTCAGAATTGGAATAAATTGAAAGAGGAACTTTTATTATTATTTAACTCGGCAAATTGCGAAGACGGCGATTGCTGCTAAAATCAAACAAAATGGAAAACACAAAATTCCCTAGAATGCACGTTTCACTTTATGTAAGTGATATCGCATCAACAGTAAATTTTTACACGACATTTTTTGGAATGCCTGCTTCGAAAGTGAAGAAAGGATATGCCAAATACGAATTGGAGAGCCCAGGATTAATTATTTCGTTTGTTGAAAATGCCGACCGCGTTGGTGGTAATTTTGGACACCTTGGAATCCAAGTTGGATCAAAAGAAGAAATGGAGGCGAAATTGGAAGTTGCAAGAGCGCAAGGAATCGTTTCTTCGGAAGAAATTGGAACAGCTTGTTGCTATGCTGTCCAAGACAAATTTTGGGCAACAGATCCAGACGGAATTCAATGGGAAGTTTATTATTTCCATGAAGACGTAGAGTTTAACGATCCAAAATATTCATCAGAAGACAATGCTGCATGTTGCTCACCAACAATGGAAGCAGAAGCTGTTGTAACTGAAGCTAAGCCTAAAATAATAATGGCAGAGTTGTCAAGTTCGAATTCAAATTCATGTGATCCTCAATCGGGTTGTTGTTAATTAGACAAATAGATTGTTAGAACTCAGAATTTAGACGCTTCTAGTTAAGCAGTCTAATGTCTAACTATCCAAATTCTAAGATCTAAAATAAAACAATGGGAAAAAACGTACTTGTGCTTTGCACTGGAAATAGCTGTAGAAGTCAAATAGCAGATGGATATTTAAGAGCTTTGTCTCCAGAAGGAACGAACGTTTATAGTGCTGGTGTAGAAACACACGGGGTCAACCCAAAAGCGATTGAAACAATGAAAGCCGATGGGATTGACATTTCGAATCATACTTCGAATAATGTTGATGAATATGGCGACGTCGAATTTGATTACATCATCACGGTTTGTGACAATGCAAAAGAACGCTGTCCGTATTTTCCATCAAAGGCGCACCGTTTTCACAAGAACTTTCCAGATCCTGCTAAAGCAGACGGAACAGCCGAGGAAGTAAATGCTGAATTTGCTGAAGTTCGTGAAATGGTCAAGTTGTATTGCAAAGAATTTATCGCTGCTTATTTATGAAAAAGTACGTAGCAGAAATCGTAGCGACATTCTTCCTTATTTTTTGTGGGTGCGGAGCAATGGTCATCAACACGGAATTCGGTGGTGCAATAACTCATACTGGAGTTGCGGCGGCTTGGGGGCTAATCGTAACGATTATGATTTTCGCTTACGGGCGTATTTCAGGAGCGCACATGAACCCAGCGGTTACAATTGCATTGACACTTGTAAAATTGCATCCAAAAAAGGAAGTAGCGCCCTATTTGGTCGCACAATTGATTGGAGCTTTTGCCGCAAGTTTATCGTTGGCGCAACTTTTCCCTGAAAATGACCTTCTAGGATCATCATTACCACAGGGCTCAGAAATGCAATCCTTTATCTTGGAATTCATTCTGACGTTCATGCTTATGATCGTCATTTTACTAACATCTCAAGGCGGAAAATTAGAACAATACTTTGCACCGGTAGCGATTGGAGCAACCGTAGGGTTGGAAGCACTATACGCAGGACCAGTTTCCAACGCCAGCATGAATCCATTTAGGAGTTTAGCGCCGGCTGTAGTTTCTGGGCATACGGAACACTTGTGGTTGTATTTGGTTGCAACAACATTGGGCGCAATAGTCGCTGCATTCTACTGGACTTGGCAAAGTTCAGGAAAAGAATAAATTCTATTTTGTAAACTGTAGCTTTAAGTAGTCTTAAATCACTTTAATAAGTCTGCGTGTCCGGTAACTAGTTTTCTTTCGTCTGTCTGTATCGTTTTAAAGTCAATTTTCCAAGTATATGTTCCGTTTTGAGCTTTTCTATCTCCATAATACCCATTCCATCCAATGTCTACATTAGTACGTTTCTAAGATGATTTCACCCCATCTATAGAATATAGTCATGTGAAAATCATAAGGGTCATACCCTTCAGTAACACACAAAGGCGATATCGTTAATTAAGCTATTATGACACCATGTAAAAGGCAAGTGTTCAGTGTTTAATGAAAAACTAAGTTCGATAATAAATTTAGCGTGTTAATAGTTCTACTTAGTCTAAAATGTTTACATGCCCATGAATCAAATGTCGCTTGTCTGTCATCGTTTCTTTAAAGTCAATTTTCCAAGTATATGTTCCGTTTTGAGCTTTTCTATCTCCATAATACCCATTCCATCCAATGTCTGCATTATAAGTTTCGAAGATGATTTCTCCCCATCTGTTGAATATTATCATGTGAAAATCATAAGGGTCATACCCTTCTGTAAAGACAGGCTGGAAAGTCTCGTTATACGAATCTCCATCTGGTGTGAATGTATTTGGTACGTAATAGATTAATTCTTCCGTTCCAACTAAACTCAATTGAATAGAGTCAACACAACCGAAGTGCTCTTCATATGCCCACAGCGTAATCGTATATAAAACATTTCCAACTTCATCATATGAATGTACAGGGTTTTCTAAAGTTGAAATTGAAGATTGATCTCCAAAATCCCATTCATATGTATCAGCGTTGATCGAATTATTGAAAAATTGAACTTGATTATTAAATGATGTGATCGAATTTGGGGTCATTGAAAATTGAGCCATCGGAATTTCATAAACATTGATATAATCAACAAAAGTTTGACTCGAAGAACAGCCCTCAACAGAAGTTACAGTTAATGAAACATCATATGTTCCCGCATTATTGAAAATGTACGTAACAGAATCACAACCAAAAATCGTCTCCCCATTAATTAGCCATTCACAATTTGAGAAGCCATTTTGAGAAGCCGTTAGATTCGTAAAATTCACTGTTAACGGTTCACATCCCGCTAAAATATCGGCAACAAAATCGGCAACTGGCGGATTTGCAATAAACACAGAGACGTCATCTGTAGAAAGACATCCAAAATTATCTGCTGTAACAGTATACGTTTGAGATTGAGTTGGAATAAACGGCTGTGCAGGAAGTAATGGTGACCATGTCAATGGAACATTCATTGGATTGGAAGCATTGATTGTTATAAAATCACCCAAACAAATTGTTTGATCAGGCCCCGCATCAATTGGAGTAGGAACGGCTAGAATTATTATTAATTGAGTAACAATGGTTTCATTTCCACAATCGTCAACAATCGAATACGTTCTCGTAATTTCTTCTAGATCACAAACGTTACCATCGGAAACATCACTTATCCATGTAACAATTGGGTTTAGAGTACAATTATCAGCTTCATCATTAACGTCCAGTGGATCAGGATTAGGCACATTGCTTGCACTTGGAACTGAAATCGTAATTGGATTACTAGCAGTTGGCGGAGTAATGTCGTTGACAGTAATAATTTGATTGACAATAAATTCATTTCCGCAATCATCTGTTATTGAATAGCTTCTCGTTATAGTCTCTGGGCACGACAAACCATTACTCAAGTCACCCTCCCAAGCAACTATTGGGTTTGCCGTGCAGTTATCAGATTCTGTTATTACGCTTAAAACATCCCACATAGGTACATCACCAATACATTGAACACTAACTGAAAGTGGAGCGCTCGCTGTTGGAGAAATAGTATCATGAACTGTTATATTTTGGGTTGTTATGACAGAATTTCCGCAGGCATCTACGTACGTCCATGTTCGAACAACAATTCCTCCACACGGATCAATTAATGGGCTATCTAAACCAGCTACGGTTCCAATTCCATCGCAATTGTCAGTATACCCTAAATTAATCATCGCAGGAATATCTCCTGGACATTGCACAGTTATATCCGCTGGAGTTGGGTCAAATAGTGGCGCAATCGTATCATTAATTGTAATCGTTTGATTAACGAAAATGAAATTTCCGCAGTCATCAGTAACACGGTAACGTCTAGTAATAGTCTCAGGACAACTTAGTCCGTCTGATGTATCATCTTCCCAAGTAACAATAGGAATTGCTCCGTTATCTGCTTCATCAGTAACAACTAACGGGTCTGCTAAAGGAACATCTGAACTGCATTGAACATTAACGGGTAATGGATTAGAAGCCGTTGGAATAAATGCATCCCCTACGCTAATCGTTTGTGTTATTAAAATTTGATTCCCACAATCGTCAGTTACAGAATAGGTTCTTGTAAATATTTCGGGGCAATTGGCTCCATTGCTAACATCTCCAACATAAACAACTACCGGATTAACAGTACAATTGTCGGCTTCATCAAATACATCTAAAACATTTGGTGTTGGAAGCGGAACACCTCCACCGATAGACACAAGAGGTAAGTTTGATGCCGTTGGAGGGATTGTATCATCAACAGTTATATTCTGAGATACAGTTGTCGTATTTCCACAGTTATCTGTTACCGTCCATGTTCTTATTATAACACCGCCACAAGAATCTGTCAATGGAGTATTCGTTCCTTGAACAACTCCAGAGATATCACAATTATCAGAATAGGCTAAATCCGTCATTGGAGGAACATCTCCTGCACATTGTACACTTGTATCGTTTGGCGCTACAACAAACACTGGTGCTTGCGTATCTTGAATTAAGATGATCTGTGATATTGAAGCGGTATTACCACAACTATCTGTATAGTTCCAAGTTCGCGTAATTGTTTCAGGACAAGAAAGTCCATCTGACACATCAATACCTGTAACCATTCCTGTACCATCACAGTTATCTGTCCATCCTAAATCAGTCATGACAGGAACATCTCCTGAGCATTGAACATTTGTATCCAACGGAGTATTATTAAACACTGGTGCTTGCGTATCTTGAATTAAGATGATCTGTGATATTGAAGCGGTATTTCCACAACTATCTGTATAATTCCAAGTTCGCGTAATTGTTTCCGGACAAGAAAGGCCATCTGATACATCAATACCTGTAACCATTCCTGTACCATCACAGTTATCTGTCCATCCTAAATCAGTCATGACAGGAATATCTCCTGAGCATTGAACGTTTGTATCCAATGGAGCATTATTAAACACTGGTGCTTGTGTATCTTGAATTAAGATGATCTGTGATATTGAAGCGGTATTACCACAACTATCTGTATAGTTCCAAGTTCGCGTAATTGTTTCAGGACAAGAAAGTCCATCTGATACATCAATACCCGTAACCATTCCTGTACCATCACAGTTATCTGTCCATCCCAAATCTGTCATGACAGGAACATCTCCTGCACATTGAACATTTGTATCGTTTGGAGCTACAACAAACACTGGTACTTGCGTATCTTGAATTAAGATGATCTGTGATATTGAAGCGGTATTCCCACAACTATCTGTATAATTCCAAGTTCGAGTAATTGTTTCTGGACAAGAAAGTCCATCTGATACATCAATACCCGTAACCATTCCTGTACCATCACAGTTATCTGTCCATCCTAAATCTGTCATGACAGGAATATCTCCTGAGCATTGAACGTTTGTATCCAATGGAGCATTATTAAACACTGGTGCTTGTGTATCTTGAATTAAGATGATCTGTGATATTGAAGCGGTATTCCCACAACTATCTGTATAATTCCAAGTTCGCGTAATTGTTTCTGGGCACGACAAACCATCACTAACGTTCGAGCCTGAAACGGTACCATTCCCGTCACAGTTATCTGTCCATCCCAAGTCTGTCATAACAGGAATATCTCCTGAGCATTGAACATTTGTATCCAATGGAGCATTATTAAACACTGGTGCTTGTGTATCTTGAATTAAGATGATCTGTGATATTGAAGCGGTATTCCCACAACTATCTGTATAATTCCAAGTTCGTGTAATTGTTTCTGGACATGACAAACCATCACTAACGTTCGAGCCTGAAACGGTACCATTCCCGTCACAGTTGTCTGTCCATCCTAAATCTGTCATAGCAGGAATATCCCCTGAGCATTGAACATTTGTATCCAATGGAGCATTATTAAACACTGGTACTTGCGTATCTTGAATTAAGATGATCTGTGATATTGAAGCGGTATTCCCACAACTATCTGTATAATTCCAAGTTCTCGTAATTGTTTCTGGGCATGACAAACCATCACTAACGTTCGAGCCTGAAACGGTACCATTCCCGTCACAATTATCTGTCCATCCTAAATCAGTCATAGCAGGAATATCTCCTGCACATTGAACATTTGTATCCAATGGAGCATTATTAAATACTGGTGCTTGTGTATCTAGAACCGTTATTAACTGAGTAACCGAAGTAGCAGTATTTCCACAACTATCTGTATAATTCCAAGTTCTCGTAATTGTTTCTGGGCATGAGAGACCATCACTAACGTTCGAGCCTGAAACGGTACCATTCC
The DNA here is from genome assembly GCA_047628775.1 of Salibacteraceae bacterium. Classification (GTDB taxonomy): domain Bacteria; phylum Bacteroidota; class Bacteroidia; order Flavobacteriales_D; family Crocinitomicaceae; genus UBA4466. The sequence goes on along the minus strand of JBLHVW010000001.1, from coordinate 49,196 downwards.
CGTCACAGTTGTCTGTCCATCCTAAATCAGTCATAGCAGGAATATCTCCTGCACATTGAACATTTGTATCCAATGGAGCATTATTAAATACTGGTGCTTGTGTATCTAGAACCGTTATTAACTGAGTAACTGAAGTAGCATTATTTCCACAACTATCTGTATAGTTCCATGTTCGAGTAATTGTTTCTGGGCATGAGAGGCCATCACTAACGTTCGAGCCTGAAACGGTACCATTCCCGTCACAGTTGTCTGTCCATCCTAAATCTGTCATAGCAGGAATATCCCCTGAGCATTGAACATTTGTATCCGATGGAGCATTATTAAATACTGGTACTTGCGTATCTTGAATTATGATGATCTGTGATATTGAAGCGGTATTTCCACAACTATCTGTATAATTCCAAGTTCGAGTAATTGTTTCTGGGCATGAGAGACCATCACTAACGTTCGAGCCTGAAACGGTACCATTCCCGTCACAGTTGTCTGTCCATCCCAAATCAGTCATTGCAGGAATATCCCCTGAGCATTGAACATTTGTATCCGATGGAGCATTATTCAACACTGGTGCTTGTGTATCTAGAACCGTTATTAACTGAGTAACGGAAGTAGCAGTATTTCCACAACTATCTGTATAGTTCCATGTTCTCGTAATTGTTTCTGGGCATGAGAGACCATCGCTAATTTCTGATCCAGTAACAAGTCCGGTTCCATCACAATTATCTGTCCATCCCAAATCAGTTATGATAGGAACATCTCCTGAGCATTGAACGGAAAGCGCTGTTGGAGCGACGTCCATTACAGGAATCATTGTATCCAATACCACAATCGTCTGAAATACATCAATATAATTTCCGCAATCGTCCGTAACTCGATAGGTTCTTGTAATAGTTTCTGGACATGAAAGACCATCACTTAAATCTCCAACATGAGTAACAACTGGAGGCAATGTATAATCATCCGCTTCATCCGCAACATCATTGACATCCGCAACTGGAACATCTCCAGGGCACTGAACATTTATCGTGTCCAAATCAGATGCTGTTGGAGGTATGTCCACCACAACGGTTACTGTATCATAGCCAATACAGCCATTCAAGCTTACTTCTAAAAAGTAATCTGTTGTCACTGTTGGATTCACTACGATTTGACCATTTACAATAGAACCACCCGTCAATACAATAATTCCTGTATCTCCTGTGCTCCACAAATAAGTTGAACTATCTTGCACCGCTACTGGGTTGCCTCCTATTGTAACAGCCGGTCCACCAAAGCAAATTACTTGATCCAAACCAGCATCTGCAGTTGGACCTGGTGGAATTATAATCATCACTTCCGTAAAACATGAATCTGTATTGTTTCCATACCAAACTGTAAAGGTTGTATCTGAAGTAACATATTCAATTTGCATGGCTAAGTCATCAGAACCTGGAACTTGAGTCCAATCATATAAGTAAGGATCACAATTCGCAACCGAAGATATATGCACATTGTCGAGGCCCCAATGATCATTATTTAAGCCAGAAGAACCTGTTTGAGCCCAATGAAACGTTGTAGCAGCTGTCATCGCTGCTGGTGGAATTGGTAAACAATATTGATTCCATGACGTCATTTGTACGTTCGTACCTCCTGCTTGAAAATTATTTCCAACTCCGGCTGGTCCATAATACTCCATGGTGATCCAAGTAATTCCACCATCTAAGCTGTATTCTAAATAAACACCCTCATTGGCGAGATCAATACCTTCACATGGACTCGCATTTCCTTGGGTTGCAAAATCAAGAAGAAAGCAAATTTCTCCTCCACATGAAACATCTAAAGGGATTGTTTCAATTTCTCTAGGATGTTGTGCGGAGTTCCCCATCCACATATATGTACCACCATCTAAGGAAGGATCGCATGGATTATTAAAGTCAGCCGTTACATTTGAACTCCAACCAGATCCCATTGCTCCTCCATCAAAATTATTATTCATAATTATCGTGGTAGCTCCTAGACCTTGAGCTGTCAGCATAAAATCTCCACCATTACAATCAATTGTAGAAGGATATGAACACTCGCCTGTGACGTTATATAAATTCCAACCTTGGTTATTTCCCCCTCCACTATTAAGAATATTTCCTGAGGCGTCAAGGAATGCATATCCAACTTCCCAAGGGAATTGACCTACAACGGTATAATCAATTTGAATAATATCTCCATTACAAACAGGAATCACTTGTGTTCCTATCGATCCAGACGACAATGTAAATGGCCCTTGAGAAACTCCATTGATCAAAATATCCATTTGACCTCCATTCCAACCATCACCATAAGAATCAGTCATCTCTAATGTATAATCACAGCATGGGACACTAATTAGAGCAGGTTCAAAACTTGCAGTAACACTGCAGGGGGTAGCACATGGTCCACAAGATCCACCGCAATCAATTGCAGTTTCATCTCCATCTAAAATTCCATTCCCACAATGACAAGGCGTAGTGCATGAGCCACCACAATCAATTCCAGTCTCAGTTCCATTTTGAATTCCATCAAAACAATTTGCACATGGAGGACAAGTTGGTCCACCACAATCTATATCCGTTTCATTACCATTTAGAATTCCATCCGAACAAGAAGGGCAGCTGATAAGTGCTTCCCATCCAATATTATTCGTTGTACCGTCGGATACAAATTCAAAAGTTAAACATCCAGTTGTTGAGGTTATTACTCCTGGGTTTACAACTCCATTTCCTGTAATTGAAGTCCATAAAGCAGCTCCAGAACCAACGACTGGCCCATCCCAAATAGTCATTACATCATTATTGGCTTGCAATCCAAATGGAAAGGAAGAAAAATCGAAGGTGATTTCATCTAAGGATCCAGAACAAAATGTCATGGTATAATTTTCGTTATCCGAATAGTTCCCGGCTCCTCCAGCATCCATAAAACTTCCAACACATGTATTCACGGTCCCACCAGAGTCGATTTGATAGGATTGTGTCAAACCTGTGAAACTAAAATACGTAACGATTAATACAGTTAAATTAAAACCTAAATTTTTCATAAGAATAGTGATTGGCTAGAATTGGAATTGGACTATTGAGTTAGAACATTGAGGTCTCTCAATTCGAAAGCAGTTAATTGCTCTCCAATAGAATAAGATGCGTCAATAAATTTTGAAAACATTTTAAGCTGATAATCTCCATTTAAATCACAAGAACCTTCAACAGATGAATTTGCAGCGACAGCAACCGCGTAATGGTATTCATCAAAATAATCGCATGTTTTACATGTCTCTGAAAAATACATGATCATATGCCAATCAATTACTAAGTCAGTATTTGAGTTGTTTTTAATTCGAAGTAAGATCATCTCATTATCGTATCCCCGAGATGGGTCGCACGGAGATGCTTTATATTTAATTTCAAAATCCTCATTTGATACATATACAGTCCAGTTTGTAGGGATTCCACTTTTCAAGGAAATCGAATCTGTAGCGTAGTTCTGAGCAAAAGAAGACATACCGAACATGAGAAGTATGCTTGTAAGAAATTTATTCATTGTTTTAGTTTAAGAGATAGAGGGGCTTGGTGGTATTTGAACATCGTTCGGACCGCATTGAGCATAACTTGAACTCATTGAAATACTTGTAACAATTACAGTCAAGAGAGTTCTCAATAACAATTTAGAATTGCAGTAAAAATCTAGGCACGTGCGTGCAAATGCGAAATACTTTTTTTCCATGGCTTAATCTGTTTCGTTTGAAGACAGATGCGATTTTATTTGTGTTAATTAAACGGTTTAGCGAGACAATGGTATAGCATTTCGCTCTTCAAAACGACAATTTGTGTATTGAATTGATAAAACCATTACACAAATCGAGACGGCAAAACTCCTGAATATCAATTGAATATGTTCTGTGGAATTAAAATTGAGCCTTTATTCTAATTTATCTTGTTTGACTCCTGAAATCAGATGGAGTAATTCCAGATTCTTTTTTAAATGCTACGTTAAACGAAGAAAAAGCGTAGCTTTTGAAGGAATTCAAAAGCCTAAAAACTGAGTGGGTTTACAAAAATCACTATGATGTTTATTCTGATGCTGAAATCTCAATTTTCAAGTGGATAGAAACTTGGTATAAAAGGAACAGGAGACACTCAGCCTTGAATTATAAAACTATTAATGAACTTGAATTAGAAATCAATAACCAAAATCTAGCAGCATGATCTTAACCTAGTGTCCATTTTTTTGTTGCAAGTCCAATAAAGAGGCACAACATTTCATGAAGTTTACTAAAGAATAAAATAATTCACATCAAAAACACCATTGGTTACTCCAAACTTCAACTAAATTATAATTAACCCCCTACCGCTTCACCAACTTCTTCACACTCTCTCTTCCATCTTTCAAGCGAACCCGAATAAAGTAAAAGCCTTGCGGAATATCACTTAAATCAACAAGTTCTTCTTGTAAGGTGATCTCATTGCTAAGAATCATTTTTCCGCTCATATCAAAAAACTGATACGCCTTTAATTCATGTTCAGACGATATAGTGATGAAGCTATTTGTCGGATTCGGATAGATCGAAATCATTGGATCAATTTCAAGATCGAGTATAGAAATGTAGTTGTTTGTGTCTACTTCAAAATGGAAAACACCTCCTAAGTCTTGACCGACAAACATATCTAAACGGCTATCATTATCAATGTCATTGACCCAGAATGAACTGTATTTCTCTACATCTATATTGAGGTAAGAAGGAGATACAAGCGTGAAAAATTGACCTGGATCGATGTTGTTCGCTATTCCGTTGTAGTAATTCAGTTCTCCTTCGATAGCGCCTAAAAACAGATGTGTTTCTCCATTGTTTCTGAAGAAATGAGGTGCAGCATAACCGTCAGGGCCAATGCCAGAAACGTCTACTTCACCTAACGTTGGATTGTACAGAGTGAAGGAGGGCACATTGATAGTGCCAATGTTTTGATAGTAAACCAACTCTCCTGTTTTTGATCCGATAATTAAATCGAGCAATCCGTCATCGTTGAGGTCAAAGATTTGTGGATGGGAAAATTCACCAACATCAATCGGTTCGCTGGCATTGCCTTCATAATCGATCATTGGTGTGGTAAAAACGGAGCCTCCACCGGATGATGTGTTCTCGTAATAAATCAGTGTTCCATCGGCACAACCTAGCAACAAGTCAGCATCGCCATCGCCATCAAGATCACCAAATGCAGGAACGGATCGAAGTCCAAAAGCTTCAGAACTGAGGTTTAATAAATCAGCGTCAGCAAAGCTGAATACTGGAGTTGTAGATGTGCCTGTATTTTGATAGTATGTGATTGTGCTTTCTTTATCCAATACTGGTTTGTAATTGAAAAAATTAGCCACAAGTAGGTCTTCAAGCCCGTCTTGATTATAATCGTAAAGAACTGGAATGCTTCCCGTACCGTTTTCAATCATCTCGCTTTGAAGAAAATTGTCTTGCACAAAAATGAAGTTTGGACTGGTATTGGTTCCTGTGTTTTTGTAAAAATGAACGCTTCTTTTATTAACAGAAACAGCTTTCGCATTTGGACAAACGATTAAATCTTTAACACCGTCGAAATCTACATCAAGGTAATATCCCGCAGGAAACAATTGAATATCAACAGGCAAAGAAGTGGATGGAAATAAGGTATCCGCGCTAATCATGGGAGAATCCATATTTACGGTCAGTCCGCCATTAATTAACAAGGTCATATTTGTGTAGGAAACGTCTCCAACGATGAGGTCAAGAACTCCAGAATCATCATAATCCAAAGCAAGTAATGTAGATCCTGAATGCTTTTTTAAATTTTGCTGACCTGCACGTTCTGGATTTGCAATATCACCACCAACACACGGGTATTCAGTACTATTCAGAACAATACTGTTGCCAACAGGGTCTTCATTGAACTTCCCCCAGCATTGATTCTTTTCAACGTAGATCAACGAATCTGGAATGCCATACAATTCCATACTTTGGTTTTGATGGTATTCAACGAAATAGCCTCCTTGATGAAAAGTTAGGATGTCAATGTCGCCATCAGCATCCACATCAATAATCGCAGGGATGTCTGAACTAGTGATGTAAAGATTGAAATTCCCTCCTGGATAATCGGATTTAACAAGATCTTTAACTAATTGCCACTGGAGTCCGTTGGCTAGGTCACCAACATTTCGATATACCTTTAAGCCTCCCGGAGCATACGTGAAAAGATCTTTACGACCATCATTGTCATAATCGACCAAAGTCGCTCTGTATCTAACGTCAATAGGAAATTTCGACTTCGAGTTGTAAGCTAATTTGTAGAATTTACCATTGCCATTGCTCTCCTGTGTGAATACGCGAATATTGTTTGAACTTCTATCAAAAACAAAAAGATCTAAATCTCCGTCAAAGTCGTAGTCAAAATCAGAGAATTGCCCGTAATTTATTCCGCCTCCCCAAGCTGTATTAAGCGTATCCCCATTGTCAAGAACTAAGATTGAATCTTGATATTTAAATTCAAGCTGTCCAAAGGAAATCGTTGAGGAGCAGGCGAGTAGAATTAATAGAGAAAAATAAAATGATTTCTTCATAGTAGTTAGAATACTCTTGATTGGACTAGTATAAGTTAAACGGTTTAGCGAGACAATGGTATAGCATTTCGCTCTTTAAAACAACAATTTGTGTATTGAATTGATAAAACCATTATACAAACTAAGAAGACAAACTTCCTAAATATCAGTGGCATATGTGCTCTGTAATTAAAATTGAGCTTTTACTCTAAATTATCTTGTTTTGACTCCTGAAATCCAATACCCTCCTTGAATTATTTCTAGCTAATGTCATTTCCTGAATTGGCAACAAAAAAAGAGAGGGCGAAAAGCCCTCTCTATTTAAACGGTTACTATAACTGAATCAAAACTAATTATGAAAAGCACTTGAGGCTTTCAAATTATAGCAACCACTTTCAAGATGTTTTACTACTGACCTAACCAACTAAACTATACTAAATTAAACTATAACTACTCTTATAAACTTACTACTCATCTTGAAAGCTTTTAAATTTTATCGTTTTCTCATTATTATCTATTGCTAAATAATAGATTCCTTGTGCCAATTTTGATAAATCTATTGTTTAATTATTTTCTGAATTTTCACAATTTCACCGTCAATATTCACAACCTGAATTAGGTAAATTCCAGGAACTAGAGTATTGAAATTTGAGATCTTATAAGTCGTTTGATTTTTAGAGAAATCAACTTGTTCTTGCATTACTTTACCAACGACATCAGTTATAACGATTGTGTGCATTCCTTCACTCACAGATTCATTGATATCTATAAACAAATCATGAGATGATGGATTCGGGTAAATCTGAATTCCAGAAAGCCCTGTCGTATTTACTGCAATAATATCTGAAAAGGAAACAGAACCGTCGAAATCAGTTTGACGCAGACGGTAGTAGTTCATTCCGTTAATTGGTTGCTTATCCAAAAAGCGATAGTTCAGTTCAGAAGTACTTGTTCCTGCACCATCTACAGTTCCGATAGTATTGAAATTGTGACCGTCAGAGCTTCTTTGAATTGTGAAGTAATCATTGTCAATCTCAGTAACAGTTGACCAATCCAATTCGTTCACCTCTCCAATGTTTTGACCTGAGAACGATACAAGTTCAATAGGAAGAACGAGACAGTTTATAACAAGCACTGTGTCACTAGCTGGACATGTACCATTATTACTGCTAACCACATACGTTGTGGTTACAGCCGGACTCACCTCAGGATTTTGAATTAGTGGATCACTTACTGTACCCATAGACCATAGGTAACCAGAACTAGCAACACAGTCCATTTGTAATCTTAATTCTAGGAAATCGGTACCACTACATGCATTGAGTACATAAGTATTAACAGCCGTAAAGTCTATTGAACCATTCGTTGACCAAAGATTTAATTGCGCTGCTGATAACGGTATTACAATCTGATGAATGGTTGAACAATTTGTACCGGAGCCTCCTATGTTACCTAGAGAAACTGAACTTTCATCTTTGATTTCCCAGTTTCGAAAACTATCTGCCATATAACCTAATGCACGAACTGTAAGTGTACCGCCAGATACGTTAGGTGGTATTATTCCAGCGAAGTTGAAATTGGTTGAATCCCCATGCCCAGCCAAGGCAGTAGTTGTATAATGGATTGTCTGGTCGTAACAATCTGGCCCTTGTGAAGCATCAGCAGGAACTCCGTTGAGCATGTACTGAGCACCCAAGTTGAATGCTGGATCACCTACGCAATAGATAGTATCATTTGAAGCCACTACAGTATTCGAGTTGTCAATATTTACCTGAGCTATTGCAGAACCAGTACATCCTCCACGAGTTACATTAAGAGTATAAGTAGTTGCAACATCAGGTGTTGCTGTTGGGTTTGGTATGTTTGAAGCAGTTAAAGATCCTGCTGGACTCCATGAGTAAGTATAGACCGGATTACACATTTCAAACCTCATATTTGGTCTGGAGTTAGTTCGGCTTCCACCTGTCTCATCGCAAGATTGAGATTGGTATGAATGGTCATAAACACATCTGTCAGCAGGGTTTGTGTATGATGTCCTAACAAGGAAGGTAGAAGTCGATGTTGGGTCTTCAAGGTCTTCAGTAGCACACATTTGAATGAGTAGGTTGGATACACCATCCCAATCGTAATCAGTAGAAAAGTCAAATTCGGTCCAACTGAGATTAGGAGTAAAGTTATTAGTATCATAAACAAGAGTCATTCCTGTATTTGGTATAAAATCATTATTTGGGAACTCATCCTGTGAAGTACATGTAATCCAGATTTTAAAATCGTCAAAATTACCTGTGGTTGCATTATAGAAGTCAAGTGCTAAACTTGTTATCGTTCCACCGAAGTTTCCCTGGGCATTCAATTCTGCTGCAGTGTATATGTACTGAGTCTTGTTGGTCCAATTAATTGAGTTATTCCATCCATGAAATGGAGAAACTTGGGAAATTGCTAAAGTTGTAGGAGTTCCTATATCATAAGTTGAACTACTTCCAGAACAACCTGGACTGACTCCACATTGGGGAGTAACCGTTGCCGTAAATGGTACAAAAGAACCTGGGCAAATTAGTGTGTCAGAAGGACTGATTAGCACGAGTGGGCCTGTTTCTGAAAGTATTATATCAACAGTTTCCGTTTTTACACATCCATGAGTGGATGTCATCTCAACAGTATATGTCGTTGAAACTGAAGGTTGAGCTATTGGATTTTGAATACTAACATTGTTTAATGTAGAAGCAGGTGACCAATTATATGTGTAAGGAGCATTGGCATTAGGGCCAGTTGCGTTTAATTGAACACTTTGATTCTCACAAATCGTAGCTGATGCAGGAGTTACGACTGGTGTAAAGTCTGGAGCTACGGTAACAGTTACTTGATCGGTGTTAGGACAAGACCCAACGGCATCTCCTGTTACTGTATATGTCGTTGTAGAAGTAGGTGATGCAATCGGATTTGGACAGTTTGTACAGCTTAACCCTGCTGCAGGTGACCAAATGAAATTGGTAGTCCCGGTTGCAGATAGAGTTGTTGTTTGTGCTCCACAGATTATAGGGTCAGAGTCAGCAGACATCGTCCCCGAAGAAAAGTTGACGGCGAATGAGGAGGTTCCCATTATTGGACAAGCATTATCCTGAGCCAGAAAAGTAACAACTGTAGAAGTGAATCCGACTGGTACTGTAAAACAGAACGTTCCCGTAACTGGGTTAGTACCCGTTTGCACAAATGTTGCACCTGGTAAGAGTGTGGTACCATCCGTTTGTAGTGTAATAATATCACCTGCATCAGTATCGGGAACCACAACGTCAAAACAGAGGCTTTCTCCAGCGCATGTGCCAACCGTGTTAGGTCCAAGCAGTAATCCACCACCTGTGACATTAGTCACTGTAGCTGGAATTGTCGGAGCTGTATTTGTACATGCCGTCACAATAACCTGAAAATCATGAATCACGGTACTTATTAATTCACCATTAGAATTCCATGAATTAATTGCAATCGCAACCACATAGTTACCAATATTGGGTTCTGTAAATGAGAAACAACCTGTTAATGTATCAAGAACGAAACCAGTTAAAGGCGCTGCTGCTGTATATCCTGGAAGAGGTGCGATTGGCGATTGGCCTCCTCCAACTGGAGTAACCATTGCGTAAGTCGTTTGATCTCCTTCAGGGTCAGAGATACTTAAACAGTAGTTAAATGTTGTACCTGCACATGCATATGGCATAGGAGCTGAAGTAACTACCGGTGAGTTATCACAAGGTGCTGTTACAGTATTCATCGTCGTTGATGTCGCCATTGCGTTCTGGTCGGTTCCTGTTAAATTACTCGATTGATCACGACAACAAAATTGATAGTTGATTGTCCAACTATCACAATCGGCAGGGAGTGTTATTGTAGCCTCATAGGTGTATTTCCACAATCCTGGCTGTGTTCCACCACTACAATCACTTGTGGCAGAGGGACAAAGTTGATTAACATCTTCAGCTACACCAACTTCGAGAAATGTTGGAACGGTAGGATTTACTAACCCACATGTATTGGTCATATTGAAAAGATTACCCTCACTCGGCAGATTTTCAGAGGGGTCATTAAAATCTCCTGGACAAACCCTGAAAACGGTTAGCGTAAAAGTGTACGTTAAAGGGTTTGAAGGATCACATACGTAAGTAATATTTGCTCCTGGAACATGAGTTGCATGTGCAGTGTTAAAAATAGACGTTAGTCCCAGCGTCAGAAGTAAAAGTTTCTTAATCATAGCGTGTTCTTAATTATAGCGTAGCTAGCAAATGGCTTATCATCTGTTTCGTTTGAATTCAGATGCTATTTTATAATTTGTTAATTAAACAGTTTAGCGAGACAATGGTATAGCATTTCGCTCTTTAAAATGACAATTTGTGTGTTGAATTGATAAAATCATTACACAAACTAAGAAGGTATATCGCCTAAAAATCAGCGGCATATGTGCACTATAATTAAAATTGTGTTTTTACTCTAATTTATCTTGTTTTGACTCATGAAATAAGATGGAGTAATTCCAAATTCGTTTTTAAATGCCACGTTAAATGAAGAAAGATTTCGGTATCGCAACGGAAATTGCGATGCCTGCAATGCTGAAGTGATCATAAGATTCTTCAATTAATAAGCAGTGCGCATCATCAATTCGAAGCTTGTTTAACAAAACACTAAACGAAAATCCATAGTACGCATTTATATATTTCAGAAATAGAGGTGCGATTGGAACTTAATGATTTCGCTAATATTAAAATTGAGCCTTTGTTCTAATTTACCTTGTTTTGACTCCTGAAATAAGATGGAGTAATTCCAGATTCTTTTTTAAATGCTACGTTAAATGAAGAGAGATTTCGGTATCCAACGGAGGTTGCGATGCCTGCAATGCTGAAGTGATCATAAGATTTTTCAATTAACAAGCAGCGCGCATCATCAATTCGAAGCTTGTTTAACAAACTACTAAACGAAAATCCATAGTACGCATTTATATTTTCAGAAATATAGGTGCGATTGGTATTTAATGATTTCGCTAATTTATCTAGAGTCAAATCGCTATTTCGGAATTTCTTTTCATCAAGTAAGTAAGACTCAATGCGTTCAATTAATTCATTTGAAATTTTCTTTTGATCTACTTTCTTGTTTTTTTGCTTCAAATGCTGATCAGCGAGTTTGAAGTTCTGCCTCGCCAGTGATTGGTTCTTTTTTCTTTTTTGAAAATACATGATAAGAATTAGGATTAGCAATAACACGGCAACAATCAAAAAGATTAATAGAAGTTGTTGCTCTCCCTTTTTACGATTTATTTCTTGTCTATAAAGCAATTTTTCTTTTTGCCTTATTTCTTTTTGATGTTTTACAGATAAATTTTGCGCAAATTCTTCAAGATCTTTAAGGGCCGATAGTTGATCTATACTATCGGTTGAAAAAAGAGCATAGTATGCCATTTCATACTTATTGAGAGAGGCATAGCATTGACTTATTGTTCTTTCAAAACTGGAGAAATAGCCGGAGATTCCTCTATCTATTGATATTTTCTTGCCTTTTTGTAGAACAAGAATTGCATCTTCATATCGATGCAACTCAAAATAGCACTCACCCAAATTGAGGCAACTTATTATTCGAGTATAGTGATCATTTTGAGTTGAGGAATACTCGTAAACCTCTTCGTACATTTCTGTTGCCCTTTCAAATTGATTTTCACCATAATAGTACCTCGCTAGATTGGTAATCAACCCCCAATGATGCGTTTTAATTCCCAAAGAATCCAAATGGTTGGCTAGGTTGTAATAAATGAAAGCTGAGTCTGGTTTATTTTGTACAGCATAGGCATTTCCAACATTCATTAGGTTCCCTTGCCACCCAATAGAATCTTTAATTGATTCAAACTGATCTACCGCTATTAAATAGTAGCGGATTGCCCTACTAGGGCTTTGCATTTGGAAGTAAACATTCCCAGAAACGTTATTATAATAAGCATTGAGGAGTTTGTTTTTGCGCAGAATAGGATCTTTTTTAAGTATCTCGAGGTTTTGAAGCGCTCCCTTTATATCATTCGTACGTTGAATAAATACAGTTCGAGTTAGTTCATTTAAGAAGTATAAATAATAGTCTTGTTCTTTAAGAATCTTAGAATTCTTTTCGGCTAGCAGAACTATTTTGTGAGCATTGCTCTCTTTTTGGAAGTAGAAATCACTAATAATTTTAACGTTGTATTGATCATGATCTTGCTTGAAAAACGGGTCTAGTTTTTGTGAATTACTTGTAAAGCTGAGTGAGACAAAAGCTATAAGAATGAACAACGCCTTCATACCTCTGTCAATTCTTGTGGTGAAATATTTAGTGAATTTTTGCGCATTGATACAAATTCTGAATGATAGAAAAGTAATGAATGTAAACAGTGATTTCATAAGTCTATTAGTTTCGCTTCAATAGGTCGAAGAGAGCTGTGTTGCAATATAATGATCAAAAGTAAAAAAAGTGGCGCCAAGTTCTTATTTTGCCGTTTTGATGAAATAATTGGGCAAGAGATTCCAACTATTTAACGTAATTTTGTGCTACTAAGACATTATTTAACAACGAGCATATGGCTGAAACAATGACAGATCTAGGAATTGGGGAAATTTTATCTCAATTAGGAATAGAAAAAGTAAACAATGGCGCATCAACAGGTGGGCATTGGTTTAATACAAGAGGAGAGGTAATCGAATCGATATCTCCAGTAGATGGAAGCGTTATCGCATCAGTAAACGCTGCAACTGAAGCAGATTATGAAGCAGTTGTTCTTAAAGCAGAAGAAGGATTTCAAGAATGGAGAAAGTGGACAGCTCCAGCTCGTGGTGAAGTAGTGCGTCAATTGGCGACTAAATTACGTGAGTATAAAGAGCCATTGGGTAAATTGGTTTCTTACGAAATGGGGAAATCATACCAAGAAGGGTTGGGTGAAGTACAAGAAATGATCGATATCTGTGATTTCGCAGTAGGTCTTTCTCGTCAATTACACGGTCTTACAATGCACTCTGAACGTCCAGGACACAGAATGTACGAGCAATACCACCCACGTGGAATTGTAGGAATTATTTCTGCATTTAACTTCCCAGTTGCAGTTTGGAACTGGAACACAGCTTTAGCTTGGGTATGTGGTGATGTATGTGTTTGGAAGCCTTCTGAGAAAGCACCAATTACAGCAATTGCGTGTCAAGAAATTACAAAACAAGTTTTCGAAGCGAATGGAGTTCCAGAAGGAGTTTCAGGAGTAGTTATCGGTGGAGCTGATTTGGGAATCTTGATGTCAAACGATGCAAGAATTCCTTTGGTATCTGCAACGGGATCAACGAGAATGGGTAAAGCTGTCAGTGCGGCAGTTGGTGCTCGTCTAGGAACATCTCTTTTAGAGCTAGGAGGAAACAATGCAATCATTATTACACCATCTGCAGATTTGAAAATTGTTCTTCCGGGAGCAGTATTTGGAGCCGTTGGAACAGGTGGACAACGTTGTACATCAACGAGAAGACTTATCATTCACGAAGATGTTTACGATACATTCGTTAGCGCAATCGTTAATGCTTACGGACAATTGAAAGTTGGAAACCCATTGGATGAAAACATGCACGTTGGACCACTTATCGATCACGATGCTGTGAATGCCTATTTGAAAGCATTAGAAGATGCAAAAGCAGAAGGTGGAAATATCTTGGTTGAAGGTGGTGTATACGAAGGAGAAGGATATGAGTCTGGATGCTACGTGAAGCCTGCAATTGTTGAAGCAAACAATTCATTTAAAATTGTTCAGCACGAAACATTTGCGCCAATCTTATACATCATGAAATATTCTGGTGATGTAACAAACGCTATCGCAATTCAAAATGATGTTCCTCAAGGGTTATCATCAGCGATCATGACAAACAGTCTTAAAGAATCTGAACAATTCTTATCTGTTCAAGGTTCTGATTGTGGAATTGCAAACGTAAACATCGGAACTTCAGGAGCGGAGATCGGTGGAGCATTTGGAGGTGAGAAAGAAACAGGTGGTGGACGTGAGTCTGGATCTGATGCTTGGAAAGTATACATGAGAAGACAAACAAATACAATTAATTATACAGATGAATTGCCATTGGCGCAAGGAATCAAGTTTGAATTGTAATCTATTTGTGCATCAAACGGAACATTGAGCCAGTCGAAATGTAGCCGAGATGCACATCCTATTAAAAAAGCCGTTTCTGTTTATCAGGAACGGCTTTTTTATTTTATCGACAATCATCGTTGAAATTTTGACGTCTATCGATGAAAGACCATTGCAGGTCTAATAATCAACTATTTATAAGTTGAAACTGCTTAATACCTGTATCTTTGTATTGGTTTTATAGTAGTGCATGTACTGGTTATACATGCTTTGGTTTAAATGAAAAGGGAGTACGACATAAGCGTACTCCCTTTTTATTTTTTACGGCTAAAAAGCCAATTGTGATTTCTCGATAGTATCAAGTCAAATCATTTATCCAACCGGAGCTGAATTATCTGGTTTTTGATAGAAACCGTCAGCGTTTCCCGCATAAGAGCCGTCTCATCTAGAAGGAGAAGGGCTGCAGCTGGTGCAGGGGCCATTTCTTCTGATCTGTTAGACGGAGTGCTTTTAGCTCCTTTTCCCAAGATATAACCTGAAACACCAGATAAAATTGCAGTTAATTCTTTTGCTTCTAAAATTCCAAGAATTCCAAAAAGGATCACTGATTAATCAAAATAAACATCGTCACGAACTGCAATCCACTTTCGCCTAAGAACTGACGTCCAATGTTCTTGTCTGATTTAAATGCGATAATTAAGAAGAATCCTAGCAACAGAACACCAATCATTACCGTAAAATAGAAACTGATTTTGGCTCTAAATTCTTGATCTTTTCGCTCAGGCATACGAGCAACATCAATTTGATCCTGACAATTCTCGACATCCTGATTCACCAAATCAATATCAGCTTTAATTTCATCATTCCTCTTTTGAATGTCCGAAATTTTATTTTTTGCCGCTTTTAACACTGTAATAATCGTGTTGTTTATATATTCTGCATCTACTTGCGCATCTTCCACATTGAAAATAACTGTATTTGTCGCCGTTTTAAAGGATAAGTAAAAGTTACTAATATAGCCCGTTGGGTTTACCTCCGCAATTGATTTGGCGTATTGAATGTTTGACTCCATTTTCGTATAATCCTCAGGGGTATAAATTTCAATTGAAGCTTCAAGTCGTCTTCATCAATAAAAACGATATTAAAATCAGGTGTGTGGGTTTCTCTGACTTCGATCGATTCACTGGGTTCAGGATCTGTTAAACCTTCTTGAGAAAACCCTATCCCAGAAAAGACAAGTAGCATTGAGAGAATTAGATATTTCATACCGTTCGTATTAGTGGTTTCATGGCGCAAAAATGCGAAGAGGAAAAATACATTTAATTCTAACGAAATAGGATTGTATAAACACCTAAATTTTAGCGTATGTGTACGCAATATTTTGTTGGTTTTCCCGTGAAAATGATTGTATAAATGAAGCTTATTGGCATATTAGAGACGAATGGCCGAAATTCACTAACTTTGCCCAAAATTCAATTCAATGGCATTAACGAACAACGACATTTTAAAGAAATTAAGAGTAGCACTAAAAATGCGCGACGATGATATCGTTGAGGTTTTGGCTTTGGTTGATTTTAAAATTTCCAAAAGTGAGTTGGGGGCGTTATTTAGAAATGAAGACCATCCAAAGTATATGGAATGTCAAGATCAGATTTTAAGAAATTTCTTAAATGGATTGATTATTCACAAACGTGGACCAAGAGAAGACAAAAGAGATCCAGCGATCAAAAAGGCGAATGAAGCAAAGAATACGTCTAAGGATTAATCTAAAAAAAATAGTTTGAAAAAATTTGAAGACTTAGGGATCAGAGCGAGTTTCGTGAAAGGACTTGCCGAATTGGGAATTATTGAACCAACGGATATCCAGCAAAAGGTAATTCCACTTTTATTGAATGATCCAAAGGACATTGTGGCTCAAGCTCAAACTGGAACAGGAAAAACGGCAGCTTATGGCCTTCCGCTTTTGGAGCAGATGGACGCAAACAATAGCGATGTTCAAGGCTTGGTTTTATGTCCAACGAGAGAACTAGGACAGCAAGTTGCAAAGCAATTGTTCAAGTTCACGAAGTACTCAGAAAAGATTTTTACGGAGGCCGTTTATGGTGGTGAAAAAATCGACCGTCAAATTGCATCACTGCAAAGACCAACGCAAATCATTGTGGCAACTCCAGGAAGGCTAATCGATTTGGTGAACCGAAAAGCGGTTGATTTAAGTTCTGTGAAAACAATTGTTTTGGATGAGGCCGACGAAATGCTGAGCATGGGTTTCAAAAGCCAATTAGACGAGATTTTAAGTTCGCTTAAATCCGTTGAAAATAAATGGTTGTTCTCAGCAACAATGCCGCATGGAATTAAAGACATCATTAACCATCACATGTCAGACGATGCACATCGCGTTGAGGTCAATCGAGGTGATGTTGTGAACAAGAAAATTCGACACGAATATATAGTAAGCGAGGAAAACGAGAAGCTGCATATTTTAATGCAATTCTTGAAATCGGAACACAAAAATAGAGGAGTAATCTTCTGTAGAACCAAAGCTGCAACCCAAAAATTGGCCAAGCAGCTGATCGCCAAAAACGTAGAGACGGATGCCCTTCACGGAGACCTGCTTCAGAAAGAGCGCGACAAAGTTATGCGTGCCTTTAAAAATGAAAGTTTGCGCGTTTTAGTTGCAACCGATGTTGCTGCGCGTGGAATTGACATTGCTGGATTAACATTTGTGCTGCATTACCAACTTCCAGAAAGCGATGAATATTACACACACCGAAGTGGTAGAACCGCGAGAGCTGGAAAGGAGGGTGTATCACTTGTTTTGGCAACGGTGGCTGACGTAAAAACATTGCGTAATTACGAACGTACACTTGGGATTAAGTTCAATCAAATCCGTGCCCAGAAGTAGATTTAACTGCGGCTTTCTTTTGCTTTGAGGTGCCAGTTATTATTCGTGGACGGGATAGTTTGTTTTACGGTTACTTTATATTTTAACCGCAGAGGCGCAATTCGCTCTCGGCAGAGCCGAGAACTTGATGCAATTTATTCCCATTGTTCAAAAACACGGCAAACAAGCTTCGTCAAACCATGGTGGTACACATTTATGTGAATCTTGCGCCCAAATCAAATAATTGTGGCCTTTTTGCGTCTCTGCGGTTAAATGCTCCACCTAGCACCAACCCCAATTTTCTCAGCTATAATCAAGAACCCCAAACGTATAACCTATTTAAAATCCGCACGGCAACTTTGCCATTAAGTCGATCCAACCAATAAGATTGCTGTAAGTCTAAATAGTGTTCTTTTCATGGTACTTTAATTTGACACCTCAAAGGTCACGCTATTCACTAATCATGATGGTGTAATTCAGCCCAATTACTAATCGATTTGGTTCAGAAACCTTATCTTGCTACTCATTTAAAACTCAAAACTTGAAAATAAAACACCTTTCATTGGTTGCGCCATTGGCCCTGTTAGTTCTCGTTTCATGCGATTCTGATCCAAAGATTGACGCGCAAGAAGTCAAGGAGGAGGTAAAAAAAGAATGCCAACTTGCATCAATGAATTTTGATTTAGGAGGAATAAAACGAAGACTGGCTTTTGATAACAAAAAGGACGGTCGGGTAATTATTCAGACCATTGATAATGGTAAAGATATTGGGCAAACAATGCATTTTAACCTTCACGAAGACGGAAGAATTCAAACCTTTTTATCTGGAACAATGATTGCCGCTTATGTATACGACGACAACAATAAACTGTTATCTATTAACGGCGAAAAAGGGTTAAACACAAGAAAGTTCGAATACAACGAAGATGGACAGATTATCAAGCAAATAACAATGTTGGGGGATAAGATAAACATGGTTCACACCTATGAGTACGACGCGAATAGTCAACCAACGAAAGTGTTTATTTACGACAAATACGATGAGTTGATAGAGGAGAATGTGATCCGATATGATGATAAAATTAACCCATTTAAAAACAAAGGAGCGGTAATAAACAATACGGAATTGCTTTTAGGATTTCCCGTTGGGAATCATGATCATAATGTGGTAGAAATTACACGGACTTACAGGACGAATACTACTTACAAAATTCGTGGGGCATTACGAAAGAAGGGGGACCGACAGGTGGATAGAAATTATTACAAATACGACAAAAGTGGATATCCTGTTCAAGTAGGTCGAATGAAAATGGGAAAACAATCGATAATGACTTTAAATTACGATTGCAAGTAAAATTCACTTCTTAGTTAAACTGATCTAGATATTGTTGTGGCACTTGGAGTCCCTTTTCCTGAGCTCGATTTACATCTTTCTGTGCATTCTCCAAATCTCCTTTTAAGAAATAGCTTTTTGATCGCAGTAAATAAGGTTCGCCTGACCTTGGCTCTAAGACCATTGCCCGTTCAAAATCCTTAATTGCTGCATCGTAATTTTTGATTTGAAATTGCAAGACACCTCGGTGGCGGATATACAATGGGTTGTTTGGTTCTAGTTTAATAGCTCTTGTAAACGATTTAAGCGACTGTTCCATATTTCCATTCATCTTGTATGAAATTCCCAGATTAAAGTGGGCTAGACTGTAAGAATTATCGTGTTTCACGGCAAGTTTAAAATGCTCGAATGCCATTTCTGAATTTTGATCTTGTGAATAAAGAACGGCTAAATTCAGGTGAGATTTGGCGTATGATGGTTCCAATTTCACGGACCGAAAATACATGTCAAAAGCTTCAAGTCGCATTCCTTCTTGCTCATACAAATAGCCTCGTTCATATAGCGATTGTGCTAAAGGACGAATCGAAATACTCACATCTAAATCTTGCTTTGCACCATCAAAATCTTTCAGCTTCAAACGGGACATGCCTCTGCTCATATACGCCCATTCACTGTCCGGATAGTTCACTATTACGGACGACCAAAGGACTTCACTATTTTGCCAAGCACGCGATTGCACATTGGTTTGAATAGCCAAAAACCCTAGCCAAATTGTTGCCAATCCTATCACCACATATCGACCTGACGATTGAGAGTATTTGGTGAGGATTTTTTGAATTCCTAATGCGATTAGAAGACACAAACCGATGTAGGGAACGTAGGTATACCTTTCGCTGCTAATGGCTTTCCCAAAAGGAATAATTTGAGTGACAGGACCAATGGTGATGAAGTAAAAGGAAAGGCCAAAGAACAATAGGCGCGACGTCTTAAACCATCGATACATAAAGAACAAGAGGCAAATCAGCAAGACAACCGACCCATAGTATAGAACGCTCATTCCAGTACTTTCAGTCTTAGGAAATGGGTGAAAAATGGAAAGGTTAATGGGCACTATTGCTTTAAGTCCGTATCCAATGGTGTTGTATGAACTCATCAAAATCGATTCGCAAAACTCAATATTGGTTGACATTGAATTACTTACTGTTTGGCCATGCTGTGCAACAACGACCGCAATGATTGCGAGAATGACAAAGGGAACTTTTTCCAAAACGGTTTTAATCGTTGTTTTTCTTTCTAGCAAATAATCAACAAGCAATAAAACGATTGGAAGTGTAAAGCCCAAACTCTTTGACAGAAGCGATACTGTAAAAGCAACAATGGCAATCACGTACCAAGCAACTTTGTACTTCCCTTCTTTACGGATGTAATACAAGTATGTAATTATTGATATCAGGAAAAAGAAAGTGTAAAGCACATCCTTTCTCGCTGAAATCCAAGCAACAGATTCAACATGCATCGGGTGCATTCCAAACAAAAGAGCACCGATAAAAGCGACCAGTGGCGAGAACTTTAATTTTTTCAAAAGTGCAAAAACCAAAAGAACGTTGACCGTATGAAAAAGGAAGTTGGTTAAGTGATAACCGAAGGCATCTGTTTCCCAGAAATAGTAATCAATGCTTAAGGACAAAAGCGTAATTGGATGGTACAATCCAACCTGTTCGTTTGTTGCAAACATCTCATAAACGCCATTGTTAGACAAGTCTTGAACCAGCAAATTCTGAAGTACATAAGCAGGATCATCCCAATTCACCCAACCATTTTGAAGCGTTGGAAACAGACATGCCGTAACTACCGCTATCAACAAAAAAGCAAGAGCCGAATTGGATAGTTTTAACTCAAAAGGAACGATTTTTTTAGAATCAGATTTCATTCAAAGTAAAAGTAAGGAAATATAATTGTTAAGCTTTGAATGAGAAAGCGAGGTATTTTTCTATGACTCAAGAGAGCACTTAATTCCAATTAAAAAAGACGTCGCTTTTAATTGATTCGCTGAACACCTCTCTCAACTTCTTGAGTTTTTTAACGGCATTTTGATCGCCGGCAGTGGCTTTTGCCTTGACTTTATAGTATTCAGACATTGTTTCTCCGAATAAGTCATGATCCAATTTGGATTTGATGTCAGCGATTTTCGAATTGATTTCAATCAGGAAATGCTCGATCTCACCGAGTTCCTTCGCTTCCTCGTCGGAGATCTGTTCGTTTTTCATCAATTCGATATACCGGGGCAAGATTTCGCTTAGAATAAGATTGAATTGATCTAATTCTTTATTTAATAGTCTTTTATGTTTTTCAAATGCCATGATTGCTGTTGTAAGTTATGAAATTTTATTATCGAAATCAATACCCGATTAAAAATTAACATTTAACTAAAGTGTGTACTTTTGGCACATGGCAGGTATTTATATTCATATTCCTTTTTGTAAACAAAAGTGCACGTATTGCGATTTTCATTTCAGCACAACATTTGAAGAGTACCGCCAAAAAATGATTGAATCAATTGCGAATGAATTGGTTGAAAGAAATGATTACCTCGAAAACAAAGGAATTAAAACCATTTATTTTGGAGGAGGTACACCGAGTCTTTTGGACAAAAATGAACTGCAAATCATCTTAAATGCGGTCTATAAAAACTTTTCTGTTGATGAAGGGATAGAAATTTCACTTGAAGCAAATCCCGATGACATTACGGATGAAAAATTGGAAGACTGGACAGCAGTCGGGATTAATCGATTGAGTATCGGATTGCAATCCTTTAAAACCGAAGATCTTGAATGGATGAACCGAGCACACACCGTGGATGAAGCCTTGACTTGTGTTCGAAAAGCGCAAGAAGCAGGGATTTCAAACCTCACCGTTGATTTAATTTATGGCCTTCCAAATTTGAGTTTAGACGAATGGAAATCACATATTCAACTGGTTCTTGATTTTGGAGTACCGCATGTCTCTGCCTATTGCTTGACTGTTGAAGAAAACACAGCGTTGAATAGTTTGGTGAAGAAAGGAAAGATTACTGTTGCAGATGACGACCAACAAAGCGATCAATTTAAACTTCTTGTTTCGGTATTGGAAGAAAACGGATTTGATCAATACGAAATTTCTAATTTTTCCAAAGCAGGATTTGAATCCAAGCACAATTCAAATTATTGGAAAGGCGAATGGTATTTGGGCGTGGGTCCTTCTGCGCACTCATTCAATGGTTTGTCGCGCGCTTGGAACGTAGCAAATAACAGAAAATACCTAGCCGCTATTGACAAAGGAGAAAACCATTTGGAAACAGAAATTCTTTCATCTGAAAATCAATTCAATGAATCCTTATTAACTGGATTAAGAACTGTTTACGGAGTTGACCTTCAAAAACTAAAAAAAATAGCACCGATAAACAATTTATTTACAGCCAATTGCATCACTTTTATCAATGAGGGCTGGATGGTAAGCACAAACAATATTTTAATCCTTACCAAGGAAGGAAGATTAAAGGCAGATTATATTGCTTCAGAACTCTTTATTATGGATTAAGAGGATTCATTCAGAATAGGTATTTTAGCGTTATCAAAAAACTATACCTATGCGTAAATGCCTCTCTATTTTTATCCTTCTTGTGTCCACGGTTTCGATCGCGCAGGAAAAGAAAATCATTGATTATACGATATTTGATGACTGGAAATCGTTGAAAGGCGCAAGAATGTCGAACAATGGAAAATACATTTCGTATGAGGTGAACCCGCACAAAGGGGATGGTTATTTATTCATTTACAACACCTTATCAAAAAAATTGGATTCAATTCCGAGAGGAAATGGAGCTTCGTTTTCTGGTGGCAGCGGATATTTGGCTTTTAAAATTGATCCAGGGTATGATACTTTAAGAGCCTGCGAATTGGATAAGGTTGATAAAAAGAAGTGGCCAAAAGATTCACTCGGGATTTACCTTTTGGAAAGTGATTCACTGATTAAAATGCCAAAAATTGAAAAGTTCACATTGAACGATGAAAATGATTGGGGCGCAATAATGTTTCAGCACAATAAGATTGAAGAACCAAAAAAGAAAAAGCGCCTATGCAAGAAGAAACGTCCGAAACCGTATACATCAAAGGGGCAGGCGGTTCAAATGTTTCATCCAAATCAATCTAAAAAAATTGAGTTCAAAGATGTCGAAGGTTTAGAAGTTTCTGAAAATGGTGAGCTTATCGCAATGACAATTCATCAAAAAATAGATGAAGACTCAATACACCTTCAGGTCTTCAATACTACAAATGAAAGCTCGTGGACAGCGTCCAACAAGTTCAAAGACCTTCAAAAACTAACCTTCGATGATCAAGGAACCAGAGTGGCTTACTTGGCCTCTAAGGACACGTCAAAAGTGAAAGTTTATAGTTTGGCCATTATGGATTGCGTTGGTAAAATAGATCGGCTTATTGCAGATACGAACAGCACGTTCATTCCTAAATTGGATGCCGTTTCAATTCACTATTCACCAAAATTTTCCAAAGATGGGAGTCTGCTGTATTTTGGAGTCGCAGATATTAAATTCGAAGAACCAAAAGACACATTGCTTGATTCTGAAAAGGTAAATCTTGATTTGTGGCACTATCAAGACAAGCGATTGCAACCGCAACAATTGCTGGAAATGAAGAACGACGAGAAACGCTCAGATTTATATGTTTATCATTTTGAAAATTCGAATGCTGTTCGCTTATCAGACGACACATTACAGGTTTGGTCTGAATGGAACTTGAAAGGAAAGTATTTGCTTGGAACGAGCACAGAACGGTATGCGCATACGTACAATTGGGTTTCACCGCGTCCTCAAGATTATTATAGAATTGATATTGAAACAGGAAAGGCGGAACTACTTCAGGCCGCAAGCAAGTTCGGAATTGAACTTTCACCGTCTGGATTGAAGTACACCTATTACGATATTGATAAAGCAGCCTATTTTATTGTGGATACAGAGAAGTCAACTGAAGAGTGCATGACATGTGGTTCTAAAGACATCACTTGGACTTCTGATATGAATGGAATGCCAATGGATGCGTATCCAAAAGGAGAGCTTGGTTGGAACGCTGAAGAGTCTGAAATTTATATTCAATCCGAATATGACATCTGGTCGTACGAATTAGGAAATAAGGAATTGATTTCGATTACAGACAGCGCTGGGATGAAGAATAAAATTAGATTCTCGATGCGAAATTGGTCATACGATAGTGTTTATGTTCACTACGAAAATGTCTACTTGCGAGGATTTGATGAGAAAACAAAAGGAATCCATATTTACAAATTGATTGATCATGGAGACCATACTGATGTCAAAGAATTGGCTTATTTCGACGCTAAGCTTTATGGTGGATTAATGCGATCTAAAAACCTTGAACGCTTCGCAATGCGTAAAATGACATTTAAGGATTATCCAGAATTGTTCACGTATACAGGAGAGTTTGAAAATCTTAAGCAACTATCAAACACCAATCCTCAGCAAAGCGAATTTAAATGGGGAACATCAGAAATTATAGATTGGGAAGCTTACGATGGAACGAAACTAGAGGGGATTCTGTACAAACCAGAAGATTTCGATGCTTCAAAAAGCTACCCTTTAATGGTTTACTTTTATGAATTGAGGTCTGACAATTTGCACTCACATTACATTCCAAGACCAACTGCTTCAATTATTTTCCCTTCCGAATACACATCGGCGGGTTATGTCGTATTTATTCCAGATGTTCGCTACAAGGAAGGGCATCCAGCTCAATCGGCTTATGATTGTATTTTGAGTGGAACGGATCGCGTATTGGAGCTTTTACCAAATGTTGATTCAAACCGAATGGCCTTACAAGGTCAATCTTGGGGAGGTTATCAAGTTGCCCAGCTCGTTACAATGACGGATAGATATGCTGCTGCAATGGCAGGTGCTCCGGTTACAAATATGTTCTCAGCGTATGGAGGAATTCGATGGGGAAGTGGTTATAACCGCCAATTTCAATACGAAAGAACACAAAGTAGAATTGGATATACGATTTGGGAAAAACCAGAATTGTACGTGGAGAATTCACCGCAATTTCATCTTCCGAATGTAACCACGCCTTTATTGATCATGCATAACGACGGTGACGGAGCAGTTCCATGGTACCAAGGAATTGAATTGTTTACAGGTTTGAAAAGACTTGACAAGCCAACTTGGTTATTGAACTATAATGGTGATGGTCATAACCTAATGAAAAATGCGAACCGAATTGATTTGAGTATTCGAATGCGTCAATTCTTTGATCATTATCTGTTGGGTGAAAAAGCACCACAATGGCTGACAGAAGGAATCCCAGCAGTAAAAAAAGGAAAAGAATTAAGATACGATTAACAACTCTTTTTGTAGTAAGAAAATAGATGTATATTATCGGGCAATAATGGCGAAATCTAGAGATGACATACCACATACCGGCTTAAAGGGCTTTACGAAACATTGGAAACATGACGTTGTTGCGGCGATCTCTGTTTCCCTAGTAGCACTTCCTTTATCACTTGCAATTGCTGTTGCTATTGGAATTCCGCCCATCGCTGGATTAATAACAGCGGTAGTCGGGGGTGTTGTAACTACATTTTTTAGAAGCAGTAAATTGGCTATTAACGGCCCCGCAGCTGGATTGATTGGGGTTATCTTTTCAGCCGTTTTGGCGTTTCAAGTAGGCGGAACGACCACCATAGAGGCGTATCAATATGTTCTCGCTGCAATTATCGTAGCGGGTGGATTGCAGGTTGTAATTGGTCTTTTAAAATGGGGTAGAATTGCAGAAATATTTCCTACAACGGTTATTCATGGTATTCTCGCCTCTATTGGTATTATCATTTTTGCGAAACAGATGCACGTTGCCATGGGTACGCATTCTGATGCTGGAAACACGATTGACATTCTGAAAGATATTATTTATAAGTTTCCAGAAATCAATCCATATATCGCCGTAATTTCTGGCATTGGACTCATTCTTTTGATCTTCCATGCACGAATTAGTTACAAGGTATTCCACTTTATTCCAGCTCCAGTATGGGTTTTGGCTGTCTCGGTGCCAATTGTAATTCTTTACGGTCATTTGGAATCAGAGGGAACAATTCTTTTCGGAGAACAATTCCACCAACCTCAGAATTACCTGATAGATGTCGAAAGCAATTGGATGGATAACCTTCCGATTCCCGACTTTTCTAAAGCACACACTTTTACTTTTTGGGCAGCAGTAATTTCAATAACACTCTTATCAACGGTAATTACTTTAGCTGGGGCTAAAGCTGTAGACGCATTGGATCCCTACAAGCGAAAAACCAACATGAACCGAGATCTTGTTGGTGTTGGCATCAGTAGTATGGTCTCCGGAGCTTTGGGTGGTTTACCAGTAATTACGGTAATTGTTCGGAGTACCGTTAATGTTCACAATCATGCAAAAACGAAATGGTCCAATTTATACCATGGATTGTTTATTGCCCTCTTCGTCCTCTTCTTGATTCCAGTGATTCAATTGTTCCCGAAAGCGGCATTA
Source organism: Salibacteraceae bacterium (assembly GCA_047628775.1). Taxonomy (GTDB): domain Bacteria; phylum Bacteroidota; class Bacteroidia; order Flavobacteriales_D; family Crocinitomicaceae; genus UBA4466. The sequence continues at coordinate 22,734 of JBLHVW010000001.1, read as the reverse complement.
GCTGCTGTTCTGGTCTTTACTGGAATTAAATTGGCGTCGCCAAGACTGTTTATTGAAATCTATAAACAAGGACTGGAACAACTGGTTTTCTTGATTTCTACTGTTGTAATTACTCTGTACAGAGATCCTTTGATTGGTCTTTTGGGCGGCATGGGTATTACGTTGGTTGCACACTTATTGATTTCACGGGTTTCAATTCCGCAGTTTATTCAAATGGTTGTGAATTCAGGAACAAAAATGAGACACAATCAAGACGGCTCCTACACGCTTAAGGTACGGGGTGTTGCCAACTTCCTTTCGATGCTCAAATTGATAGGGTTACTGGATAAAATTCCCGCGGGTGCAAACCTGCAAGTCGACTTATCAAAAACAAGGTTGGTTGATTTAACCTTCCAAGAAAAACTGGTCGACTTTAGAAGAGCGCATCGGTTAACGGGAGGAAAAGTTCAAATAATTGGATTGACACAACACGTTGCTTCCTCTAATCATAAATTGGCATTAAGAAGTTTGATTCTTCCCAACCCGCAAAAAATATCCCCAAGACAGCAACGAATTATGCAAATTGCATTGGACAATGGCTGGATGTATACCAAAGAGATTCAAGTTGACTCTAGTGAATTGTTAGAGTTTGATTTCTTTAATTCAAGACCGCTTGAATACAAACATAATGTTATCGCAGGAGCATTTTCAGACACCGAAATTGACTGGGAATTAAGCGATATTGCTTTTGACGAGGGAGCCATGCTATCGAAAGAAGTCTACAAAACTACCGTTCAACTCGTTCATTTACCAAAGAAAATCCCGTCGTTTGTTTTAGAGCAAGAAGGAATTTTCGATAAGCTCTTTGATCGTGTACTGTCGTTTTCATCTTCAGATATTGATTTCCCAGAAGCGCCATTTTTCTCTAAAAAGATGCGATTGAGAGGTGAAGATGAAGGTGCAATTCGAGCTTTGTTCACTCAAGACTTATTGGCTTTCTTTGAAAGCGAAGAAATCTACCATATTGAATGCAATGGTCAAGCACTACTTATCTTTAAATCGCTTCGTATTGCCAATACAAGTGAAATCAAGAACATGGTGCGGTTCACAGAAGAGCTCGTTAAAAAGATAAATAAATGATTTTAAGAATTAGTTTGGTCCTTTTACTTGCAGCAATAGCATATTTGAGCTTGACTCCTTCTACATCGATTTCTGTTGGAAATGATAAGGTTGGGCACTTCATCGCTTACGGAACTTTAATGATTAATGTCGGCTTGGTGACTTTGCCCAAAATGAAGCACTTTCGAAACGGGATTGTTTTTGCCATTTGCTACGGAATGTTAATGGAAATAGGGCAGTATTTTGTGCCAGGAAGAACATTTTCAATGTACGATATGGTTGCCAATGTTTCGGGTGTTGGTTTGGGGATTATAATCTCCTTTCTGTTCGGAAAGAGCATCCAAAAACGCCTTAAGAAATGGAAATTAATTTAGGTACTTTTACAGCTCAATCTTTTGACTAATGGAGAAACTTCAGAACTTTATTGATGGTAAGTATTGTGACCCAGTTGGAGGTCAATACATTGATAACTATGAGCCCGCTTCGGGAAAAGTGTACAGCCTCATTCCGAATTCTGACGCTCAAGATGTTGAGTTGGCGGTGAAAGCGGCTGAAAAAGCATATCCTGTTTGGTCAAAAATGAGCATTGAGAAAAGAAGCGCCATTATGGTGAAGCTTTCGCAAGGGATTGAAGCAAGAATGGATGAGTTTGTTCAAGCTGAATCGCGTGACAATGGAAAGCCTGTTTCGCTTGCAGAACATGTTGATATTCCAAGAGCGGTTTCAAATTTTCATTTCTTTGGAACGGCAATTTTGCACTATGCTTCGGAGTCGCACAATATGGAAGGCGTTGGCGTTAATTATACCTTGAGAAAACCACTTGGAATTGTGGGTTGTATTTCTCCTTGGAACTTGCCTTTGTATCTTTTTTCTTGGAAAATTGCTCCGGCTTTGGCCGCAGGAAATTGCGTTATTGCAAAACCATCCGAAGTTACGCCATACACGGCCTACTTGCTAGGTAAGGTGGCCAAAGAAGCGGGAATGCCCGACGGTGTTTTGAATATTCTTCACGGAGAAGGTGGAGGTGCTGGCGATGCCATTGTGAAGCACACAAAAATAAAAGCAATCTCTTTTACTGGAGGAACGGCAACGGGAGAATACATCGCTCGAACTGCCGCTCCAATGTTTAAGAAACTTTCCCTTGAATTGGGAGGGAAGAATCCTAATATCATTTTTGCGGATTGCGATTTCAAAGAAATGTTGAGTACAACGCTTCGTTCGTCGTTCGCAAATCAAGGACAAATTTGTCTTTGTGGTTCTCGAATTTTTGTTGAGCGATCAATCTATGACAAGTTCAAAGAAGAGTTCGTTAAACGCGTTGAAAATACGGTTGTCGCGCATCCTTCAAACCCGAACGCAAAGTTGGGAGCGGTTGTTTCAAAACCCCACATGGAAAAAGTGCTTTCTTATGTTGAACTCGCCAAAGAAGAGGGCGGAACAGTTTTGACGGGTGGAGAGCGTGTAATTATTGAGGGATATGAGAAGGGATACTATTTACGTCCTACCGTGATTGAAGGCTTGGCTTATGATTGCAGAACGAACCAAGAAGAAATTTTTGGGCCTGTCGTTACAATTACACCTTTCGATACGGAGGAAGAAGTGCTGATGATGGCCAATTCAACGCAATACGGTTTAAGCGCTACCTTGTGGACGTCTAATCTCAAAAGAGCGCATCGAATGGCCAATGAAATTGATGCTGGAATCGTTTGGATCAACGCATGGTTGGTTCGTGATCTTAGAACACCGTTCGGAGGTGTTAAGGCTTCTGGTGTTGGAAGAGAAGGCGGTTGGGAAGCGTTGCGTTTCTTTACTGAGCCGAAAAATGTTTTTGTGAAGTATTAGGCTTCACACTGAGGTTTAATTTCATGCTCTGTTTTAAAATAATTTGGTTCTTTCAGAATAACTTATCAACATTTATTAGATTTCTTCGCCACTAAATCTGTTTAGTGCATAAACCTCGACTTCTCGTAACTATTTGTTAATCTCTGAATAATGATAAAGTCTAATTAATAACCCAAATTTGTTCTTTAATTTGAATTATCACGATGAAAACATTCATTATTTTAACATTTACATTGCTTACGGGAACGTTTAGCTTTGCCCAATGCTCAGAGCTCTTTTTCTCTGAATACATTGAAGGTTCGAGTAACAACAAAGCACTCGAAATTTACAATCCAACAAGTGGACCTATTGATTTGTCCAATTACCTTGTAAAGCGACACACAAATGGAAGCGCAACAGCTTCTGGAACGTATGACTTTCCTGCAGGAACACTTCTTGCCCCTGGTGATGTTTATGTGATTGCAAATGCGAATGCTGATCCAGCTGTTGTAACTGTTTCGGATACGACGAACGCAGCAACATTTTTTAACGGAGATGATGCAATTATTCTTGAAAATATTACGACTGGAGACACAGTTGATGTAATTGGTGAAGTCGGTGTTGATCCGGGTACGAATTGGGCAGTAGGCACTGGTGCCACAAGTGAATTTACACTGGTTAGAAATCTTGGGATACAGCAAGGAAACAACGATTGGGCACTTGCAGCAACAGAGTGGACCGTATTTCCTCAAAACACATTTGACTCCCTCGGAATGCATACAATGACATCTTGTGCACCTCCAACTCCAGCGTTTGGGCCTTGTGGCGAATTATTTTTCTCTGAGTATATTGAGGGGTCGAGCAGTAACAAGTCACTTGAAATTTACAATCCAACATCTTTCGATATTGACATGGAGAACTATGTTATCTACAGAGCAAATAACGGAAGTTTGACTGCTACGGATAGTATTTTTCCAGTTGGAACTATTCTAGCTGGTGACGTATATGTTATAGGAAACCCTAGTGCCAATGCTGCAATCCTTGCAGAATCTGACACAACACATACTCTTGCATTTTACAATGGCGATGATGCTGTTTATATGGTAAATATTGTTTCTGGTGATACGTTGGATATAATCGGTGAAATCGGTTTTGATCCAGGTTCTGGGTGGACTGTTGGAGCCGGTGCAACCAACAACTTTACACTGGTTAGAAATATCAATGTGAACCAAGGGGAGTTGAATTGGGCTGTTTCACAAACACAATGGATGGTATTTCCAATTGACATGATTGATTCACTTGGAGCGCATTCAATGACACCTTGTGGAGCATCTTGTTCGCCAACAACATTTAACCAAACGATGACTTCTTGTTCAGCGGTAACTTCACCAAGTGGAACTTATACATGGGCAACAACTGGTATTTACAACGATACTATTTTTGATGCAGGAGGGTGTGATAGCCTTTACGTTGTAGACTTAACAATTGGAACTGAAACAACAAGTACAATTCAAGGTTCTGCATGTACAAGTTATATTTCACCAAGTGGTCAAATTTGGACAACAACTGGAGTGTACATGGATACTATTCCAAATGGATTGGGATGTGATAGTGTTATTACAGTGAACCTTGTAATTGATCCTTCAGCAGGAGGATGTGCAAATCAATGTTCAGAATTGTTCTTCTCTGAATACGTTGAAGGTTCGAGTAGCAACAAAGCTTTAGAAATATACAATCCAACAAGTGGAGCTATTGATCTTGTTGATTATGTTGTAAAACGACACACGAATGGGTCACCTACAGCATCTGGAACTTACGACTTCCCTGCTGGAACATTTATCGCTGCAGGTGATGTTTACGTAATTGGAAACTCATCAGCAGATTCACTTGGAATACTTGTTCCTTCTGATACTACAAACGCCGCAACATTCTTTAATGGAGATGATGCCGTTATCCTTGAAAACATCGTTACAGGAGACACGCTCGACGTAATTGGTGAAATAGGTGTTGATCCAGGTACGAACTGGCCTGTTGGGTCAGGTGCAACAAGTGAGTATACGCTTGTTAGAAGCCCTGCAATTCAACAAGGTAATAATGATTGGGCAACGGCTGCTGGAGAATGGATCGTATTGCCTCAAAACACTTTTGATTCATTGGGTTTCCATTCAATGATTTCATGTGCAGTTGTTCCTTGTACTCCTACAGATTCATCGTTTGCTGTCACTACTTGTGATACTTATACTTCCCCTAGCGGATTGTCTTGGACATCAGCAGGGATCTATATGGATACAATTCCAAATGCAGGTGGATGTGACAGTACGCTTGTAATTGATTTAACCATTAATACAAGTTCATTGGCGTCTATTACTGAAACAGTTTGCAACAGTTATACTGCACCAAGTGGAGCCGTATTTACTTCATCTGGGACCTTTACCGATGTTATTCCTAATTCTGTTGGGTGTGATAGTATTATTACATTGAACCTTTCAATTACTACTGTTGATGTGTCAACCACACTGGTTTTAGAGACATTAACAGTGGGTGCAATGGGCGCAACGTATCAATGGATTGATTGTGATAATGCCAATGCAGCCATTACGGGTGAGACATCTCAATCATTCACAGCATTGATTACAGGAAACTATGCGGTAATTGTTACTGAAAATTCGTGCACCGATACTTCTGCTTGTGAATTGGTTACAGTGGTTGGTCTTCCAGAATTTTGGTTGAACAGTCAAATTGTTGTTTTACCAAACCCAACAACGGGTAATGTAACAGTAGAATTTGGATCAACGATTGATAACATTTCTGTTCGCATACTGGATGCAATGGGAAGAGAAATAGATCGAACTTCGTTTACTTCAGCTCAATTGGTTGAAATGACGATTAACGGAGAAGCAGGACAATACTTTATTGAAGTTAGTGTTGACAATTTGAGGGCTGCTGTTAAGCGTGTAATTAAGAAGTAAGTTCAACAGGCTTGCTAAAATAGTGCAAGTATGAATAAAGCAATGGTCGCCTTTTTGAGTTTATCTCGGGAAGGCGACTTTTTTATCTTTTTTAAAATAGAGCTGGTAAGTAAGTTCGAAAAGACCAAAAATATGCAGGCCAATTATAATATACGTGCATGTAATTTCTAAGTTAGAATTCAAGATTGCTACCAATGATACGACAATCCATATTAGGCTGAAAAACGTCCTTATTAAATCGTTCCCTTTAGGCCCCTCTTTTATCATGACAGGCAACATAAAGGCAGCAGTAAGCAAGCTAAATAATCCAAAGAATTAGAAGAGTATTATTCTAATAAATGAGACGTAAAGACCAACAATTGTAATACTCAAAAACCAAAAACCAATAACCCAAAACCCAAAACCTAAGAGGTATTTAGCTCATGGTTTGGATTCCTTCGATGGTTCACTCAGCTTATCATCAACTCTCTTTTGTTCTCCCGTCAAATCATCAAATCATTGGAACGCTTATTTTTTTTCGTCAAGGATTTTTTCTTCTCAAATGAGAATTCTTTTAGTACCTATTGCATGAAGATAAAAAAAGAGCGACCTGTTTCCAAATCGCTCTTAATTAAATCTTTTGAAACTGTTTTTACTGAAGCAAGATTCTCTCTGTTCTCATTCTTCCGTTCACCTCAACATTTACGAAATAAGCTCCAGCATCTTGGTTGCTCAAATCGATTTCCGATTGGTGGGACAATCCTTCTTGATGAAAAATAGTTCTTCCAGCCAAATCCGAAACGGTAACGTTAAATTGATCCACGCCTTGCGATGTCATGTTCACCTTAAACAATCCATTTGTTGGGTTTGGAACCAATGCAAAGTTGAAATCATTTACGAGATCCGATAAGCCAGCAGTTAAATCAATCCAATGAACTGTCAATTCAGCCCAATACGTATCGCCCAATTCAAGAGTAACCAAATGATCTGTGTTTTCAGGAACCGTCGAAAGGTCCAATTGAAGAACGAATTGACGATCGAAAACCGCCTCATCGAGTCCACCGCTTGAACAAGTAACACTGCCCAGCGCATCACTTTCAAACCCTTCCATATCAAATGAAAGCCAAGTTGTTGTAACGTTAGCCACATTTGCGATTTCTAAATTTTGAATATCAATCCATAAGTTATAATCGGCATCATTATCATTGTCGAAAGTCCAGCAGTTTGTGAATTCGTTTGCTTCCATATCGTTTGTCCAAATACTGAAGACAGGATCTTGTGGCGCATTGAAACAAAATGGAGAGCCACCATCACACGGATCCGCTTTTGCTTTAAGCCGTTCAACGGTTATTGTATAAGAGATTTGAGAGAATACAGTTATTGGAAAAAGAACTGCGAATAGTAAAAGTGTTTTCATAGTAGATTCTTTTAGTTAGTAGATTCAAATGTAGGGATATATACTTTTAAAACCAATAGCTTAAAAAAAAATAGGGATGGAAACGTTTCCAGCCCATAATCAGTAGTGCGGAGAACTTACTTAGTGATTTACTATAACTTTTTTGGTGGTCGTTTCGTTGTCCAATGCGTGAATAAGAAAATAATTCCCATTCGCCAATGCTCCAATGTTGATTGTATTTCCGTTAATTTCAATTAAACTAGAAACATCTTTTCCTGTTAAATCGATCACTTTAAGAGAATTCAATGCAACGCCGCCATTTAATTTGAGGGTGAGTATTTCATCTGAAGGGTTGGGGTACAAGGTAAAATCCGATTGATCCTTTTCATACAAGCCCAGCGTTCCTACAACGTGAAATCCAATATCATTGTGATCCGTGTAATCGAAATACGCAATTCCGGGATAATAATCACCGCTCCAACCGTTTGTGCTTTGATTGTATCGGATGCTCTTCGTTGCATTTAGGCTGTGGTTATAGAATCCCAATTGCCCATGGACCCTCATAAAGATTCATTGCCGATTCGCTCCAAACCTAAACTTTAATTGTATCCGAAGCAACATTTTGATGGCGGTAATACAAGTACCAAATTCAAACAGAGTCTACAGTATATGGATCCGTAATGTCTAATGGAACTTGTATATCAATTCCCCAATTGTCAGCAGTTGGATCAAAAACTTCACCTATTGCATGTTTCCAAACTGATCCGTACCCGCCTGAGTATTCTTCTTGAACCGTAGAATCGGGGAACATGTAATTTCTATAATAATCTACCTTGTAGACGGCATCAACTAGCATTTGGCCGTAATTGTACCAACCTCCAACAACCTCTTTTTGTTCGTTTGTTGATTGTCTTTCGAATTTGATTTTGTCGGTTTGTTCCTGACTCCAACCTAAGGTTGAAAGGCTTACAAAAGCCAGTAGGAGTGCGTTGTTTTCATAGGAATAATATTTAAGCTAAAGAGACTATTCATTGCACACATTTTCAACTAATTAAGCGTTGCTTGATAAAATTCGTCAATAGTAGGCTAAGATAGGATGGTCGTCAAAACTTTGACTTCGTTGTGAAGTGTTTTGTGAACGGGACACTTGTCCGCAATTTCTAATAAACGTGCCTTTTGCTTCTCGTCAAGGTCTCCCACAAGTTTTATAGACCGTTCTATTTGATCGATTTTACCCGTCTCGGTTGTACATGATTCACAATCCGCGGCGTGTTCTTTGCTGTGCGAAAGGTGAACAAAAACTTCTTGCAGGTCCCATTTCTTGACATCTGCGTACATTCTTAATGTCATTGCTGTGCAAGCTCCAATGGATGCCAGAAGCAAATCGTATGGCGTTGGTCCAAAATTATTTCCACCGACAGATTCGGGTTCGTCTGCTCTTAATGCATGCTTTCCAGCAATTATATCGGTTGTATATCCTTCATTTCCAATTCGAACAGACACTTGCTTTTCCGGACGTAATTCGTCATTTATAGAAAGGTCGATGTATTGCGTCGCCCATTCGGAAATCATGTTCCCAACGTATTGAGAGTCTTTTTTGTTCGTCAATAAATGATCCGCTCCATTCAGTGAAATAAAGCTTTTTGGGTGCATTGCATATTTGTAGATTTCCGCCGCATTTTTTATGCCCACCGTCGTATCTTGAGGCGAATGCATGATCATTAAAGGCAAGCGAAGTTTCTCAACAACTTCCGCCATGTTTCTATCTTGAAGATCATCGATGAATTGCTTTTTGATGGTGAAATTTCTTCCTCCCAAATTCACAAGGGCTTTCTGTTCCTTTTCAATTTCATCAACGCTGCTTTCGAATAAATTCTGAACGTGATCTGGAGAAGACGGTGCGCCAATTGTCGCGATTGCCTTTATCGAAGGAATTTCTAACCCTGCATAAATTACGGCAGCCCCTCCTAAGGAATGACCAATCAATAATTGTGGAGCCTCATATTCTTTAGCTAATGCATCCGCAGCGCAGACCAAATCTTGAATGTTTGAAGAAAAATTAGTATCGGCAAAATCCCCTTCACTTTCGCCCAAACCTGTAAAATCGAAACGCATTACAGCAATTCCTTTTTGGTTTAACGCCTTACTGATGTTTCGCACGGCAGTAAAATTTTTATTGCATGTAAAACAATGAGCAAACAAGGCGTATGCTGCAGGAGCTTGATTTGAAGGCAATTCTATTTTCGCTGAGAGCTTCTCTCCTTTGGCATTGGTGAATGTGAATTTTTTACTCATAGTTGTGTTGCTTTTTAATCAAGATACTATTTGGGTTTGACGAGAAGTTGCAATGGGGCTTACATGTTAATTAACATCTAATTTTTTGAACCAAAAAAAGCATTCTCTTTAGAAAACACGTTTCTATTTTAAAGGCCGATTAATTTTATACCAATTGTACTTTTCTGCGTCGCCGCCGTAATCGTCGACTTTATAGAAGGTCAATCCAATTTTCTCGAGCACTTTACATGAAGCGATATTGTCAGGCATCACGGTTCCGATTATTTTCTTCAATCCAAAGTGTTCGAATCCATACTCTAGGATCGGTATGGAAGCTTCAGTTGCAATTCCTTTTCCCCAATATTCAGGCAAAAAACGAAAGCCAATATCGGTTTCTTCTATGTCGGAAATGTATTTGAGGCCGGCAAACCCAATTAACCTATTGTTGGTTTTATAGATTACAGCCCATCTGCCGTAACCGTATTTTTCATAATCTTGATACCAAACATTTTTGATCAGCTCTTTGGCAGCCTCCAATGATTCGATAAGGGAATCGCCCGTATATTTTTGGACTTCTAAATTAGAGCCAAATTCATAAACGGCTTTAAAATCATCGAGCTTGAATTGCCGAAGAATTAAACGATCTGTTTCTATAATTGGAGTCATACGGATCAATTATACGAATTTCATTTTACGGCCAAAATAGATTTCCAATAAAATCCGTGCAACTACCATCACAACTAATACCGGAAGCACAGATGTAACTCCAATAACCAAAACAAGCACGAATCCTAAAATATTGGTTCCGCTCAATGCAATAACCTTAAAAATTAAATTGTCTTGAAAAATGGTCAATCGTTTTTTGTGGTTGGGAATTTGGATTGCCCAGATGGAATAAAAGAGAAGCATAGAGGCTGAGGCAAAGAACACTTCTTTTGTAAGGAGAAGGTTTTCGTTTATAAAATTATGATCGGGATCTATAGAGCTTAACATCCATCCGATCATAAAAAATTGGAAAATTAAAAAGGGGGTTATTCCAATCAGCAAATTTGCCAGAGGCTGCGCTTTTTTATGGGCACTCGAATTCTTCTTTTCGTTAATTGATCTAATTATAGAATACACAATTAAAAGCACGACGGTTTCAATCAAGTAGGAAACGAAAACCCCAAACGGCTCCCAATCAAACAGGTAGTAGGCAACGAGCATTGATATATACGACAACACAATTCCTATTTCTTTAATCCAGTTCATGTTTTATTGCGCAATCTATTCAGCCAGCGTTCTCCATTCTGACTCTATGAAAGATAGTCCGTTTATTTTATTGTTCGAATCCTTTACTATATTGCTTCTACGAATTACCCTTGCACTGTATTCAGCAGTCAAACCTTCTTTAGTGACATCCTTTTTTACTAATTTTTCTACTTACTTATACATATCTTATTTGCATTTGCCACTCATGGAGAGAACATCCCCATCTATTCGACTTCGGCAGTCATCGTGCAGTTCACAATCCAAAAATCCGCTTCTTTTGCTAATGATGATATTCTCCATTGGGACATTATTCTTTACCAAATACTCTTGAAAGCTTTTTAGCCGCTTCCGTCCAACTGAATTGGATTCATTTGGATTTCTAAGGTGATAGAATTCGATACAAATCAAAGGATAACCTTCGATTATGTCTAATAATAGATCCGCTTGAAAAACGGAAAATTCTTCAGTTTCGTTCAATTCATAAATCGCATAATTTGGACCATGATTAATTAGAATCCGAATAAGCTTCAATTCAAAAAAGAAGTTGGTAATTAGATCAGTTTGAACTTTAAACGCGCTCTCGCTTTGGAAATAGTTTCTATGCCGAGTTGTGAGTAGTAACTCATCACCAACTTGTAAATCGAAATCAATTGAAAATTTTCCATCCTTATCAGAGAATATTCTTTGAATGGTATCCGTTCCCTTGGAAATGATTATTTCGACGTTTTTAACAACACCGTATCCTAGAGATTCTACTTTCCCAGAGACATTAGCAGAAACAGTTTGAGTAAAAGCCAAGCTACCAATGAAACAGTAAAAGAAGATTAAAATAAACTCTCGAATCATAAATTTCATCAATCTAACCTCTAACATTTATTGCGAACATTTAAAGTCTTCCCGCCGGTTTCTTTGGCTTGGTTACTGGAGTAGCTGCAGGCTTTGTAGTCTTGCCTTTTGTTACTTGCCCCGGTCGTTTTCTTTCTGTTGAATGTGCTCCTGGACGTTTGCGTTCCGTTCCAGCAGGTGCTGGTACCGCTTTTGTTTTGGGAGTATTTACTTTCTTTTTGGCAGCTGGAACTTTTTGAACTTCTTTCTTGGTAACCTTCTTTGGAAGCGTAATTTGTCCAAATGAAACGCCTGAAATAAGCAGTGTAGCTATGATTGTTAATGTTTTCATCTTTAGTTGTTTGGGTTCAAAATACGTAGGTTTTTCTTAATGAGCAAATAATTTTTAGGTGGATTTGGGTAGGATTTTCACTTATTCGTACCAGCTACCAGTATAATTTAACAGTAAATGAAGATTATTGTAGATTATACGAATCGTAATTTTCATTACCCTAAACGTCTAATTAGCAACCACAACCTTTTTCGTTAACACTGAAACACCATCGCTCACTTTAAAAAAGTACGTTCCATCAGAAACAGAACTCAAATCAACAGTCGTCATGCTGTCCTTTAATTGCACTGTGGAAATCAATCGTCCGCTCAAATCTCGTATTTCAAGATTGAAATTCCCTTGAAAAGCTGCGCTCAAAGAAATGTTAATTAAGTCATTGCTTGGATTCGGATACAATTCGAAATCGTCCAAAGAAAGACCGTTCAATCCAGCATCTGCAGTTATGCAGAAGTTAATTGTTTCAAAAATATCAAAAGCAACGTTTTGCATGTTTCCAAAAACAAACCCTGACGCGCTTGTAATTGTATAATTGCCGTCCGTGTTGCACCCCGCTTGCGAAGTTCCTTCGAGCCCATCGCCCCAATCATCAAAAATGATGAAGTCATAACAACCAACTCCCAAACAATATTTTTCTGTAACGGTTAGTTCGTTTCCATACGCACCTGGATCGCTCGATGATGCCGTTTGATTTCCACCAGTGCCAACGGCTTGATTTCCACCTGAAGCAATAAGGTTAGAGCCCGAGTCGCTCAATTCCCACGCCGTTTCATACCCGTAACAATCCGTTGAAATGTTGATGAATGCGGCAATAGAATTGGCGAATAACGTAAAGGTTTTCGATACGGTATCATTTCCAGTATTGGTATCGAATGTCGCATTTGGATCAGAAGTAAATGCGTTAAATGTATGAACACCATCTGTTGAACTCATTCCGGGAAGAACAATCGTTTCAGAATCGTTCGGCCCAAGCGATCCTGTCCAATTGTAAGTAAGGTCCGTTCCGCCGTCAATGTTGTATGTTAAGGTGCATTCTGTCAAAGTGTTGTCGCCGGCATTTCTGATCGCCACTTCTGGCTCAAAAGTTAGTCCGCAAATTGTAACTTCGGGACTTGCAATGGATTGCGCGCTGGCATCATCAAATTGAGGAGTACCGTTTGGATCCCAGCCATCGACAACAAGTGCTTGACCGCAAGTCGCAGGCGCTAAATGCTCACTAACGCCTAAGTCCCAAGAAACGCCTAGTCGACCAAAATAATCGTAAAGTTGATTTGGGCTCGTTCCCGCACAACCTGCCAGTCCGCCAAAAAGCTGACCGACAATTCTGTGGTTTTGATCAAACAAAGGGCTTCCAGACGAACCGCCTTGCGTTGTTCCAAATTCCCAATCAGCAACCCACCAAACCTGTGCGCCTCCTCCAACACTGTGAAATGGAGAATCTTCTTCGCGCGTAATTTTCATTACATCACCGACAGGATGATGGATACAAGTGGCTTCGGTAATAATTGCATTCTCATCGTGGTTCCATCCTGAGTAAAACAAATTCCAAGCAGTAGCATCTGCCACGGTCATGTTGTCCGCCTCCAACAAAAGAAAGTCAGATTCTGTTCCGTTTGTAAGCACTGTTCCTCCATTTGCTGTTTGATCATAAGGCGCGCCTGGGTCTGTACTTCCAAGAACCGATGCGCAAGATTCCGTTCCCGGAGGACTTGCCCAATTGAATCGAAAAGACCAAGTTGTGGCTCCAGAAGACAAACAATGATTTGCAGTTAAAATTAGTGGACGACCGTCTTCGCAAGTGTTGTTAATCAAAGCTCCGCTGCAAATCCCGTTTCCGTTTACAACAATCATAGCGGCAGATCGTGCTTCGTTTTCCCATCCATTACCAAGTGGGCAATTGACGTCATAATGGCAATCACCAGAATCGTTAATACCTTTTTCCAATTGATCTTGAATTATTCCAATACTTCGGTACCCATGAATCACATTCGAGATTGTAAAATGCCCTTGACTTTTAACAGCAAGTGGTTCAACGTACTCAACAATAATATCATCTCCCAGAACCAATTCGGTGCTCAACAAACCGTCTTCCCGATTGTTTCTTGAGGTATAGGCTCCAACGCGATTGGTTTGATCCGTGTCGTAAAGATAGAGGTAGGCGCCTTCAGGAATAAACAAATTGGAAAGAATTAGATTGATTGAAAGCGCATTCACACACTTTATTTCGGTTCTCCAAACCCGATCACCATTAGGCAATTGATTCCAATTGTTTGAAAAGTCTTTTAGACGAATGTTCGTTTCAAATTTGTGTCCAAATCTCCAAGGAGCATCTTTTGCAGCGTCGTTCAGAATGTCTTCTGCTTCAATCGCTTTTAAGTCAATTTTCGGCATTGTTTGAACTGCATCTATTGTCTTAAAACTTGATTGGTCTAACCATCCCAAAGGCCCACCAAGATCTGTCACTTGTCCGAAGGCAACCCCAGAAAGGAATAAAACAGATACTAATTGTAGAATACGATTCGTCATCATTATTTTCGAATATTATTTATTTCTTTTAATACTACAGCCTCTTGGTGACGTAGAGTTTTCTTCAATTGTTTTGCCTTCCGCTAGATTCGCAATGGCATTGTATAAATAAGTTGTCAATTCCGTTTTCTTCGTGTCCCAAGAATTGTCAATAGAACCCTTGTAGACCAGTTTTTTATCCTTGTCGAGGATAAATGCATGTGGTGTTGTCTTTGCACCAAAGGCATCAGCCAACTTTGAATCTGTGTCTACAACATAAGGCATTGTATATCCATTATCCTCAGCGTGTTTCTTCATTTCAACCTGAGAATCAACTCCTGTTCTTTTTGCCTCATTTGAGTTAATGAGAACAACGCCCATATTATTCTCTTGGGCCGTTTTGTAGATTTCGTTGTATTGTTTTTCCCAACCTTCAAAACCATCGCTACCCACAACAAAAGGACACGTGTTGCACGAGAAGATTACAATTAATCCATTTTCTTGCGTCAATTTATCCAAGCTGTAACTGTTTCCATCTGCTCCCGTTAAGTTTGTAGATGTCATTGGAGCCTTTTTACCGATCTTTAAATCTTTGCCTCCCTTTACTTGAGACGATTGAAAAAGAAGCATGGTTGGAACCATTAATAGAGCGATTATTACTGCTTTACTTATATTACTTTTTGAAATTGATTTCATAACCTATATTTTTAGCACGATGATTGATATAACAATTATCCACAAAATACAAAAACATGAAGAGATTAGTACTGTTGTTCGTTCTTTCAATTTCAATGATGTCACTCGCTCAAGAGATTGAAATCGAAGCAAAGAAATTCCCATATTATGATGTGATAGAATGGAGGGGCCAAGGAGCAATTCTATTGAGTAAAGATCCAGGGACAACAACGAGAAAGGTCGACATGGTGCTCGCAGGAGATGGGGATGCAAGTATCTGGGATGAATCTTTCACGCCAAAAAACGAAGAGTTTTACTTCATTTCAAGTGAAAATGCTCGTTATGTTTATTTTCTCGATAATTTAGAATTGGAAAACGGAAAGGTATATTTTACGCAATTGAATTCGGCTGGAAACACGAAAAACGTAAATGTTTCAATGGTTGCCGTGGCCAAAAACCTTGGCGTTCAAAGTTGGAGCGATTTGGAATTGATTAACGTGGTTGTAACCGACAAAGCATTGGTTCATCACTTCAGATACCACGATAAGAAAGCGAAGGCGATTCGTGAATATGCAACCTTTATTACGCACCACAACATGATGGTTTATGGTGCAGAATTGGGTTCAATTCCAGAAGATGATCTTAAAAATGAAAATGTTGGGAACTGGGATTACATCGGATTTACTGGAGATAAAATTTGTTTCGCCGCTCGTGGAATAAAAAACAAGCAAAACGGATGGTCGATTAAAGAATTTACCTCCAAAGCAAAATATGTTTCAGACATTTTCATCAAAGCGCCAACGGAATTTATTCCGGTGGAAAACATTGGATTTGGAACAACGGGAAAATACTTTTTGGAAGAAAAACACACAGTTGACAAAGGACTTCTGACGTTCATTAATGATAAGTTTTATATGGTCGGAGGACACAGTGAAGAGAATAGCGCTGAGTTAATCTTATACGAGCGGTTTGGAGACGAATGGCAAGAATTAAACAAAATCGAACTCAGTTATTTCATTCCTAAGAAAGCACTTAAATTGGGTCTTTATCCTATGAATGAGGGGATTGGTTGCCACTTGGATCATAACGGGTACAACAAAGTAAGTATTCTCACTTTTGATATGAATTTGGAATCTGCGCACAATGCATTTACGGACCGATCAATTTACAACCCAAGTAGTGTCTTTAATACAAAGGATAAAGAAGAATTTACCGTAACTTTACCCAATGCCGTTTTAACGTTCGATACGAAACAATTGAATAGTGCGGGACCCATGAAATTCGACTTGATAAAATGATTATTGGTATTTGTGGCGGAAGTGGATCGGGGAAAACAACCCTTCTCAACCGTCTTTTTCGAGAGTTTGGACATTTAAATCCAAGCGTTTTTTCAATGGACAATTACTATTTGAACATTGAAAAACAACTTATTGATGAAAACGGAATTTACAACTTTGATTTGCCAACGGCGTTGGATAAAGACAAGCTAACTTCCGACCTTCAAACGCTTGTTTCAGGAGAAGAAATAATCGTGAAGGAATACCATTTCAATTCGCCTCCAGATAAAAATGTTCTAGTTACAATTCAACCTTCCGATTTAATTATCGTTGAGGGATTGTTCCTTTTTCACTATCCCGAAGTACGCGAAGTGCTTGATTTTTCAATATTTATTAAGGTTGATTCTGCCGTTCAATTGGACAGACGCTTGTACAGAGATCAGGAAACGAGAGGTTACTCTCGCGAGCAAATCTTATACCAATGGGACAACCATGTAAAACCTTGCTACGAGAATTATTTACTACCTTACGAAGAGGAGGCCAGTTTTCGATTTAGAAATGACGCGCATGCTGATGAAGATTTTGCATCATTGGCCGCCGAGATTTCTGCGGAGATTGGAGCACTTAAAGCATGAGATTCAAATTCCTGAACAAATATTACCTCTTCGTTTCGGCGGTCGTTGTTACCGTGATTTTTACATGGTATTACTTCGAAACAGTTTCTACAAACTATCAACCTTCAGTTGATTCGTTCAGAGAAAATTTTAAACTTCAAGAAGAAAAATTAGACAAGTTTCTTTTGTTCACTTCAGATGAAATAGACGAAAAGGAAATTCACAATCAATGGCTGAATCATGCCAATGGACAAGAGGTAAATATTCACATTTACCGCCGTGATTCCTTAATTTATTGGAATACAAACCAAGTTCCAATTATCAGGTTTGCAGACATTCACTTTCCGGCAGACGGATTGTTAAACCTCCAAAACGGTTGGTACTTTGCCAAAACTAAAAAGGTCGGTAAATACCTTATCTGTGCCAGTTTCCTAGTTAAGCACGATTACGCCTACGAGAACAAGCACCTGATAAACTCTTTTTCTGATGAATTGAGCCTTTCGTTTCAAGCAACGATTGGGATTGATGAAAATGAAGGTTACAAAGTGAAATCGATGGACGGAAACTACGTTTGTTCCTTAATCGTCAATGAAGAACAACCGATAGAAGCCAAAGAATCCATCCTCTTATTTTTATTGCTTTTAGGAACAATTGTATTGTGGTTATTAGCTGTTGCGCGTTCTCAGAAAATTGTAAAACACAAATGGAGTTGGACAATTCCAGTTTCAATTACCGTTCTTAGAGTTCTCTCAATCCAATTTGTTTGGTTTGATTTCTTAAGCGAGACAGAAGGGTTCGATCCAAGTCTTTACGGGGTCAACCAATGGTTTCCAAACTTTTTCGAATACCTTATCAATAGTACCGTTTTGGTCTATTTGTTGTTTGAAATTCGTCAGCGGATTCCGAAAATTAAACGCGGATTTTTGGCAAAAGTATTTGCCATTACTCTTGCAATTGTGTCTATTCTACCGTGGCCGCTCATTGTATTTTTCACCCAGGGCCTAATAGAAGATTCTTCCATTCCGCTGGTTATAGATCAACTTTTTTCGTTAAATATTTACTCTGTTCTCGCCATAACAAGTATTGGTGTTTTGTTCTATGCGTATTTTCATTATTTGCGCGTAATTCTGGAGTTTTGTAAAAAACAATCCGTTCTTGGTTCGCAATTGGCTGTAATTTGTTTTGCTGTTAGTTGTATTTACTTCCTGTATGAGATCAACTATGGTTATCAGCTCTTTTTCGCAGCTGTATTCCCAATGTTCTTTTATGGAATGGGAATGTATACGGTGTATAGAGACAAGGCAACGCATCGATTGGGAACAGGTTTAACTTTGCTTTTTGGATTCTCATTAGTAATATCACTTACCATAGGCGAGTTTGGCAAAAGAAAGGAAAAGGAAGAAAAAGAGCTTTATGCAAATCAATTGGCCACTGAAAAGGACATTGTAACAGAAGTTGAGTATTCCAAAATCGCGGAGAGTTTAAAGGAAGATAAATTCCTGAAACGATTTGTGGAATCACCGAGCTTTAAAATGAATTCCGATTTACAAGAGAATTTAGAGCGTCGTTTTTTCAACGGATTTTGGGAAGAATACGAAATGGATTTTTCAATTTATGATGAAGAACACCTCCCATTAATTGACAAACGAAAGTACACGACAGAGGACTATGATGGTCTTCAAAATATTATTGACAGTTCGGGAGTAAGTTCAGAGATTGATTCGAACATTTACTTCATCAGTGATTACCGAGAGCAATTCAGTTATGTTATTCGACAAGAATTACTTGGGAATGATTCGACGAAGGTAATTTTATTTTGCACACTGAAGTCGAAAAAGATACCTGAGGAAATTGGCTTCCCGAGATTACTTATTTCAGGACAGGCCAATGTGTTCGAGTCGCTTGAAATGTACTCGATCGCAAAGTACCACGGCTCTCATTTGGTCACAAAATATGGTGAATTCAATTATCCATCTTCTTATTTGAAAATGGTGCCTGATGAAACAATGGAAAGCGGGTTCTTCAATCATGATGATTTTAACCACTATATTTTAAGCAAACCTTCAGGCGATATAATTGTACTGTCAAGTAAGATCCCAACCAGTCTTGATATTCTTACTTCGTTCTCTTACCTCTTTAGTTTTTATGGTTTACTTTTGCTTCCACTTCTATTTAGAGGAAATGCAACAGCCGCTGGAAGAAGAACCTTGAACCTTGCAATGAAAATTCAAATTGTACTAATTTCATTAGTCTTTTTATCCCTTTTAGCCTTTGGTTGGGGTAGTGGAGTTTTCGTTAGCAATCAATACAATCATTACACGAATGATGTAATTCGAGAAAAATTAAATTCTGTTGAAACTGAAGTTGGCGCCAAACTGGGTAATTACGATGAATTGTCTATTGTTGAAAACGGAAGCAATGCTCAATTCTACTTGCAGAAATTCTCTCGTGTTTTCTTCACGGACATTAACTTATATGACGCTAATGGCTACTTGCTTGCCACGTCTCGGCCAAAAGTATTTAATCAAGGACTGATAAGCGAGCAAATGGATCCTCAGGCGTATCAAAACATGAAGTACGGACAAAAGAGTGAATATGTACACCATGAAAACATTGGGCGATTGAATTATTCTTCTGCCTATCAGCCATTTTACAATAACGAGGGCAAAAGACTCGCCTTTATCAACCTTCAGCATTTTGGACAGCAAAGCGAATTTGAAAATCAGATACAGAAGTTTTTGGTGGCGATTATCAACGTGTTTATCCTGCTTTTGGCAGTATCTATTATTCTCGCAATTTTTATCTCAAACTGGCTTACTGCTCCTTTGCGATTGCTTCAAGAAAGTTTCGCTGCCGTTCGATTTGGAACACATAACGAACCGATCTCTTACAACAAGGAAGACGAAATTGGATCGTTGGTTAAGGATTACAATCAGAAGTTAGAAGAGTTGGAATTCACAGCGCAGCAATTGGCAAGAAGTGAGAGAGAATCGGCTTGGCGTGAAATGGCAAAACAAGTGGCCCATGAGATTAAAAACCCTTTGACTCCGATGAAGTTAAGCGTTCAGCAATTGCAAAGAACATACAATCCTGACGACCCAAAAAGTGGCGACAAACTACAAAAGGTTGCAAATTCCATCGTAGAACAGATCGACGCTTTGACTAAAATCGCGAATGAATTCTCATCCTTCGCTAAGATGCCAATTCCAAGAGAGGAACGGCTCGAACTTATTTCTTTAGTCAAAAGAGTGAGGGAGGTGTTTACAGTAGGTGCCGGATCAGAAATCACTGTTCATTCTGATGAAAATGAGATTTTCATTAAAGCGGATAAAGATCAAATAATACGCGTGTTTAACAACCTAATTAAGAACGCAACACAGGCAATTCCGCAGGACCAAGAAGGAAAAATCACCATTGATTTGAAATTGGAATTGAGTTCGGTTTTGGTGACAATAACCGACAACGGTGTTGGAATTGAGAAATCAAAGCTTGGAAAAATCTTCGTTCCTTACTTTACAACGAAAAGCAATGGAACGGGTCTAGGTTTAGCGATGGTGAAACAGATTGTAGAGAACCATCACGGTTCAATCGACTTTGATACCATCGAAGGAAAGGGCACCGCCTTCTTTATCAAATTGCCTTTGACGCTTTAATTAGAGAACTGCTCTGTGCTTTTTTAACCGCAAAGACGCAAAAGGCACTATTTAAAAGGTATTGTTTGTGTAACAAGATTTACATATATGTGTATCACAATTGTTTGAATGATTTTGGTTTTTAACTGTAATAAGAAAGTGCATCGCGACTGAATTCAAATAGCAGTAAAGTTAAACGGAGGAACGGTATGGCAGCGTCAATGCTTAAACCCATAATTTAATTTAACGCAGTTGAATTATAGCGCCCAAACAAATTCTTTCAATAGTGCCAAGCCTGAAAGGCGACTTGTGCCTCTGTGGTTAAAAAAAACACAGCACGCTGCGAAACCACGCAGCTGGTAAACCCAGCAAAAAATTACCCACTATTGATTTAATCTTCACAAAAAAAAGTCCTTATCCGAAGACAAGGGCTTTCCTGAACCTTAACTTAAAACTTGCTTAAGCAATTATATAGTAAGCAATAAACAAGAAGTTAATTATCGTTGCAATCATCCCTGACGTCATGATGTATTTCATTGGCGACACAGCAAGTAACAAACTCAATGTTGTCATTGTTGGAATAATTATTAATATCAATGCTATTGTTGATTGAACAGCTCCCATTCCTACCGCAATACCACCAGTAATACCGACAATCATTAAAATCAATGAAATTAAACCGAAACGGTTAAACTCCGTATTCTTAGAAAGAATTTGTTCGCCTGTTGCTGATCCTTGTTCTAGATTCTGTTCCATGTGAAATCTGTTTTTGTTTACTACAAATTTCGATCATTTTTAAGCTATTAAATATGATAGGATTTAGTATAAAAAGTGATTTATATCATGTTTTGATGTTTTAAATACGAGTTTAGCATTCATAGAGTGTTCATTGCTTCTGTTCACTGTTTAACGGATTTAGCTGTGAATTCACTACATTTAATCAACTAAAGCTAGAATTATGAACACTCAACTCCTCAGAGCTCCCTTATTTGGGGCACTCCTCCTTTGTACTATGTCCACATTTGGGCAAAACACCAAAAAGATCAATCTTGAAGCTAAAGAATTGACAACAAGTCAATTGGTTGGGGTTGGCGACTTTCAAGTTAACGCTACGGATGCAAAAATCTACCAAATAGATGTTCAGTCGTTGTACGAACAGCTTGAAGGAGTTGCACATCGAGAAGTAGCTGGAAGTGGCTTTACGGCCGAACTAAATCTCCCGCATCCTGATGGGACGATGAATACATATTACGCGAAAGCAAACAATACGATGCACCCAGATTTGGCATCTCGCTATTCTTTGATTAAATCGTTTGATGCGAATGGAGTTAATGGTGAATTTGTGAAGTGGGACATCACACAACACGGCTTTCATGCTATGATCATTCGCCCTGGAAAAGGAACAATCTACATTGATCCAATTATTAAAGGAAATTCGGAATATTACCTGGTCTATTTAAAAGAGAACTTTATTACAGACAAACAGAAAAATTGCGAATTTAACAGTGACCTAGAGAACTTGAAAACAGCTAAAGAGGGAGCATCAGATGTTCAGAAAACATTTGGAACGTGTGAATTGAGAACCTATAGAATGGCAATTGCCGCAACTGGAGAGTATACAATTTTCCATGGAGGTTCAGTACCGGATGCATTGGCTGCTCAGGTAACAACAATGAACAGAGTGAACGGAATCTATGAAACAGACATGGCCATCACTATGACGCTCATTGGGAATAATGATCAGCTGATCTATACCTCGACGGGAGGTGATCCTTATACAAATGGAAACGCTGGAGCAATGATTGGACAAAACCAAACCAATGTAAACTCAGTAATTGGATCTGCGAATTATGATATTGGACATGTTTTCGGAACAAATAGCGGTGGACTTGCAGGACTTGGTGTTGTTTGTAGCAACAGTAAAGCATCTGGAGTAACTGGTAGTTCTGCTCCTATCGGCGATTCATTTGATGTTGATTATGTTGCTCACGAAGTTGGACATCAATTTGGTGCAAATCACACATTCAACAATTCATGTAGCGGAAATAGAAACAACTCAACTGCAATGG